>CALMMX010000064.1 GCA_937868545.1 uncultured Bacteroidota bacterium
CTAAAATAGAAACGTAGATTTTTTTCATGTTTATTAGATTAAGTTAATATTAATTTTATAAAGATAAATTTACAAATAAAAATTCAAATTTCATACAAATTTAACATTATGTGTGCATAACTTTTTTCTTAAATTCCACCATTACGTTTTCTAATAAACCATTCAACAGAAAGTAAAAATAAGATTATAAAAAATATCCATTTAAGATTTACCAAATCTGTTAATTGTTTATGCGAATAGGTTATAGATTTTATAGTTTGGCTTTCTAAAATTTCTTTTTGCAATTCTTTAAGCTGGTTTTTATAAAACAATTTCCCACCACTTTCCTTTGCTATTTGAAAAAGCAATTGATGATTTGCAAGTGTATTAATTTTCTCGGCAACAATTTCTTTTACAACTACAATCCCCGATTTTGTAAATAACTTGTCGCCCACTTTTACTTTTGCTTCATAACTATATTCACCAGCAGGAAACAAACCAGCGCTTAAACTGTACATGGTTTGCTTTTTAGAAAACGTATAATTATACATTTTACCTTTACTATCTTTTAAAGTTAATAAAACATCAGGTTCAGTAATCAATTCATAACTTTGGTTATAAACCTCTGCTGTAAAATCCAAAGCTTCATTTTCATTAATTATCTTTTTAGTAAATACTCTAAAAAAACTTTTATCTGCTTTTACAGATAAATATTGAACCGTCTTATTAACTAATTCGTTAAATAAATTGTGATTGTCATGATCCAAGAAATCACGCAATTTCCAACGCCATAATCCATCACCAAAAAAACCTGCTAATTTTACACCATTAGTTTCTGTAAATAAAAACAAGGGATTGTCAGTATTTACAACACCAATACGTTGATTTAACAAAGTATAAGAACCATTATTAGCATTGATATTCCCAAAATTACATTTAACAGCAGGAAACTCTTTATAATAAGTACTTAGCTCATTACTAATACTAAACAAAGAAAAATTAGTATTTACAGAAGGCTCAACATCATTAAATCTTCCTCCACTATTTGGCATTCCAAAACTAAATAATCCTGTAGGTGGGTTTAAGCCTATATACCAAATTGATTGATTATTTGCCTTTACTTCATTTATTATACGAGGAGGCAAACTATTAGTTTGATGTAATATAATTAAAGAATATGGCTTTAATGGTTTTGTAAAATCATTAATTAATCCAACTTCTACTTCGTAGGTTTGAGTTGAACTTATACTCTCCTTAATTGCTGTAATATCAGGATGTGGGGCAGATGCTAAAATCAATACCTTTTGACGATTATCAATTACATCTATAATAAAGGATTGAGAATTGTTATATATGTTTTTATCTTCTGGCAAAGTAGAAAGTGAAACCGTATATTTTTGTATTCCTGTTTTAAGAGCATCAACTGTAAAACTATATGTTTTACTAAATGCCTCTGAATTTAAAACCACAGTTTCTGACTTCAATACCGTGCCATTATTAGATAATGTTAATGTCACATCACTACCTTTCAAATCGGTGGCATTCACAAGAACTTCTACTGGGAATGTATTTCCCAAATAGGCAATTTGATTGTGATTAACCGATTGTATTAAAACATCTTTTATAGGTGTTGTATCTCCTAATGCAATGGTATAAAATGGCGCATTAATTTTTTGAACACTATAAAAGGGATTTGTACCTTTATTATAAATACCATCGGTTGCTAAAATAACAGCCCCAATATTACTATTAGAATAATTATTTTCAATATCATTAACTAATTTAGAAATATCGGTTTCTTTGCCTTTAAAATCAAATGTTTCTGTAGGTTGAGTTTCAGTATCAAACTGATACATTTTTACTTCATACTTTTCTTTAACAGCATTCTTAAAATCATTAAGCGCTTTAATATAATTTACTTTTAAATCAGTAGAATCTTTACCCGCAACTATTGACGCCGAATTATCTTGAGCTATAATTATTATAGGTTTTTCAGTTTCATTAATTAAGTGTTTTACAAAAACCTCCAATAACAATAAACTAATAATACTTACTGATAAGAAACGCAATGTTGCTAGTAAAGCCAAAATTCCTTTGCTCCTATCAGTATTTTTTTTATCTCTAAAATACAACAACCCTGCAAATACTCCACCTGCAATTAAGCATAGCAAAATAAAGTACCAAGGATAACTAGAAATAAATTGCATTATGTTTTATTATTTTAATTTGATGTTTTTAGTAAAAGATAATGACTTATTTAATCACTATTCAAATAACCATATTAGGTTAGCATTCCACCGCAAACATTAATACATTGGCCAGTAATATAAGCACTCATATCACTTGCTAAAAATAATGTAAGATTAGCAACATCTTCTGCACTTCCACCTCGTTTCAAAGGAATTGTATCTCTCCATTGTTGAACAACTTTTTCATCCAAAGCATCCGTCATTTCAGTTTCTATAAACCCTGGTGCAATTGCATTACTACGAATATTACGTGATCCCAATTCAAGTGCTACAGATTTTGTAAATCCAATAATTCCAGCTTTTGAAGCCGAGTAATTTGCTTGTCCGGCATTTCCTTTAACACCAACAACTGAACTCATATTTATAATAGAACCAGAGCGAGCTTTTAACATAGGGCGTTGAACAGCTTTTGTTAAATTAAATACAGATTTTAAATTGGCATTCATTACTTCATCCCACTGTTGCTCAGTCATACGCATTAATAAAGTATCTCTTGTAATACCAGCATTATTTACTAAAACATCAACAGTTCCAAATTCTGCAACAACATCGTTAACTAATTGCTCAGCTGCTTTAAAATCCGCTGCATCACTTTGGTAACCTTTAACTTTAATTCCGTAAGTGGTTGCTAATTCAGTTTCAAAAGCTTTTGCTTTTTCAACAGAACTCAAAAATGTAAAAGCAATGTTACAGCCTTGTTCAGCAAATTTAATTGCAATACCTTTTCCAATTCCTCTTGATGCGCCAGTAATAATGGCTACTTTATTTTGTAATAATTTCATATGTTTTAAATTTATTTGTAAATCGGCATAAATCTATAAGCCATTAAATTTTTAAAGTTTAAATATACAAAGTATACTTTATAATAAAAACCAATCATTTAAACATAAGATTGTAAATAACATTTAAAATAAATCCCCTTAAAAATTATATACAATTTACCTTTATAAGGTGGTGAATAAAATTAAATATCTGCTAATTATTTGTGCATCTATTAATCTTATTTCCTGCAAATCACACAAATCAAACTCCACAAATAATACAGAAAACCACACTAGCGAAAACAAAACTATAAAACGGAAATATGCCGAAATACTTGGAGTTGATGCATCAAACATAAAAAACACCAAATTATATGAATTCATTAATGATTGGTATGGTGTTCCCTATAAATACGCAGGAAAAGATAAAAAAGGAATAGATTGTTCGAGCTTAACATCAACCTTATATGCAAATGTGTATAACAAAAAAATATCACCTTCAACCAAAATTCTAATTGATGAAGTGCATAAAATAAAACAATCAGATTTAAAAGAGGGAGATTTAGTTTTTTTTAACATTGAAACTTCAAAACCAAGCCATGTTGGAGTGTATTTACAAAATAACAAATTTGTTCATGCATCCTCTAAAAAGGGTGTAATGATAAGCGATTTAAATGAGCCTTACTTCAAAAAGTATTTTCATTCGGCAGGTAGGGTAAAATAATTACTGGCAACAAATTTGCATTAATTAAATAAGAATTGTTTAAAACAATTTTTCGCTAAATAATTCCCAAAGTTGATAAACATTAACTTAACAACATGATTAAATTAATATATAAAATCCTAATATTCAGTGGCCTTTTTATAGTCTCGGCATTTGTTATTAAACCAAAAACCAATAAAACAGAACCAGCTTTTTTACAAAGTGAATCGCGCTGGGTAGATTCCGTTTTTAATACCCTAACTCCAACACAACGTTTGGCTCAGTTATTTATGGTAGCAGCATACAGTAACAAAGACATGAAACATGTTAGAGAAATTAGGGATTTAATTCAAAACTATCATATTGGTGGATTAATATTTATGCAAGGTGGACCAGTTAGAGAGGCAAAACTAAATAACTATTATCAAAGCTTATCTAAAACTCCATTATTAATTTCGATAGATGGAGAATGGGGATTAGCAATGCGTTTAGATAGTACACCTAAATACCCAAGACAAATGACTCTTGGTGCAATACAAAATGATTCTTTGATTTTTGAAATGGGAAGACAAATTGCAAAAGAATGTAAACGAATGGGAATACATGTAAACTTTGCCCCAGTAGCTGATGTAAATAATAATGCACTTAATCCAGTTATTGGAATGAGAAGTTTTGGTGAAAATAAAAACAATGTGGCAAATAAAGCTGTAATGTATATGAAAGGATTACAAGCTGAAGGCGTTATGGCAAATGGAAAACACTTCCCTGGACATGGTGATACTGATACCGATTCGCACAAAGCATTGCCAATTATTACTGGTTGCAAAGAACGATTAGACACCCTAGAATTAGTACCATTTCAAAAGTTATTTGACGAAGGCCTAAGCAGTATAATGGTTGCGCATTTATTTGTTCCTTGTTATGATTCAACAAAAAACACAGCCTCTACCCTATCAACAAAAATTGTGAATGATTTATTAAAAACAAAAATGGGCTTTAAAGGTTTGGTTTTTACAGATGCTTTAAACATGAAAGGTGTAGCAAGTTTTTATGAGCCAGGAATGGTAGATGTAAAAGCATTATTAGCAGGTAATGATGTTTTACTATTTGCCGAAAATGTTCCGAAAGCAATTGAACAAATAAATTTAGCAGTAAAAAGAGGAGATATAACGCAAGAAGAAATTGATGCTAGATGCAAGAAAATATTAAAGGCAAAATATTGGTGCGGTTTAAACAAAAATCAATTTGTAAATACTAAACATTTATATTCTGATTTAAACACAAAACAATCTGAGGTTATGAATACCAAACTTGCAGAAGCTTCTGTAACGTTATTAAAAAATGAAAATGCGATTTTACCATTAAAGAACTTAGATAGCTTAAAAATAATTTGTTTATCAGTTGGGGAAAAAACCGAAAATGCATTTACCAATACCTTAAAGAAATATACTTCAATAACGTTTAACAGTATTGAACATGATGCTACACCAAAAGAAAAAGATACCCTACTAGAGAAAATTAAAAATTATGATTTAGTTATTTTAGAAGTAAATAAAACATCCTATAAACCAGAAAATAATTTTGGCTGTACAGCTGGAAGTATTGATTTTATTAGTAAAGTAATTACAAAAAAACCAACTATTACATGTTTATTTTCTAATCCCTATTTAATAAATAAATTGGTTGATATTGAAAAATCTAAAGCAGTTTTAGAGTTATATGAAAACAATCGCTTTTCTCAAAAAGCAGCTGCAGAAGCTATAGTTGGTGCAATTAAAGTAAATGGCAAATTACCTGTATCTACTAAATGGTTTGTTTTAGAAACAGGATTAGAACTAAAAAATAAAATAAAATTACAATACGTAATGCCTGAACAACTTGGTATTTACAATAAAAAATTAGCTGATATTGATTCGATTGCTAGATATGGCATTAAAGAAAAAGCTTACCCTGGTTGCCAAATTATTGCAATAAAAGATGGGAAAGTATTTTATCAAAAAAACTTTGGGAAGCAAACCTACGAACCTAATTCTGAAAAAGTAACTGATAATACTATATACGATTTAGCTTCTTTAACGAAAATTTTATCGTCGTCGTTAGCATTAATGAAACTTAATGAACAAAAACAATTCGATTATAATAATAAACTAAGTTATTATTTCCCCGAATTAAACGGCACCAATAAATCTGACATGAACTACAAGGACATGTTAACTCATCAATCGGGATTACCTGCATGGATTCCATTTTGGCAAAAAACTGTTGACAAAAAAAATAGTTATAAAAATGGATATTATAGTGATAGTCCTTCAGACAAATACCCAACACAAGTTGCTAAAAAACTATATGTAGTAAAAGATTTCAATGATACTATCTACAAACAAATCATTAATAGTAAGCTAGAAGAGCCTGGTAAATACGTTTACAGCGATATTGGATATTATTTTTCAAAAATTTTAATTGAGCGTTTAGCTAAAACTTCATTAAATGCATACGTAGAAAATCAATTTTATAAACCCATGGATATAGGTTTAACCTATTTGCCATTAAATAAATATCCTGCCGAACAAATTGCTCCAACAGAAAATGATATAGATTTTAGAAAACAACAAATTAGAGGGCATGTACATGATCAAGGAGCAGCTTTGTTAGGAGGCGTAGCAGGACATGCTGGTTTATTTGGAAATGCTAATGATGTTGCTGTTATTATGCAAATGTTACTTAATAACGGTAAATATGCAGGTGTTCAATTACTTGATAGTTCAGTTGTTAAACAATTTACAAGTTCACATTATGCAAATAACCGCAGAGGTTTGTGTTTTGATAAACCCGAGTTTGATGACAAAAAAGATAGTCCAGTTACAAAAGAATGTAGTTTGCAAAGCTTTGGTCATAGTGGATTTACAGGTACTTTTGCTTGGGCAGATCCTGCAAATGGATTAATATTTGTGTTTTTATCAAATAGAGTTTATCCAAGTGCCGATGAAAATAAACTTGCTAAATTAGGAATAAGAGGCAAAATTCATCGTACATTGTATGAGGCTTTAAATACAACATTATATAAATAATATTATGAGTGAAATTTTAGACAACCAAAAAAATAAAATTATTCAATTATTAACCGAAAAATCGGTTATGAAGCAAGATGTTTTCAGAAACACCATTTCAGTATTTGAATTACTTAAAGAATGTGTAAACGAAATTTCAACCAGCTTAATTTCCGAAGTGAAAACCATTGATAACCGCATTGGTATCGAGGTTCTTGGAACAAGTCATTTTTCTGCCCAACTAAAAGTAGCAGGCGATCTACTTGAATTTTTTATGCATACAAACGTATTTGAATTTGACAAATCGCATGGTATGTATAAAACAAGTTATATTAAACAAAATAACAATAATTCGTATTGTGGAATTATTAATGTATATAATTTTTTATTAGATTCTTTTAAATACAATCGATCTGAAGATTTAGGATATTTGGTTTGTCGTATTTTTATAAATAGAGAAAAGCATTTTTTTATAGAAGCAAAGGGCACACTAGGTATTAAATATGCCATGTTTTCGAATGAGCCTTTAACAAAAGAGTTACTACTTGAAATCATAAATGAATTAATTATTTATGCTATTTCATTTGATTTGTATACACCGCCTTATGATACTGTAAAAGTAGTAAGCGTAAATGAAATACAAGAAAAAATAAACAGTATAAATTTAAGAACTGGTAAACGCTTAGGTTACGGCACTTCTAATAGTGTAAACGACGATACCAACCTTTATATTTAAAATGAATTTCAGAAATAAACTTTTTATAATTTCATTTATAGAAGGTGCCAGCGTTATGGCTACCGAAATTGGTGGAGCAAAGCTATTAGCTCCATTTTTTGGAAGTAGTCTATATGTTTGGAGTTCAATTTTGTCAATAACATTAGGAGGTTTAGCGTTTGGCTATTTTTTAGGAGGAAAATTCAGTCAAAAAGAAAATAGACAAACATTATTATGTTACATTCTTATTTTAGCGTTTGCATTTTTAGCAATTATACCAATACTAACTTATTTTATTCCTTTTGTTGCATTACATTTTTCGCTAATTCCAGCTGTAATTATAAGTTCTATAATTATTATATTTCCAAGTATGTCTTTAATGGGAACAACCTCTCCCCTATTAGTTTCTTTATTAACGCAACACTCAACAGATAGTGGATTTTACAGCGGTAAAATATATGCCATTTCAACAGTTGGGGGAATAATTTCAACTTTTGCATGTGGTTTTTATCTTATTCCTACAGTTGGAATAACTAATACATTACTATTATTTGCACTGCTATTGCTATTAGTAAGTTTGTTACTTCTAAAAAAAAAGACATATAAATCCCTAGTATCTATTTTAGTAATTATAATTGAAGTTACTGGTTATAGTTTTAAAAATTCTAGTAACAAAAATGGAACTATTTATAAAGAAGAAGGAATGCTAGGAACATTAGAAATTAGAGACGAGAAGAATTCTGATTCAGTAATTGTACGTAGACTTTATATAAATAATATTGTACAAACCGAAATGAATTTTAAAACCAAGCATACTACATCTGCATACATATCTATTTTAGAATCAAACCTTAGCTTATTTCATTTTAAAAACGCCTTGGTGCTTGGTTTAGGTGGAGGACTTGCAGCTAATACATTAGCAGAACATTCTATTAATGTAACAGGAATTGAATTTGATGAAAGGGTCATTAATTGTGCAAAAGAGTATTTTAATTTAATTAAATCAATCAATACCATTTGTAGCGATGCACGTTTTTATTTAAACAATTGTAAAACAAAATACGACTTGATTTTTTTTGATTTATATAAATCAGAAGAGCAACCATCACATGTTATTACAATGGAAAGCCTAAAATCCATTAAAAATAATTTATCAGACAGTGCTGTAATAATAATTAATACGCATGGTTACTTAAATGGCAACATTGGTAGAGGAACACAATGTTTGCTATCAACTTTAAAAGCAAGTGGATTTAACATTAAAATTTGTACAAATACAAACGATGAAAACTATAGGAATATATTGGTTATAGCAAGTATTAAAAAATTAAATACAAACTTAAATTTTGAAATTCCTTATACAATAAATAAACCTGAAATTGTTAATACTGACAATAAGCCTATTTTGGAAAAGCTTAATGCAGAGGCAAATCAAGCATGGAGAACAAATTATTTAAGAAATTATATTTTAACTCACTAATTTCTAAAAGACAACTTGCTTTTAACTAATACATAGTTTAAACTATACCGAAGTATCTAAAGAAAAATTTTCAGGATTTTTACCTTTTTTATCTTTATAAAATTCCCTTATTATTTTCATATCAGCAGCATAATCTCCCGTAGGATAAAGCAATTTATCAATACCACATTCTCTCGTTTCAAAATCCATATAACCTAAAGCAATTGGCACTTTTGCTTGCAAAGCCACATAATAAAAGCCAGTTCTCCATTTTTCTACTTTAGATCGTGTACCTTCTGGCGGAATTAATAAATACAATTCATCTCTACCAGTAAATAAATCTGCAATTGCTTCTACAGTACCTTTTTTTGAACCATCCGCATTTTTAGTTCTATCAATAGGTAATGCACCTAATTTATTCATTAAACCTTTTATAGGAAACCTTAACCATTCTTTCTTAATGGTAAAGCGAATTTTTAAATTCATATTAGCCATTGCTCCCATACCATAAACAAAATCCCAATTGCTAGTATGTGGCGCAGCTATAATTACACATTTTTTTATTTCAGAAGGTAAATAATGAACAATTTTCCATCTTCCTAATTTGAAAAATAATTTAAACATAGTTGTAGTTTTATAGCAAACATAATGTTTTTAAACCGAATTAGTAAAGAAATTACAACAAATAAATTGTTTTATTAAACAAATAACATTAAATTTAATAATGAGAAAATTAATTTTAACATTATCACTTTTCGTATCATGTTTTATTTCCATTGCCCAAGATTCAACTAAAACCAAAACGAAAGAATATTACTTAACCTTTGCTGATTTTTCACCACTTAATTTACAACTTAAATATAAAAGGCAAATAAGTAAAAGCAGCTTTATTAAATTAGGACTAATAAACCTTTCAGCAAACATAAAATCAGATAGAGCAAACAATTCAGCTATTTTTCCAACATCACAATCAGAATATTCTGCTGGACTTGAATTTGGAATAGAATTTAGAAAACAAATTAATAAAAAATTCTCTTTATATCATGGGCCAAGCTTGGGTTTTAGTTACAATAGGAATGTTTCAAAAACACTCAACCCATTAATTCCATCAAACCAACAAAAAAACACTACTCAAATTTATAAAGGGTCTATTCCATACACGTTGGGTATTCTTTTTAATTTAAATTCTAATATTTTAGTTTCAGCAGAACTCAATCCAAGCATAAACTATAACTATATAGACTTTAAATATGGGGGAAATAGCATTTTTAATACTGCAACACAAAACTATAACATAGGATTTAATAATAAATTAGTTCTTTTATCAATTGTTTATAGATTATAGTTTATTTCTTAAAGTTGCAAAAAACACTTTATAAAATTAATTATTAAAATTTAGGAACAAGTAAACTAGGAATTACACAAAATGTATAAGAAAATACACTCGATATATTAGATATTTATAAAGCTCTTGAATTACTTAAAACTGAAAATGAAAAATTAAAGTTAGAAATTTTAAAACTTCAAAATGAAAAAAAATAAAACACTTCTTTCAAAACTATTATTTTACACAATAATAATCGTATCAAATAAAAATTTTGCTCAAGTTAATTTTTGGAGAGAAAGAGATAGTATAAATAACTCTTACCAACCTCCACATTTGCAAAATTTCGATTATAAAACCAAAGATTACTCAGCCTATTCGCCAGGTTTTCAGTGTGGAACAATAGATCAAACTGATAAATCTAAATTTAAAAAAGAAGCGGTTTCAATACCTTCATTTAACACTGAAATTAAAGTCACTGAAATACAAAGTTTAGAACCTAAAAAACCAACTGTTACAAATACTCCAAATAGAAATTAGGATATAAAATGTTTTTACTTTTATAAAGTAGAACCAAATTGGCTAGACATATGTAAGTAGTATAAAATAAAACTATTTCTTTGGAAATCTCACAAAATAGCAAAAGCCATTTTCTTCATATAATAACTTTAACTCAGTATGAAACTTTATAGTTTTTTCATACTCTTGCTTTTTAGCAACAAAACAACTAATTTTTGAGATATTACCTTCCACTAGCCAATTAGTATAAACATAACCAAAAGATACTGCTATATCTAAATCGCGCTCCTTATACTCTTGCTCATGCGCTTTAATGTATCGTTGCAAATCTTCATATTGTCTGTACTCAGGTTTAAATTCACCATAAAATAAAGAAGCATAACTCTTGTATCCCAACGATTCTACGCAGTAATTGTTACGTGCACACATTTTATAAAATTCTATAGTAGTGTGTTGCGAGTACTGTTCAATTTTTGGAACTATTACCATGAGCAAACTATAAATTGTAAATAATGAACCAAAAAATAATACATATATAAAATTAAAACGTTGCTTGCCAATTTTGTAAATACTAATAAAGCTTATAACTAAAAATATTACTCCAATTAACCATTCAAAACCTGTCCAATGTACGTTTGCTTTTAAATTTTCTATTGCAAAATCATCATCAATTAATTTATTTGAGATAATATACTCTTTTAAAAAGGGCATTAATCCAATGAGTGTAAATGCTAAGCCTAAAATTATTGTTACAAAATATGCTAAAATAGTAATGAGCTTGTTCCATTGCAATGTTCCCATTTTTAACTTAGTAATTGCATAAGTTGCCAAATAAGTTAATGGAAAATAACACAAAGAGGAATAATGCACAATTTTAGTTTGCACAATTGAAAATAAAATCAAAACTACCCAAAACAAAATTAACATCCATTTCTTAAAATGTACTTGAAATGGTGTATCTGAATTTTGCTTTCGAAATGCATATAACATAAAAATAGATGCAGGGAAACATCCTATTAATAATACCACAAAATGGTAAATAAATGGCCCTCCATGGTCACTATCCTCAGTTTTAAATAATCGTATTTGATACTCAATAAACTCTTGAATTACATGTCCATTTCCTTTTAGTAACTCTATAATAAACCAACTAAATCCTGTAATTAAAAAGGCAAATGCAAACGCAAGTAAAAATTGAAATTTAGAAATTTTCTTTAATCGATTAACTATAAAGAAAACCACTACAGTTAATCCAACTAAAACTAAAGCAGCTGGGCCTTTAGTTAATAAAGCTAGGCCTAAGAAAAAACCAGCAAGAAGTGCTGTTTTATAACCATATGAGCCAACAGGATTATTAGTATGTTTAACTAAATTAAATACTGATAAAAATATAAATAAGTTAAACCAAGGATCAATAATGCCACTTTTAAAAAATAAATGAGGCAATAAAGAAGATGCGTATATAAAAACCCAAGTTAATCCAAATTTGTTATCATTTACAAGTTTACCTATTCTGTATAATACCAATAAAGTAGCAATGCCACATAATGCATTTGGTAAGCGTGCAGCAAATTCATTAATACCAAACACATTCATGCTTATTGCTTGAAACCAAATAAACATTGGAGGCTTTTCCCAAAATGGTTGAAAATACAATTGTACATCAGAATAATTTTTAGAAACAAGCATTTCTCTTGCACATTCGGCAAAATTAATTTCATCCCAATCAAATAATGGCATATTACCTATAAATGGAATAAACAATAAAGCACCTATCAGTGTAATAAAAGCATAGGCTTTAGCATCGGTATTTAAAATTTTAAACATTAACTGTTTTTCTATTTTTAAAATAAGCTATTATTCCATTATCTAATGAACGGTTGGTGGTTTTATTATAAAACACAAAATAAAATAATGTAGCATATAAAAATCCAATGATGGAACCAAAATAAATATCTACTAACCAATGCTGAGACAAATACGTCCTACTGTACGCTGCTAAACATGCTATTAGTAAACATAAAAATTTTACTAAATAATTTTTGCTCATATACATTAAACTAATAAAAACTGCAAACGCAGCAGTTGAATGTCCACTTGGAAAAGAGTTAAATGTATGCATCTCCACTCCATCAACTAATTTTAATGGCTCCCTAACATAAAAATGAAAAGCAAATGAAGGGCGACAAGTATCTAAATAAATGTAATTCTTTATAATAGTTGATGTTAAAGATGCAAAAAGGTAGGTTATTAAAACATACATGGCCTTTTTAATATTTACAAAAAATATTGCTATTGCTAATGCTATAGAAAAAGCGCCGTCTCCAATATGCGTTACATATTTAAAAAAGATATCAAAAAATGGTTGTCCTACAAAAGCATTTATTTGCTTATGTATTTGAACCTTCCCTTCATTTAACAATACATAACCAATTTTTAAAAGCAATATAAAATATATTGAAATAAAATAAATGTTATGTTTTAAGAACAACTTCATTACTTCTTTATAGTTGTATCTTTAGGTTTATCCCCATTTTGTATTGGAGCCTGTACTTTTATAGGTTGAGAAAATGGCTTATCACTTGCGGCAATTTCGCACGAAGTAACAATGGCAAGTTTCACAACCTTCATGATGCATTCTGTTGGTACAATGTATATTTTTTTAGAAGTACTATCTGGCATTGTAAAACTCATATCTGTTGCAAAACTTTTTGGTCCTTCAAATACAAAGGGGTCTTTAAAATAATCTTCTAAATGGATGTCTTTTATGTGAATTTTCTTACCTAAAACAACCGTATATAATTCAAAAATGGCACGTGTAATTTTTATACTTATTAAATTAGTTTTATTATTATAGTCAATTTTAACATTACCTAACACCTGAGTTTTATAATTAAACGGTCCTACATCAACCTTAGCATCGCAAGTAAAATCACTACTATCGGGTTTCAAATTAATTTTTGGATTTATAACTGTCCAATTATAATGCCCCTTAATTAATAACACTTCAAATTCATTTCTTCCACTTATTTCACCTACAGCACCAAATACCTTATTAATTGCTTTTTCGGATAAAACAAACGAAAAATCATTAAATGATTGAGAATTTAACATTGTGCAAATAAAAGTAAAAAAAACTAATATAAATCTACTAAACATCATCTTACAAATGTATTATTTTGATTATAATTACATCTCAAAATATTACTTTGTTTTGAATTTTTAACTTCATACATTATGACTATAAAAGCAAATAATCCCTCATTGGTTTCTTGGATACCTGTAAATCCTAATTCTGATTTTTCTATTCAAAATTTGCCTTTTGGCATTTATACAGATTCTGTTATTAAACACCATGCATGCTCTGCAATTGGCGAATATATTGTTGACATAGCCGAACTAAACAAACAAGGTTTTTTAAAATCACTAAATATCCCTATTGATGTTTTTACACAAACTCATTTAAATGATTTTATCTCATTAGGTAAAGAAACTACTAGAGCTGTGAGAAATCGTTTATCTGACCTACTTGAGCTTAGTTCAACTGAATTACAGTCAAATAAAGATATTTTTAATACTATTTTCAAAAAACAAGCTGACGTTAAAATGCTTTTACCAGTAAGCATTGGCGATTATACCGATTTTTTTAGCAGTATTGATCATGCTACAAATACTGGGACAATGTTTAGAGACCCTGCAAATGCGCTTTTGCCAAACTGGAAACACATTCCTGTTGGTTACCATGGAAGAGCATCAAGTATTTGTGTGAGTGGGCATTCCTTTCACAGACCAAAAGGACAAATGAAACCTGTTGATGCAACAGTTCCAGTTTTTGGTCCTACAAAACAATTAGATATAGAATTAGAAACAGCTTTTGTAATTGGTAAACCAACTAAAATGGGGGAATCTGTAAGTACAGAAAATGCAGATGATTATATTTTTGGAATGGTTTTATTTA
Source organism: uncultured Bacteroidota bacterium (assembly GCA_937868545.1). Lineage (GTDB taxonomy): Bacteria > Bacteroidota > Bacteroidia > B-17B0 > Aurantibacillaceae > UBA4416. The sequence continues at coordinate 14,715 of CALMMX010000064.1, forward strand.
ATGATTGGAGTGCTAGAGATATTCAAGCATGGGAATATGTTCCACTAGGGCCTTTTTTAGGAAAAAATTTCGCTTCTACAATATCTCCTTGGATTGTTACATTAGATGCTTTAGAACCTTTTAGAACTAAAGGTTATATGCAAGATCCCAAAGTTTTACCATATTTAGAATATACTGGAGATAAAAATATTGATGTTAATTTAGAAGTTATTTTAATTCCAGAAAATGGTGATGAAAACTTGGTTTCTACTTCAAACTACAAATACATGTATTGGACAATGGAACAACAATTAGCACATCATACAGTAAATGGTTGCAATATTAATGTGGGAGATATGATGGCAAGTGGCACAATTAGTGGGCCAACAAAACAAGAATATGGTAGTTTTTTAGAGTTAACTTGGAAAGGCACTCAACCTATAACATTAAAAGATGGTACAGAAAGAAAATTTGTAAATGATAACGATACCATTGTTTTAAAAGGATATTGCAAAAAGGACAATGTACGTATTGGATTTGGAGAATGCAGAGCCAAATTATTACCTGCAATTTAAATTAAGGTAACACATTTCTATTAACAATTTGTAATCAACAATTGATTTGATTAAATGATACTATAATTAGTAAAGGGGATACTATTTAATACAAACTGCCCATTTTATTAAACCAATAATAATATCAATAATAACAAAGAAAAATTAAAACCTTTTTTAATTAAAATGTTTAATAAATAATACTGAATTATTTATGTAAATAAATTATTATTAATTATATTTGAATAACTGACTAATTAATTAACTAATAAAAACCCTTAAAAAGAACTATGAAGAACATTTTTATTATTACGTTCGCAGCCCTTTCGATTATTTTATCAAGTGGTTGTAAAAAGAAAAAAACAACCGAAACGGTTGACCCTTGCGCAAGTACAGTTTGTTTAAACGGTGGAACTTGTGATAATGGATCATGTGCTTGTCCATTAGGATACAGTGGCGCTGATTGTGGTACACAAAGAACTCCAACTGTTACATTAACTGCTATTAAAGTGACTAATTTCCCTGGTTTAGATGGAACAAGTACTTGGGATGCAATTACTGCAACAAATCCAGATTTATTAGCTGTATTTAAAAAAGTGACTCCAAGTTCAACTATTTTAACTACAGGTGTATCTACTGATGCAACTGCAGGAACTCCATATACTTTAAGTGGAGTTACTCCAACTGCTATTTCTGATTTTACAAGTCAGTATACTTTAGAGTTATGGGATAATGATACTGGTATTTCTGCACCAGATGATTTAATGGGTTCTGTAACTTTTGACATTTACACACCAACAAATCACTTCCCTTCTACATTAACAGTTACTAGTGGTAGTGTTACATTTGAATTATCTTTAACTTACGCATTCTAGTTAATAGATAACTTAATTAAAAAAGGCATTAATCAAATTGATTAATGCCTTTTTTTATGACTTAAAACCTGTAATTATCTATTAGACTTCTTTCATAATTCATTTCATATTAACGTATAAATTCCAATAATTACATGGAGGATACGTCATTACGAAGAAGGATGACGAAGTAATCTAATGCAATCCCTTAGATTGCTTCACTACACTGCGTTTCGTTCGCAATGACGAACGTATTATGAAAGAGATCTATTATTAATTCAAAAAGAAATTAATGACAGCTTTATTGAATTTTTTAGTTGCTTTAAAGTGCGCATCGTGCTTAGCCTTTGGGAAAACTACCATTTGCGTTGTGCTAGGATAAGCGTTATGCAAAGCATTTCCAACAGAAATAGGAATAACACCATCTCTTCCACCCCAAATTAATAAGGTGGTAGTTTTATCTAAATTATAATTGAGCGATTGATAGTATTCCTTTTTATCAATTAAATAATTCATTTGTTTATCCCTTACTTCTTTATAAGGTAAAAAATAATAATTAACTATTTTTCTTCTAATTCTTTTTGGAAAATTAAATTCAGAAGATACAGCCAACTTTTGCAAGGCCGAAAAACCTTCAATTGTAGTTGGAGAAATAATATTGTTTAATCCTTTTATTCCCACACTATTAGCAATACTATCTGCCATTTCTGCCGAAAAAAACTTTACCGGACCATCCATTATTATAAGTTTTTTTACACTTGATTGAAATAGTTGATTATAAATTGCTGCAGTTAAGCCACCATAACTAAATCCTAATACATTAATTGGCTGTTGAATTCCTAGTGATGAAATAGCTTCATGTATTTGTTCCACTTGAAATTCTACTGAGTAATTACCAGACAAAGAGGTACTTTCTCCAAAATAAATTAAATCTGGCAAAATTAAATTAAAAGATTTAGAAAGCTCTTTAATTTGGCTCGACCAAGTAGTTCGGGCATTTCCGCCCATTCCATGAATCAATAATAAATAAGGTTTATTTAATTGAGAACTATAAGATATGTGAATTATTGCACCACTTGTTTTCAATAAAGTATCGTGTTCTAAATATTTTCGAATAGTCTTTTTTGCATATTTATCTTGCAATTTAAAAACGTATGGTGTTTTATTTTGAGTAAAGGCATTGAACATTAAAGTACAAAGCAGTAAAACAACATAAATTTTATTTTTTTGCATGATTAAAATAAACACTTTAAACTAAAAACAAGCACCAATTGTCATTGATAATTGACCTGCAAAAAAATGATGTTTTGCGGTTCCGTTTCCTTTTCCAATTACTAAACTTTTTGTGTAATTAGCAAATGCTCCTTTTCCTGTAAATTCAAACACACCATATTTTAAAAACTCAACTCTAAAACCACTTTCAACACCCACAATCCATCCTGCAATATGCCAACGGTTATTTAAACGTGTTCCTAGCATGGTTACATCAGTTCTAGGATATACAAAACCAGCGCCAGGTTTAACAACAAAGCCTACATTAAATTTTTTACTTGGCTCATATAATTTCCATCTCTTTAAAAAATTAACCATCCAAAAGTTTGCACCATCAGTATGTTCAAAGTGCAATAAATTTGCAGGATCCAAAATAGTATCCTTATCCATATTTACACCATTTATATCTCCCTTAATTCTTACTTTCTGATAATCATTTACAACATACTTAGTATGGTCGTAATTAATTTCAATACCAAAATCTTTTTTATTATTAAAATAATACCCAATTCTACAAACAAACTGAGGAATTGTAATATTAATTACATCTTTAATCCCATCAAAATCAGGCTTATCATGTGCTTTTGCATCAATTATTTCAAAATCATAATCGTGATACCTGCCTGTAGCTGGGTAAAATTTATTTGAACGGTCTTTAAAATGAATTGTACTTTTAGAATAAGTTGCTCTTGTATATCCCCACAAAAAATACAAACTACCATCTTTAAACTTACGTTTTGTTTTTACTGTTTCTGATGAGGTTGCAGTAACTGTTTGAGCAAAATTGCTAACTAAAAAGCTGAAAAATAAAGCTATTGTTAAAATTAATTTATTCATGGTTTTAAAAAATTTCGGCATAAAGATAACGATTATTACCCTCCATTTTTATATTAATTTTTACATAAGAATCTACGAAAGACATAGCTAATTCAGGCCATTCAATAAAAACATGATTAATATCATTAAAATATTCTTCAAAGCCTAAATCATAAAGTTCAAATTCAGTTTTTACTCTGTATAAATCAAAATGA
>CALMMX010000065.1 GCA_937868545.1 uncultured Bacteroidota bacterium
TTAAAGTACCAGTAGTAGTAACACTAGGAGTAGTAGCAATCACATCAGGATTAGCCACTAAAGTAGGGAATACAGTGAAAGTGATAGTAGTAGTAGAACAAACAATTGGTGCACCATTACATAAGGTATAAGTAGCAGAAGTAGTACCTGTAAAACCTGAAGCTGGAGTATATGTATATTGTCCAGTGGAAGGATTCATTGTTAGGGTACCAGTACCTGCAGTTGGTTGTCCATTTGTAAATGTTCCTCCTGAAAAATTAATATCATTTGTACTTGCATTTCCACTTACAGGAGTGTTTTGCATTGTGTTTGTGCCATCTGCAACTGCTGTAGGACAGTTATTCATTGTAAGTGTAACTGTATTAGAGTTATTACATCCTGCAAGATCAGTTCCAATTACTGTATATGTAGTTGCAACTGTAGGAGATACAATTGCGGTAGACCCCGTTATTGCACCAGGGTTCCAAATATATGTTGCTGCCCCTCCAGCTGTTAGTGTTGCTGAAGAACCAATACAAACAGCCGTAGGAGAACTATTTGCTGTTACATTTGGCAATGCATTATATGTTATGGTTATGGTTTTAGTGTCTTTACACCCCAATGTACTTGTTCCAACAACTGTAAAAACAGTTGTTGCGGTTGGAGTAATAACTACCGAAGCACCAGTTAAAGTTCCTGGATTCCAAGTATAAGTTGATGCGCCTGTGGCTGATAATGTTCCTGAATTACCAGCACAAATTGAACCGCCTATTGGATTTGTAGTTACAGAAATTGTAGGTTGAGTAATTGTAATAATTGTTGATGTTGAATCTTTTTTAATACAAGTTACTGAATTAGTTGCTACTAAACTTACAGTGTATGTTCCTGGAAGTAAATAGGTGTGTGGTACCAAAGTAGCAGTGGTTGTTGACGTCCCACCATCTCCAAAATACCATTTATAACCGGTTGCATTTGTTGAGTTATTTGTAAATGTTAAAGCAATATTTGCACAGCCATTACCACTTGAAGTAATAGCAGCTGCTGATGGTCTAAAAATACCTAAGTCAAATTTAAATACAGCATTATTACAATTACTGCTTCCATTTATAGCTGAATATGCTCCAGGTGTTGTAGGGAAACCAGTAACACTTCCACCACAATTTGAACACACCGATTGATAAACAAATCCTTTTCTGTCCCAAGTACTAGTTCCACCATCAACATGGTCAAATGTACCACCGTTTCTACCAAAGAAAGAAGCGTATTTTAAGGATGCAGCGTTATCCTCTATAGCCATTAAATAAAAGTCAGATCCATCAGTAGTAGTTTGATATGCACCTGGAGTAGTTTGCATTCCTGTTGTTGAACCCGTACTTAAAAAAGATCTAGCCCAACCACCTAATGATATATTGCTACATGAGTCAACTCTAAATGCTGTTGGTGAAATATTTGCAACTGTACTACCTGCACCAAATGTAGTAGAAAAAATTGTTGAGTTTAAGCCTGCAGTTAATTTATGAATGAATTGACATGTATTAGCAATGCTATAGGTAGCACTTGAAACAGGATAAGCACCACCATCACTTAATCCGAAAACATAAACATCACCAGTAGGATTTAAGTCTACATAAAATGCTGCGTCTTTATTACCTGTTCCTAAATAAGAAGAAGCAAGTAATGCGGTACCAGTTGAATTTAATCTGGTAATAAAACCATCTAATGTTCCACCTGGAGCAGTAGGATGAATTACACCAGCAGTAGTAGGGAAATTATTACTATTTGTTGCTCCACTAATATAAGCATTATTAGATGCATCTAATTCAATCCCAATTCCTGCATCATAATTTGAACCACCAATGTAAGTAGCATAAACCATTGTTGTTAAGTTACTATTCATTTTAAAAGCAACAGCATCTTGAGTACCTCCTAATGTATTGTCGAAGCATCCAGCAGTTACAGGAAAATTAGATGATTGTGTAGAAGAAGATACGTAAACGTTACTTGACGCGTCAAGTACAATATGACCACGATGACAATCGCCATATGAATAACTTGTGTTTGACACATTTGTGGGACTCGAACTAACATTTGCGCCATCTGAACCAGAACCACCAACAAATGTTGAAGCTAATACATTTGTAAATGTTGAGTTTAATTTACATATGAAAATATCTTCAGTTCCACCATTATGTGTTGCATCAAAACATCCAGCTGTTGTTGGAAAGTTAGTTGATTCTGTTTTACCTAAAATATAAACATCTCCATTGTTTAAAACAGCTAAACTATGAGGTGTTTCATTATTAGCTCCTCCTAAATAAGTTGATGCAAGTAAAGTTGTTCCTGTAGAATTAAAAATACTAATTGAAATATCACAAGCCATCATGCCTGGAGCAAATGCCGTACTAGTATTTGAAAATGCTGTTTGAAATGCTCCAACAGTTGTTGGATACCCACTTCCGTTTACAATACCAGCCGCATAAATATTGCCATTAGAAGGATTATTTGCAGCGGTAAAACCCCAGTTGTCGGAGGTTGATCCCGTTAATGTTGATGCAACTAATGATGGGTCAATAATTAAATCTAAGGTGTTATCATATCCATCTTTAACAATGAAGCTTACCGTGTTATTTTCAATTAAAAAATCACAAGTAACTTCAACTTCTTTTCCATTTATAATTTGAAAAGCATATGGCTTAAATTCTTTAATGCTACCAACTCCAGTTATTATTTCAATACTTCCATCATTGTTTTTTCTAATTTTATCTTGCCCATCAAATTTTATTTTAATATCGTTTGTGTTTGCTCCAGGATGAACTACGAAATCATATTTTAAGTGATCTTCAAATGAAGTATAGTTCAAATCAATACCATTGTATATATCAAGGTATTTAATTTTATCAAAAAAGTTAGCTTGGTTAACCCATTTTGATTGGTCGCTGCCAATAAAGTAAGAGCGGTAGTATTGACTTTGACCTGAATGAGAAATTAATGGGTTTGGATTTGAATTAACAAATTGAGTTTTAAATGAATGATTGTCAACTTGAATATTTTCTTCACCACGGTGATGAATTGCCTCGTGTAGCTGTTCTCCATTATAAAAATGGTAGGTAATCCCATTTTTTTCAAGGTAGATATACCCATTTAACAACTCAGTTCTGTACTTAACATTGTTATGAAACTGACCTTTATTTTCTTCGAAACGACAAACTGGATCATTACGAAGACTAGATATATCAATCTGAGATGATTGTGTTTGGTTATTAGTGTTTGTTTTATTTTGTGAAAAAACAAAATTAGAACATGCAATTAATGTGATAAAAAATAAAATGTATTTCATAGAAAAATTTTTAAGCGCGCTAAATTACCCACTATAAAAGAAGTAAACAAGTTTTAAACAATATTTTGTAGTGCCGCCACTATTTTTTAACAATCTAATTATTTTAGATTGTTAAAAAATGAATTAAATTGTATTTAATGCAAAGCAAATAGAACATTTGTTAAAATAAAAAGGGGATTGGATAAAACAAAAAAATTATTTCATTCTTATTTTTTTCTGATATAAAAATGACCCAATTGTGGTTAAAACAAAAAACATCCAAAGTTTTATCAATTCTGGTAAAATTTGTTTTAATCCAAAGTTTCTAAGAAATATTCCGTAAAATGCTTCTAGCCCCCAATTTAGAGGAGAGATTACGCTTAAATGTTTCATCATAGATGGCATTACAAATGTTGGCACCCAAACCCCACCAATTGCGGCTAAAATTATAACGAAAATTGCTCCAAATAGAGATGCTTGGTCATGAGAATTAGAAATAGTTCCTACTAATAAACCAAATCCAGTAGCTGCAAGCCCGGCAGAAAATGCCACCAAAATTAATACAAAAAAATTATCGCCAACATTAAGTTGTGGCAATCCTAATAGCGGTAAAATAAAAAGTCCAACACATAGCATTAATGCAAATTGAATTAAGTTTATGATGATGTAGGTAATCATCTTCCCAAAAATAACATAGATGTAAGATCCAGGCATTGTCAATAACCTAAAGGCACTCCCGTCTGTTCTTTCTTTAATAATATTTCCGGCCAACGGTATGCATATAAAAAACATTGCAAACAATGTCCATGCAGGCACATTATGTTGAACTGAATTAGGAATTATTGTTGAATTATTAAAGCTGGCATATTCTTCACTTGTAGTAACTAAAGGGGCTGTATTTAAAGGTTTGGGATTTGAATAGGGAAAATTTTCTAACATTTTATTATTTAATGAAATCATCATATTTTGCATTTCGATTTGAGAAATAATGCTTGATATAGAGTTACTAATAGTTGTTTTGAAAGAAGATTTAGTAATTGGGTCAAAATACAGTTGTAATTTCAGATGACTTGTATCAATTGGATTCACAGGTTTTGCTGTGTCGCCAGTAAAATTATTTAATAAAGTTGAAATACGATCAGCAGATTTTATTCGCAGATTTTCACTAGTTTTTTCTGGAATTACAATGCCAATTAAGTATTTGCCATTGGCTATTTCATTTTTGGCCTCTTGATTAGAAATGAATTTTTTTGTAATGTGAAAAAAATGAGATTTTTCTAACGATTTTTGTAATGTTATTGATAGTGAGTCATTATCTCTGTCAACAATAAGTAAAGGAACAGAAGCTTCTGTGACAGACTTAAATGTTGAATCTTGTATTAATGTAATAATAAAAATAAGTACGGTTGGCATTAAAAATATTATTGCAAGACCTGCTTTATCTCTAATTAAAACTTTATATTCTTTATATATGCTGTATAATAATTTCACTTATTTTAATCTCTAAATTTATTTCCAGTAATTTTTAAATAAACTTCTTCAATACTATCACAATTATTTTCTGATATTAATAGTTTTGTTTCACCTTGTGTAATAATTTTTCCACTATCAATAATAGCAATGTTTGAGCAAAATTCTTCGGCTTCGCTTAAATGGTGTGATGTATATAAGATAGTCATCCCCATTTCTGTATTTAATTTTTTTAAATAATCTATTATTGCTTGTTTTGATTGTACATCTACACCTACAGTTGGTTCATCTAAAATTAATAATTCAGGATTGTGCAACAAACCTGCAATAAGATTTATTCTACGTTTCATGCCTCCTGAATAGGTTGAAATTTTTTGGTGAGCATGATCGTATAAACCCAATAGTTTCAAATTATTGGTAATTCTAATTTTTAGTTCTTGAGTTTTTATGCCATACATATGACCTAAAAATATTAAGTTTTCCCAAGCAGTTAGAGTAGGGTAAAGAGCAATTTCTTGGGGCACAACTCCAATTATTTGTTTGCATTCTTTGCTGTGTGTTTGCATGGATTTCCCATTTATAAAAATGGAACCTTCATTTGGTTTAAATAATCCGCACAGCATAGAAATAAAAGTTGTTTTGCCAGCTCCATTTGGACCAAGAAGACCGAATACACTGCCTTTTGGTATTGTTAACGATAAATTATCAACAGCAACATTTGAAGTGTTCTTGTATTTTTTTACAAGGTTTTTTATTTCGACAAACGATTCCATTTATTGATTGTCTTGTAAAAAAATTTTCATTTCACATTCTGCTACTATTTTACTATCACTATAAACAACTACGTCAATAATGGAAACATTTAATACCTGTGTTTTTGTAATAACCTTAGTGTATATTTCAGAATTTACTGTTGGTAAAAAATGAATGTTTAAGTTTTTTATATTTCCAATAAAACCTACAACAGGTTTGTTTGAATTTTTTATAGCTTCGTAACCTGCTCTGCATGCAGCAGATTGCGCCATGTTTTCAATTATACCAGATTCGGATAATTTTCCTTCATGTGTAAAAATATGTTCTGTTGTAATATCAAATCCTGTAATTATCGAAGATTCATCACATTCATAAATTCTACTTACTAATACAATAGGTGGACGTTGAGGAATGTAATTTAAAATAGTGTCAGTATTTACTATTGGATTTTGGAGCTTTGTCATTATTTTAATAGTTCGTGGTTATTTTTGTTCCTTTAAACAGTAGTCAATTTTATAAATTGTTATTGAAATCTATTAAAAGTTTGCATACATCTATATAATCTGATAAGGGTAGTGTTTTTTCAATATCATAAATATCATGATAGGCAGTTACCCCACCCATTGTGTATATAAAAAAGCAAGGCACCCCTTTTTCTGCGAACCAATAATGGTCGCTATTTGCAGCTTTACCTCTTTCTTTTATTTGTGTAACGTAGTTTTTAGTTTTATTTATTGAATTAAGTAATTCAAATTGTTTCTTAAAAACAGTAGCATTTACAACTGTTATACCTTCACTTCCAGTCCCTAACAAATCTAAATTAGTTAAAAATTTGATTTTAGTTAATGGAACCAATGGATGTTCACTAAAGTATTTCGAGCCTAATAATCCTGCTTCTTCCCCACTAAAAAGTAAAAATAATACAGAGTATTTACTTGGATTTTTTTTGTAATATTTTGCTAAATTTAATAATACACTTACACCACTTGCATTATCATTTGCACCAGGGAAATACGCTTTAGTGCCCATAGCTCCAAGGTGATCGTAGTGGGCTGAATAAACTATAAAGCTATCGGGATGAGTAGAGCCTTTAATGTAACCGCATATGTTTTGACATTTAAAATTTTTAATAAATTTATTTTCAAAAATAATGTCAATGTTCTTTAATTCTTTTGGGAATGAATCTTTAAGTAATTCAACAGTAGTAATTGGTTCTAAATGTGTACCAACAGAGTAAGTTAATTTTTTCTTTAATTTAATTTCTAAAGGAGCTTCTTTCCTTTCGTTAAATGCTTTGTATGTAACACTATCCATTTTAAATAATGAATAGCCTGATTTTAAAGTTTGAGAGTTTGCATCTATTAAATAATGTTTTCCTGCAGTTAGTTCTTTGCCATCAACAATTACTGTCATTTTTCCAGGGAAAGTGTTAACATTAAATGTATAGGGTTGACTGTAAGATTTTCCTATGCTTGATAAGCCAATTGTTTTAAATTCTGAGATTAAAAATTTCGCAGCTTTATTTACACCATCATTTACATAACCTCTTCCTAAAAATTCTGTTGAAGTTAGTTTTTTAATAATAGTTCTTGCGTAGGTAGTATCTTGAGCATTGATTTTAAATGCTAATAGAATAAGCAAAAAGTATAGGCTGTATTTCATAATGTATAAAATTAGTTTTAGGCAAATCGTTTTTCTATTAATCTAAATAATGTTTTAACTAAGTCATTATCTTCTTTCCAAAAATAAATTTCTTTTAAGCCGTTAAAGTATTTAGTTGCATCAATTAAAGTTTTAGATTGATTTAATTGCTCAATTGCAATATTATACTCATTGCTATTTGAAGAAAATAACTCGTTTATAAACCTAAATTTATCATTGATGTTAATGTTTAATTTTGGTAGATTACTGTCATTTATAATATTAGAATTTATTGTTGGATTTGGTTGTTCAATTACTGGCTCTTTAATTGGAACTACTTCTACCTCTTTAATTTCGGCTTTTTGAGAAATGATTTCAACTTTTTCTATTGGTTTTTCAATTTCTTTAGGAGATTGTATTTCATTCACAATAACTTTGGTTTCTTCTACTTCCATTAATTTTAAATGAATGTTTAAGTCGGGTGACACTTCGTTTTGTTCTTTAAATACTGAGTAAGCAGAAATTAATTTGTTAGTTTCTGTAATTGCTTTGTATAATTGTTCTGTGTAGCTTGTACTTGGAGGACTATGCTTTTCAAATTTATCAATTGCCGCCTTTAATTCTGATAAAGATGAATTTAATTGTTTAAATAATAAGTCAGTTTGCATATCTTGTGAATAATTAAGAGATAAAAATACATTATTTTAATTTTACATAGTTTATTTTTATTGTCTAAATATAAAATAGTAATTAACCATGTTTTTAGAAAACATTAAACAGAGTTCTCATAAAAGAGGATGGATTGAGGTAGTTTGTGGCTCAATGTTTTCTGGTAAAACAGAAGAGTTAATCCGCAGGCTTAAACGTGCGCAGTTTGCTAAACAAAAGGTTGAAATTTTTAAGCCACAAATTGATACAAGGTATCACGAAGAGAAAGTTGTTTCGCATCAAGGCAATGAAATTATGAGTACACCTGTACCATCTAGTTCTAATATTTTGTTATTGGCAAATGATGTTGAAGTGGTTGGTATTGATGAGGCTCAATTTTTTGACATGGAATTAGTTAATGTTTGTAATCAATTAGCTAATAGTGGGGTTAGAGTTATAATAGCTGGTTTAGATATGGATTTTATGGGGAAACCTTTTGGTCCAATGCCAGCACTTTTGGCTTGTGCAGAGTATGTTACAAAAGTTCATGCTATATGTATGCACTGTGGTAGTTTGGCTCACATTTCGCATAGAACTACAAATGATAAAAACTTAGTGCTATTAGGTGAAACAGATAGTTATGAGCCTCTTTGCAGAGATTGTTATAATTTGGCAAATCAAATTACTCAATAATATTGATTAAAATTTAATTTATTGATTTTTTTTCTTACCTTCATTTTTAAATTAAATTAAAATGAAGAAAATTTTATTTATTTCTCTCAGCTTTTTAATAGTAAATGTAAGTGTAGCGCAAACATTAAGCAATAAAGCTAAGTCATTACCTAGTTTTGTAAATTCAATTTTACAATTTCAAACAAATTCAAATAGTTTTTCTGAGCAAAGAGTTTCAGCTTTGTCTGAGAGGGTAATTGGGCAATGTACACGTAAAAATTTAGGTTGGACAAGAACTGATTCTACAAAATTAATTTACATAGTTAATGGGACATCTAAGTATGATTTTAACCAATTGTTGTACCCTTATAATTATCCTTATAGTACATCTCCAATGTTTAATTATTTAGGGAATTATACTAAACCTCAAATTTTTTATAAATCTTTTTACCATTGGACGGTTAATCCAAACACTCTAGTTTATGGGTTTTATGAGAAAAACTTTACAACTTATACTAGTACTAATAATTTAGTTGCGGATACTGTTTATTATGCAGATTCGTTAATTAGACCAAATATGACATTCAGTAATAAATTTAATTCAAATAATGATATTGATACAGCTTTCTCGTACAATCTAAAAAGTGGTATAACTAAAAATGCGTTTCGACAATTTTTTACTTATGATATTTCAAATAAATTGAAAAAAGATAGCATCTATGAGTTTCATATGGGAACATGGCATTTAGTTTCAAAAACTAGTTATTCTTATGATGCTTCAGATAATTTAGTATTAATAAATAATTATTCTAATAATACCGATACATCATTCACAGCTCCTTTAATTGAACAATTGAGATATGTAAATACTTATGATGCTAGCAATAGATTAAAAACTGTTGAAACTAGCTATTTTGATGGCACTATATTAAAGCCATATGTTAATGATACGTTTGCTTATGCTGGCTCATCAACGTTTCATACATCGTGGGTTCAACATCAATACGATGCTATAAATTTAGAATGGAATCCTATTATTAAAATGGATAAGCATTTAAATACTTTGGGTTATCCTGATACTGTAAGAACTTATGATTACAATACATTTACAGATTTATGGGTTCCTTCTTCAAGGTATTTGTTAAGCTATAATTCTAATAATAATCCAACTAAGCTTTTCGAATATCAGTATAACTTCACCTCGTTTCCATCAACTCCTAATTTCACAACTACCTATTATTATGAGTCATTTATTAATGACGTAAGTATAGCCAATTACAAAAAGGATAATGAGGCAGTTGTTGCTTATCCAAATCCTTGTAATGATGAATTAAGTGTTATT
>CALMMX010000066.1 GCA_937868545.1 uncultured Bacteroidota bacterium
TACGGTACGAAAACAAAAATTAACTTAAAAAGACGCATTATTAAATATTAATTGAGTTAGTTTTCTATTTCAAAATTATAGATAAATTTAAATAAATATTGTTTTAGATATTACTATTTTAAGTTTAATAATATACCAACCACAAAATAATGTATTTTTTTAACAGAAATGTTGTAAAATTACATTTCCTATTTTACTTCTTCTTATCAGGAGCTACTAATTGCAAGCCTATATTAAAATACAAAGGACTACTTAATTTGTTTTGCATAAGTATGGGAGTTTTATTTATATATCCTCTAAAATGGTCGCCGTCATCCACTTTAAAATTGTTGTTAAATCTATAACCTGCCTGTAAGCTCAACCATACTAATTTATAAATAGCAAAATCATATTTCAATCTAAATTTAATTTCGCTGCGTTTTAATTCCAAATCTTTATAAGGTAAATTACTATTTGCCATCATGTTATTTAATCGGTATGATGCCCCATCCAACTCAAAGCCTGCATAAATTAAATTTTTAGGATTGGGAGCAAAACGTAAATTTGCTCTGGTAGGCAATAACATTTCTACTCCCCATTTAGTATTTTTAAAAGTATAGTTCAACATTCCTAGGGCCACATAATTTAATGTACCACCTTTATAAGCCTGCGAAAAGCCCACGCCATATTGCAAACGCTCATGTTTTTTTACTCCTACTATAAATGCAGCACTTGTTTTTAGTTGATTTAAATTTGGAGCTTCAGTTAAAGCATAATCACCACAATAATCAAATGAAGCAAGGGCTATTACAAATAACTTTTTATTTATTGGTTTAAAAACAGTTGCATTTATGCCATAAGAACGCAAACCATTAGTGGCGAGTGTATTATTAAACGGATTTACTGTATTTTGTGGATCCGCTAATTGGTACTTATAATCATGATAGGCTAAACCCAAACTAAATATTATACTAGGTTTAACAATAAGTGGTAAGGAAGCATTAAATCTAAAGCCTGTATTGTATTTAATAGTTTGTGTACTAGGAAAATAACTATCTAATGTATCTAATTTTAAAACACTACTACTTGCATACTCGTAACTCATAGAAACCAATTTGGTAGGACTTAAACCTATTATTCGTGGTGTACAATATTTATTTTCTGCTAGCGAATCGGTTTGAGCGCTATAATGCGTAGCCACAAACAAACTCAAAATTATACTAATACAATATTTTTTCATTATTTAATTAAACTGTTTTGTTTTACCTCTTCTAACAATTGCTGTTTAGCTTTGGCCTTACTTTTTATATGTATAAAATTTCCTTTACCTACTTGTGCAATCTCCTTTAAATTTTTCATGGCATCCTTATCATCACCAAATGCAATGGTTGTAAGCATTACCTTTTTAGAACCTTGTCTGGTTTTATAACTTTGCTGATCCTCTACATCAAATCTAAATTTACCATCAGTGGCAAGCATTATTTGATTATTACCACCTTCAATATAATTTTTTAAGGCCACATCTAAACTATATAAAATAGCCTTCTTACCCTTAGTTATTCCTTTAGCCTTTAGCAAATTAACAACCGCATGTAAATCTTCTTTATTTGCTCCACTAATACCACTGCGCAATGTCTTTACCGAATCGGCATAAGTAATAAATGTAATTTTATCTGAAGCTCTTAATTCATCTATTAAATAATGTAAAGCATACTGCATTACTTTTAATTTACTCGTAACTTTCATTGAGCTTAATACGTCAACTAAAAAAAT
Organism: uncultured Bacteroidota bacterium; assembly: GCA_937868545.1. Taxonomy (GTDB): domain Bacteria; phylum Bacteroidota; class Bacteroidia; order B-17B0; family Aurantibacillaceae; genus UBA4416. The sequence goes on from CALMMX010000066.1 coordinate 1,753, forward strand.
AATATTATTTGGTTTATATAAATCCTCATCTAACTCACCCGTTTTTTTTGGAGTGGTATGCACTGTATTTGTTTTAACAGGTGCTACAGTTTGAGTTACTGCAATAACGGTATTAGTTTTAACTGGTGTAGTATTAGTATGAGTATTAGGTTGATTTGTATTATCAGGTATTTTATTCGAATTATCTTTTGGTTTGTTGTTTTCTACAACCACAATAGGCTCAATATTTTTAACACCTGCATTGTTTGGTTTCTTAAAATAAAAGCAAGCTGTTTTGTCATCTGTTTTTATTGATTGCACATTACCAGATAATGACATTCTAAAAGGAGCACCATCTGCACTTGTAATTAAATCAATTGTTTTAGTAAACTTTCCTGTTTTTTGTGGAATAAACTCTACCACAATTACTGTGGTATCATTTGCCTTAATTGTTTTTTTTGAAGTTTGTATTGTAATTCCTTTTTCAGCATCGGCTCTTAATAAATACAAATTTTTAGATTGATTATTAGTAATAATAAAATCAGCCTTTACTTTATAAATTTGTTCAACTGTGCCAATGTCCTTATTTTGCTCATCAATACCAACCAAACTGTTTTGCGCAAAGTGTTTATTTGCTATAAATAAAAACACAATTAATAAATATATGAAACTGATTTTCTTCAAAATAAATTATTTTAATTTTTCATTATTTAAATGGCGGTCAAAATCACGATTGGTTTTCTTTTGCATATTTTTTTCGAATGCCTCTTGCAGGTTTATTCCAGTTTGATTTGCAATACAGGTTAAAACAAATAAAACATCAGCCAACTCATCTCCTAAATCTTTTTGTTTATCAGATTCCTTTTCGCTTTGTTCGCCATACCTTCGAGCCATAATGCGAGCTACCTCACCTACTTCTTCCATTAAAACAGCCATATTGGTTAATTCACTAAAATACTTTACTCCGTATTTCTTAATCCAATCGTCTACAATTTTTTGTGTTTCGTTTAATGACATTTTAATTTATTTTTTAATGGTATCTGCTTCGTATTTCTCAATAATGGCTTTCACTAATTTATGACGAATAACATCAACCGAAGTTAATTCTACAAAATCAATGCCATCTGTTTTTTTTAGTAAACGCATTGCCTGATTTAGTCCAGAAGCCTGATTGCGAGGCAAATCTTGTTGAGTTGGATCGCCAGTAATAATAAACTTTGCATTAGCACCCATACGTGTTAAAAACATTTTCATTTGACTCTCCGTGGTATTTTGCGCTTCATCTAAAATTACAAAGGCATTATCTAAAGTACGGCCACGCATAAATGCCAATGGTGCTATTTGTATTATTTTTGCTTCAATATATTGATTTAACTTATCTAATGGAAGCATGTCATACAATGCATCATACAATGGTTGCATATATGGGTCGAGCTTTTCTTTTAAATCTCCAGGCAAAAAACCTAAATTTTCGCCAGCTTCAACTGCCGGACGAGTTAAAATAATACGCTTTACTTCTTTATTTTTTAATGCCTTTACCGCCAAAGCAACTGCTGTATAGGTTTTACCAGTACCAGCAGGGCCAACAGCAAATAACATATCATTTTTATTTACCGACGTAATCATCTTTTTTTGATTTTCGGTGCGGGCTTTAATAACTAAGCCATTGTTACCAAATAAAATAATATCAGTACCAGCCGCTTCTTCTTTTTCTTTAATAAGATTATCTCCTGTTTGTCCTAATAAACGCTCAATAACGGTGTCGGTTAATAAACCATTTTTATGGTAATAATCAACCAACATGTTTAGTTTTTTCTCAAAATTGATTATCTCAGAATCTTCGCCTAATACTTTTATTGAATACCCTCGAGCAATAATTTTAAGCTTAGGAAAATATTTTTTTATCACATTGAGTTTCACATCGTTTACTCCGTATATCTCAACAGGTTCTATACTATCAATGGTAATTGTTTTTTCTGTCATTCTTATTTAGTGAAATTAAATTGTATTTAATATGTTAATAATAGTGTTAATCAAATAGTTAGTTTGCTAAATGTAAGCCTAAAATAATATTTACTTTTGAGAATAGATTAAAAAGTTTTCAATATGCAACTTATAACCATTACTACCGATTTGGGCTATCGCGACCCTTATTTGGCTATGGTTAAAGGTTTAATTTATAGTAAACAACCAAATTGCAAAATAGTTGATTTAGCTTGCGATGTAAAGCAACATGCTCATGGCGAAGGTGCTTTTGCTCTTAAGAGCGCCCTACCCTATTTCCCTGAAAACACCATACATTTATTTGCAATTAAAAGTTTAAGTTCTAATGCCACTAATGCACACTTAGGCCTTGATAATAAGCGGTATTTAATAACTAAATACAATAAGCAATACATCATTTCGCCAGATAATGGCTTATATACTTTAATAGATAAAGGATTTAATGAACCTGTATATCAATTGTATTTTGAAAATGAACACCAACACCCTTTTTATTTAAGAGATATTTTTGTGGATGTAGCTTTAAAACTCCTATCTAATTTAGATTTAAAGGAATTTAGTTTACCAACAGAAGATTATTGTAAAAGCTATAATTTTGAGAGCTTTGCCACTCCTAGCAATTTGCAAGGTAAAGTATTATACGAAGATGATTTTGGTAACTTAATAACTAGTATAACAAAACAAGAGTTTGAAACTCATGTTGGGAACAAACGCTTTTCAATTGAATTGCCCTCAAGCAGAGTTGAAAAGATTTACGATACGTATGATGATGTAAAACATGGTGATGTTGTCTGCTTTTTTAATTCAATGAATTTATTAGAAATTGCCTTGAATGGACAATCTGCCACCAAAATTGTAATTAGCAAAACCTTATTTGAAAAATACCATATTGATAAAATTATAATAGATATTTATGATTAAACGACTTGTAAAAATGACCTTTAAACCAGAATTAACAAGTGAATTTGTTAGTTTATTTAATTCAAAAAGAGAACTTATTGCGGCAGTAGAAGGCTGTACTCATGTTGAATTATTACAAGACGCTACAAATCCTAATATATTTTTCACATACAGTTTATGGGAAAACGAAAGCTATATTGAGGCATATCGTCATTCTGAATTATTTAAATCGGTTTGGGCAAAAACAAAAATATTATTTGATGATAAACCCGAAGCTTGGAGTTTAAAATCATTATAATAAAATTAACAGTTTTTGTATTTTTAGTATATTTAATGATCCTATTTTGGCACCTTAATTGGTTTTAATTGATAACTAAAAATATAAATATGAAAAAAATTTACACCTTTCTCGCAGTTGCAATCGTTTCAATTTCGTCATTTGCACAAAACACCTCTAATTTAATTGTCTTTTCTGAAGATGGATTAAAATTTTACTTAGTATTAAACGGTATTCGTCAAAACGAAACAGCCTTAACCAATGTAAAAGTTACGGGTTTAACTCAACCTTATTATTCAGCTAAAATCATTTTTGAAGATACTAAACAACCTATTTTAGAAAAAAAATATGTTCCACTTACTGATGCAGATAAAGTGCCACAAGAAGTAACTTATAAGATAAAACGTAATAATAAAATGGTAAATGTAATGCGCTTTTTTAGTCAAGTTCCAATGACTCAAGCTGCGCCAGCAACAGCAGAAGTACCAGAAGTGCATTATAATACAGAACCATTACCAGAAATTGGAACAACTGTAACAACACAACAAACAACTACTACATCAAATGGTAACAATGGTAATGTATCCATTGGGATTAATGTACCAGGTTTAAACATGAATGTTAATGTAAATGATCCTACTCTTGTAGAAGGTACTACAACAACCACTTCATACACAACTACAACCACTACAAGTTCAAGCTCATCATCAAATTATAATTCAACTCCAACAAAACCAGTTACTACCAAACCAACTACAACAAGTGCAAGTACTGGAAATTGTGGTGGAGCCTATGCAATGTCGGCAACAAGTTTTAATGCAGCTAAACAAACCATTACAAATCAAAAATTTGATGATACTCGTTTAACAACTTCAAAACAAATTTTAAAAACTAATTGCTTAAGTGCTGCTCAAATTAAAGAAATTATGAAAATTTTTAGTTTTGAAGATACCCGTTTGCAATTTGCTAAACAAGCATATTCAAAATGTGTTGATGTTAATAATTACTTTTTATTAAATGATGCCTTCCAATTTGAGTCATCTGTTGAAGAATTAAATAATTCTATAAAATAATCCCTACCTATTTAAATAAAAAAGAGGCTATTTCATTACAGAAATGGCCTCTTTTTTTATAAAGTATATTTACTTAGCGCTTAATGTGATATAAGGAATTATCATTTCCTCTAAACTAATACCACCATGCTGAAAAGTATTTTTATAATAATTTACATAATGATTAAAATTATTAGGGTAAGCAAAAAACTTATCTTCTTTAGCAAAGATATAACGAGTACTTACATTTTGTTTTGGTAAAAAAGCATCGGCAGGATTTTTAACCTCAAATACTTCTTTAGCATTGTAATCAAGCGCTCTACCTTGTTTATATCGTAAGTTTGTATTAACAGATTTATCGCCAACAACCTTTGTTGGTTCTTTTACATGCACCGTTCCATGGTCTGTAGTAATAACCAATTTTGCATTTTTAGAAGCAATGTATTTAATCATATCTAATAATGGAGAGTGTTCGAACCATGAAACCGTTAAACTTCTATAAGCAGGTTCATCATCAGCCAGTTCTCTTATCATTTCTAATTCAGTGCGCGCATGGCTAAGCATATCAACAAAATTATAAACTATTACATTGAGTTTATTATTCATTAAATTACTCATGTTTTCAGATAATTTTTTACCAGCTGCAAAATTGGTTATTTTGTTATAACTCATTTTCACATCTTTACCTAAACGCTTTAATTGTGCATTTAAAAAATCTTCTTCATGCATATTTTTCCCTCCCTCATCTTCATCATTTTTCCACCAATCAGGGTAACGTTTTTCCATTTCGCTTGGCAATAACCCTGAAAATAAAGCATTACGAGCATATTGAGTTGCTGAAGGCAAAATACTATAAAATAATTCTTCATTATCAACTTTAAAGTAATCTTGAATAATTGGCTGAATCATTTTCCATTGATCGTAACGCAAATTATCAATTACTACTAAAAACGTACAAGGATTAGAGTCTAAATTTGTCATAAATTTATTTTTCAATAAAGTATGACTCATAACTGGTGGATTTGCATCTGAACCATTTAACCAATTAATGTATTTCTTTTCAATGAATTTAAAAAATTGAGCATTAGCATCCGCTTTTTGCATTTTTAAAACTTCAAGCATACCTTTATCTTGATTTTGATCTATCTCAAGTTCCCAGTATACAATCTTTTTAAAAACTTCTTGCCACTCTTTCCAATTCAAATTATCAGACAAAGTCATTCCAATTTGTCCAAATTCCTTACGATACTCTGTATTTGTTTTTTCGGAAACTAAACGTTTATTGTCTAATGCCTTTTTTAATGATAATAATATTTGATTTGGATTTACGGGTTTAATAAGGTAATCGGCAATTTTACTACCAATAGCATCTTCCATAATATGCTCTTCTTCGCTCTTAGTAATCATAATTACAGGCAAATCAGATTTTAACTGCTTAATTTTTGTAAGTGCTTCTAAGCCCGAAATTCCAGGCATATTTTCATCAAGTAAAACCGCAGAAATAGATTTATTATCTCTAACAATATCAATAGCTTCATCACCACTTAGTGCTGTAATAATTTCATAACCTTTACTATTCAGAAATAATATATGTGGCTTTAATAAATCAATTTCATCATCTGCCCAAAGGATGTTTATTTTTTCCATAATCTAGTTTTTATATCATACGTAAGTATGCATTTTATATTGTGTTAAAATAGGATAATTATTTAATTAAAACTGCTAATGCATTTGAGATAAATAAGCCCGCTGTTTCGGTTCTTAAACGGGTATTACCAAGACTTACAGGCTTATAATTTAATGCTAAAGCATCTTTAATTTCTTGAGGCGTAAAATCACCTTCAGGTCCAATTAAAACCGTAATTGATTTATTAGCTGAAATAAATTGATTTATAAGTTGTTTTTCATCGTTTTCACAATGTGCGATTAACTTAATATCTGATTGAGTGTTTTTAATAAACTCTTTAAACTCTACGATTTCATTTACTTTAGGTAAATAGGTTTGTTGACTTTGTTTAATTGCACTTTCGGCTACTTTAATAATACGTTCGGTTTTAACCACTGTCCTTTCGGAGTTTTTACATTTTAAAAATGTTATTTCATCTATACCAATTTCTGTAGCTTTTTCTACAAACCACTCTATTCTATCAATATTTTTAGTTGGAGCAATGGCAATATGCAATCTGTAATTTCTGTGTTGTTTTACCAACTCTTTTTGAGTTAAGCTAACAGCACATTGCTTAGCATGAGCAGCTTCAATTTTACCAATGGCTCTGGTACCATTGCCATCTATAACTTGAATAATATCTCCTACTTTATGTCGAAGTACTTTAACACAATGAAGCGATTCATCTTCATTTAAAATGGCGGCATTGTTTTGTATTATTCCAAAAAAGGTGTTCATTATTAAATTTTATAAGGTAAATTTACAAATAATAAAATTATCCTTACCAAGTAATACGGTTACCTCCTAAAATTAGCATAATTTTTATTTTTGGAATTTTGTGCCTAAATAAAGTGTTCTTTTCTACTGATAAACTAAGTCCAAATTTATCAAATCCATTATTCAATAATTTAAATGCACCTTCATCATTAATAAATACTTTTGCAATTACTTCAGCTAGTTCATTGTATGTATATAATTTAAGTGGGGTTATTTTCAATGACTCATCACTCCTCTCTTTTTTAGTTGGCTTTTTCCCTTCAAATAAGTGAGGTTTAGTTTCAGTATCTTCCTTATCAAAGTAAAAATCCTTCCCTTTATAATTAACACAAGCAATATTTGTAATATGGAAATCAAGAAAGGCATTCTTATAACCATTCATTTTACATTTTTTTTTAATCTTTTTATTTAGTCTTAATTTGTTTACCGAACTATTTTCAAATTTATTGGCCCTCAACATTTGAATATAAAAATCAGAGGTTAATTGCAATGATGTATTACTTAATAATTCAACTTTAGACTTTTTATGCCTCTTAGCATTAATTTTTTCAATAACGATATTTTTTAATAATTCATAATCAGGATTAGTTGGGTCAAAATCTTGTGCAGAGATTAACAAATAAATTAAATTACAAATTATGAAAAAATAAAATTTCAAAAATTACTTATTTGAAGTTATTAAATCGTTTAAATCTCCTAAAGTTGTATTAGAAGGTACAAGCGTTAATTGAATATCAACATTACCAGAAGAATTAAAACCAGCAGTACTTATTTTCCCAATATAAACTTTATTACTAGCAGTATTAGAATATTCAGAATTAATAAAAGTTATTACACTATTTTTTGATAATTTAATTTTTTGTTCCTTATAATACGAAACAACAATATTTTCATTTAAATCAATTACTTGATAATTAATGATATTAATTTTTTTCCCATGTTCATTATAAAACCTTGGTGTAATAACAATTGGGTTTTGAATAATTACTGTTCTATCACAATTATAAATACCAAAACCTTGCAACTGCATAATTCTAGTTATACTGTTATTACTAACACTCGAATTTATTAATTGACTAAATTCATTTGATTGATTAGCAGAAATTTGATTTCTAACTTTATCTAATTCAATTTTATAGTTGTTATATTCTCTATAAAATCTATTTTTTCTATAATTGGTTAAATATTGTCTTTTAGATGCTTCAGTTTTATAATTATAAAATATTTTTTTAATAGATTTCTGAGTTCTATCTACACTTTTGTAACTAATTTGTGGGTAGGCATAAAATGATAAAGTATCTACGTCATCATAAAACTTAAACAAAAAGCTATCATGTTCTTTATCTGCAATCAATTCAAAATCAATCATTTTGTTTTTATACAATTCAGAACTATAATATCTTGGTTTCATTTTAAATTTTCTACTTTCTATCTTATGTGATAATAATTTGCCATTTTTAAAAATCTCATTAATTTTTTTTGAAGCCGCAGCATCATCAATTTTCCAACTCACTTTTGATAAATATTTTATATCTGTAAAATAATTATCACCAATGGTTGTATCATTTTTAATTCTTAAACTAGGTTGTATTGCATTAATAGTAAATATCCCAGTTAAATGCTTTTTTTTATCTAAATCCCAAATTATTTTTACATTTTGATTTTTGATATAATGTTTAGGAAATGGAAATTTAAATGAATTTGAACTTATTAAATTTGTACTAATAACAGTATCCGAATTATTTTTAACTTTGATTGTTTTAATTGAATCTTTCCCAATATCATCCCATTTATTAGTTACAGTATCGTACGAATAATAATTATAAGATTGCTCTGGGTCATTACTTTTAAACTCAACAGTCATTATAGAACCCTTTTTTAAATCTACATTTTGTCCCTTAGCATTTGCAGTAATTTTAAACATTCCAGCCGATGCAAATGGTGCATTAATTAAACTATCCTGGTAATTCATATTAATTCCAGACATTGCAATTTCAGCTAAAGAATAATAAGGTGTATAATTTATAGTAACGGGTTCTTTAACTGCCTGTCCATTTGAATAAATCAAACTATTCTTAGGAATTACAATTGTAGTTCCGTTTTGTGTTACAATTGTTTGCCTAATTTGTGGATCTACAGAATAGGTTTCTACCAAAGGTAATGCATTTGGTAGAGCAGGTTTATCAAACGCTTCACCAGTAATTATAGCTGTATTGGGTAACTCACTTCTAATTTTATCTATTTGTAGTTGAGTTAAATTGCAAGAACTTACATCAAGACTTAACAGTTTCTTCATTTTAAACAATTCACTAATTGATTGTAATTTGTTATTTGAAATATTTAAATGTTCTAAGTTTTTTAAATGAGAAATTTGGGAAGGTATTTGAGTCAAATTAGTGTTACTCAAGTCTAATATTTTTAATTTATTAACTTTTGAAAGCGTATTAATTAATTCGGGATAACAGTTAATTTTTTCAAAATTTAATTTTAACTCTTCTAAATTTGGAATAGAATTAGCTAATGTAAAATTGTTTAAATTTTCACCACTAAGCGTTAAATGTTTTACACTTGAAGAAATTGAAATATTATTAAATCCATTAAATCTTGACCCACCAATTGAAATTTCATTTATTGAATTACTAGATAATATCATACCTAATGATTTAAAATCATAATTATTGCAATTATTTACAATAATTTCTTTAAAATTATTTTTTCGTGCTTCGTTAGGGATGGTTATTTCATTAAAAGTGCCATCACTCATATTTAATACTTCCAATGCTTCTAAATTCCAAATTTCAACAGGAATATTATCTGCACCTCTAACTTCTAATTGTTTCAACAAATCTAATTTCTTTAAATTTTGATAAGTTGAGGCATTATTAATACAGGGATTTCCACTTAAATAAAGCGTTTTTAAATTCAATTGACTTTTAATTTCAGCTGGTAACTCCTTAATTAAATTACCTTCTAAATTCAAATATGAATAATCACAATATTCAAATATATATTCTGGTATCTCTTTTATGTAATTATTTGCTAATGAAAGCTCTTTTAAATGTTTTAATTGAATAATTTCCAATGGCAAATACATTATATTGCTATTATCTATTGAAAATGATTCTAATTCCAATGATTTCAAGCTTTTTAAACTACTCTCAAAATTAAACTGATTATTATAATTAACAGTTAAATTCTTTAAATACTTTGCTTTTAAAATCTCCTCAGAAATTGTTTTAATAGGATTGTACCCTAAATGCAAAGTACCTACCTTTAAATAATCAATATCTTTAGGTAATTCCAATAAATTTTTATGCTGCAAATCCAATACAATTAAGCTGTCTAAAGCCTTTTGACTTTTTAAACTATAAGCGAATAAAAGTGAAATTAATAACAATTTATACATATAATTGGTTCTAAGTTTAGTATATAACGAGATATTATAATAAAATTACAATAAAAAATCAAAAAAATGTAAGATTTAACTATTGTTGCATTTTTAATGAATACCAAAAAAAACAAGTAATTCCTATTCTTTATATATATTCGTATTATTAAAAATGAACTACCTAGCACATATTGTTTTATCGTTTAATAATCCCGAATTAATTGTAGGAAATTTTATTGCAGATTCTGTACACGGAAATAACTTTGATGGCCTTTCAGAAAATGTAGTGAATGGAATTATGTTACATCGAAAAATTGACACTTTTACAGATTCTCATCCTATTTATTTAACTAGTAAACATAGGTTTAGTAATGATTTTGGCAAGTACAGTGGTGTATTAATGGATATGATTTACGATCATTACCTTGCGAAAAATTTCCATAAATTTTCTGAATTAGAATTACAAAAATTTTGCAGTAACGTTTACGATTTACTATATGAACATTTGCACTATTTTCCTGAACCTGCTAAACGTTTTTATGGTTACATGATAGAACACAATGTATTATATAATTATTCAACTCTTAAGGGCTTAGAAATTGTTTTAACCCATTTAAACCATAGAATTAGACATAGGTACCAATTACAAAATTCGATTCAATTAATAAAAGAACAAAATAATGAGATTGAAGAAGAGTTTTTTATCTTTTTTGATGATTTAAAAAAACATTGTTTGGAACAAAATGAAGTAAAGCTTATACTTTAAATTAATCTATAATTTGCAAGTCGTATCTATATAATAAATTCTCCAAATCCTGTTTCAAAAACTTAGCTTTACTTACGAAGTTATTTTCTGGATCTATTAAAAAATTATATGAAGTAGTAAAATCTACACCTTTTAAATTTGATTGTACAAATAAGGCTTCATTTAAATCACAATTCACAAGTTTTGTTTTAGACAAATCAGCCTCAGTAAAATTAACTTGGTGTAACTTACAATTATCAAACATGCTTTTATTCAATTTCTTTTTATCAAATGAAGCATATTCTAAATTACAATTTTTGCAATAAATCTCAAAGGCAAAATCTTTAACCACCGAAAAATTAATACCTAACAGCTTACAATCATCAAAACTTACATCTTGTAGTTTTGATGCGTCAACCTTACAATTACTTAAATTGCAAGATTTAAATGTACAATTTATAAATCCAATTTTTGAAATAGTAGAAAAAGTACAATTTACAAATTCCACATTTTCATACTCATCATTATCTAATTTAAGTTCAGAAAAATCTTTGTTAGAAATTATATTGACTTGCATAATTATTTATTTTTAAAATATTCATTTATCGCATTATAATAACAATTTGCTGCCTCATAAATTCGTTTAGGCATTTTCAAATTATAGATCTCAAAATCGCTTTTATTTAATGCAACACATTCCTTTAAATTATCTTGGTACAGGCATTCTCCGTATACCAAGGGCGAATTAATAGTTCTACATAAAGCTAAATTCCTACAAAACACACCGTTTGAAGCCGTTTTTAAGCAATTATCTCTTAAATAATCTGCATCATTTTTTTTAGCAATTGCAATTTTCATTTCTGTATTAAATTGATTCACTGTTAATGAAGACAGCTTTTCAGATTCATTTAATTGATTGGTAATAAGTAATCTTAAAAAATGAATTTTATTTACTGTTTTAGAAAAATTGTCGGCAGTCATTCCTCCTCCTATAAATGTCATTGTGAAATTTTTATCAGAAGGATTTTTCCAATCCGTATTTTTTTCATCAACATTATAATGAATAATTACTGTGATATCAGGTTTAAATTCATTTATAATTCTTGCTCTTTCCATTAACTCATAATCTCTAAAAAACTCCCAAAACATTTTTTGTTTAGTCATTTTCATTAAAGCACTATGTCTTTGCTGAGTAATAGTTCCTATTTTTAGCAAACTATCTAAGGTGTGTTTTTTCTTTTTACTAATCCAATCATCATAGGTAATTTGAAAAGCTGTTAAATTTTGTTTTGGTCTAGTAATAAAAACTTTTGCTCCTTGTTCTTCTAATTTTTGCTTTAATACCTCAGCAGTTAAATAAGTTAAATATCCTTCGTTAAATTGTATTGTATCTTTTAACTTATTTGCCTCATTAGGCACAAAATATAAATACTTCTGCTCTACTCTTCCAACCTCCATATTTCCACCAAAATGACCAGGATCAATAGCTATTTTTCTGTTTTTTAAACCATCCCTTAAACCTAAAATAGGAATTACCACTTCACTTTTAATCTGACTTAAACTATCAAGTTGTTTTTTAGATAAATGGGTGTTTTTTTTCCAATTGTATATAGCAACACATTGTTCTGTTTTTTGTGACGTAAAAAGCTTTTCAAAAAAAGGAAGCTCATTTTCGTAAATTGTAAATTCGGGTTTCCCATTATTAGTAATAGTTACGCTATTCTCTGAAAAACTTACTAATGAATTTAATGAACCATTAAAATTTAAATAATTGGTAAACCTACTTTTTAAAACCGAAACAGATTGGCTGTAACTTTCAAGAATTGAGAAGCAAAGTAAGAAGTAAATAATAAAGTATTTCATTATATAAAAATATTATAAAACAATAAGCAATTAATGGATTTTAAACAGAAGAAATAAACAGAGCTTATTTAATAGTAGAAACAAATGTTTTTTGATACTCTTCCCACTTTATTTTTTGGTAATCGCCCGAACCATAATAATTTAATATTGGTTCAAATGATTTAGCTGGTTGAAAGCCTCTAATAATATCTAATCTTTGCACTTGATTATTTAAAAATACAATTGAAGGATAAGCTAATTGATTATCTAAAATAGAAGCAGCAAATTGATGTGGAGCTTTTGCATTTGAAATATCTGAACTAACGAATACATATTTATCAAATTTAACGGAGTCTTTACTTTCTGCATCAAATTTCACTGCATAAAAATTATCATTTATGTACTTTGAAATTATTGGATTTGCAAAAGTTTGCGAACTCATCATTTTGCAAGGACCACACCAAGTTGTATAAATATCAACAATAATAGGGCGAGGATTTTTTTTACATTTAAGGTAGGCTTCGTCAAAAGTTATCCAATTAATAGTAGATGTTTCTGTAAATGAAGTATATGTATTAGAAGAAACAAAACTGAAATTTTCAGTATTATTAGATAAGTAATTACTAACTCTGTTTTCAGGAGAATAAATAGAAGCCTGAATTGTACTTTTTTTTAGTGAATAAAATACAATGGCAATTAGTATAAAGCCAGCCATTGATATATCTTTCCAATTAAACATAGTTTAAAGATAGACAATATTAATGCCGAAAAAAACTTAAACCATTTTAGGTAATCGAATTATTTTAATTACTTAACATTACCCATTAATTTCTTAACTAAAGGAGATATTATAATCAAAATTACACCTGCAATTAATGCATAAATTGCTAATTGCTTATAGCCATCAGCATAAATTGTTAATTTTTCGAGGTTTGTTGAATGTTCTGAAGCACTTGCGATGTTAGCACCTAATAATCCTGCAAAATATTGACCATAAGCACTTGCTAAAAACCACATACCCATAATTACAGCTTGTAGTTTTACAGGCGATAATTTTGTCATAACAGATGTTCCTATTGGAGATAAACATAACTCACCAAAGGTTATGATAAACCAACCAAAGGCAAATAAACCTAAAGAAGATATACCTTTTTCATCACTAAAGAATTTACTTGTAAAGAATACATAAAACCCAATTGCTAAGAATAAAAATCCTAAACCAAACTTAACAATTGTATTTGGCTCTGCTTTACGTTTTGATAGCCAAAGCCATAACAAACCAAGTGGGGTTGCAAAAATAATAACATACAAGGAGTTTGATGAATTATTTACTCCATTAGGATCCATAGGAATTCCTAAAACCGAATCACTTAAATTATTTGCTGCAAAAATGCTTAAAGAACCTCCACTCTGCTCAAAAAATGCCCAAAAGAAAATTGAAAAAATCATAAATAATAAAGCAGCCACTAACTTTTTATTTTCAACAATTGAGTAATTTCTCATTTCAAAAACTACGTAAAGTACAGCTAATGGCCCAATTGTATACATAAAGTAATCTGTATATTCTGTTTTAGCAACCATAAACATTATTACTGGCACCGCAATTAAAGAACCTATGTAAGTAATAATTTCTTGAGTTAAACGAGATTGTTTTGGTAAATGCAATAAAGGTGATAAACCAATATTACCAAGTTTTTTCTGAGTTTGAATAAAAGTCAATAAGCTAATCATCATAAACACAGAGGATAAACCAAATGCTACATTCCAACGCATTCCTTCAGCTATTAAACCTGATAACATTTCTCCTTTGCCAATTGCAATACACGCATAACCTCCAAAAAATGCACCAGCATTAACACCAGCATAAAACAACATAAAACCAGCATCAATTCTATTATCACCTTCTTTGTATAAATTACCTACCATGCTCGAAATATTAGGTTTGAAAAAACCTGTACCTACAACATTAAAAGCAATTCCTAAAAAGAAAAATGTTTCAGGATTAATAGCCAATAAAACACTTCCTATAATCATCAAAATTCCACCCCAAAATAATGAACGTCTTTTTCCTAATATTTTATCAGCAAATAACCCTCCCACAAAAGTAAATGCATAAACAAAAGCTTGGGTTGCACCATATTGTAAATTAGCAACAACCTCACTAAAATTCAGGTGATTTATCATAAAGAACACCAACATTCCACGCATTCCATAAAAGCTAAATCGCTCCCACATTTCGCTGAAAAATAATGGCCAAATTTGTTTAGGATACTTTCCTTTAAAATCTTGTATTTCCTCTATTGTTAAGTTATGTTCCATAAATCTATTATCTATTTAAGAAAAAACCTCTCTAAAATAATTAGAGAGGTTTTTAAGTTCATTTATTCTTTTATTATTTAACTCCGTTCATTAATTTTCGAAGCATTGGAGTTAACGCAAATAATACAATTGCTGCTAAACCAGTTAAAACTACAAACACCATAAAAAACTCAAATAAATTATGAATTTCAAAACCTACAAATACTGGATTTGAAACACTAATTTGATTTTCTTCAAGTAATTTAACTTGTTCTGCTGTTGGTGTAATTACTTTATTTAAAACAGCTTGTAAATCAATTCCTAACTCTTGAGCTTTTTTAAATTTATCACCTGTTGCAGGAATTAATGCTCCTAATGAACCAGCTAATGCATAACCAGCTGCATTTGATAAAAAGAAAACTCCAAATAATAATGAAGCAAAACGCTTAGGTGATAATTTACCAACTAAAGATAATCCAATTGGCGATAAACATAACTCAGCAAATGTTTGAATTAAATACAATAATATTAACCATTGAATACCTAATAAACCACTATTTCCTAAATCTTTTACATTATGTGCAATAATAAAATAACTAATTGCAATTAAACCTAAACCAATTGCTTGTTTTACAGTAGATAATGGTTCCTTACCTTTAGCTCTTAATTTGTCCCATAAAATACTAAATGGAAAGGCAAATGCAAATACGAAAACACCATTAAAAATTTGAACCATACTAGGTGGCATATCCCAACCAAATATTTTTCTATCAGTTTGGTTATCGGCTATAAATGTTAAAGAAGAGCCTGCTTGCTCAAATGCAGCCCAGAAGAAAATAATAAAAAATCCTACTATATAAATAACCAAAATTCTTTGCAATTCAACTTTAGTTAAGGATTTATCAGAAACAATTAAACCAGCTAATGTTAAACCTAACGAATAAATAATTGGATAGATATAATCCTTAACGGCATTTGGTTTTAATGGATTTGATAATAAATAATTAAATAAGAAAAATAATCCTATAAATACACCTCCTGCAACTAATAACGACGTTGTAGAAAACTCAGCTTTTTGCGCTTCGCCTTCTTCGTAATGTGATGCATCATTATGTTTAGGTAAACCTCCTAAGGGCTTACCTTCTGGAGTTACAACATATTTATCTTTCAAAAAATGAAAAACGGCAGAACCAATTAACATTGCAATTGATGCTGCTAAGAATCCCCATTTAAATGCATGAATATCTCTAACACCACCAGAATCTTTAACATCTCCTAAAATTGGGCAGATTAATTGCCCTAAAAAAGCACCTAAATTAATACCCATGTAAAATATAGTAAAAGCTGTATCTAATTTAGATTTCTCTTGTTTTGGATACAAACTTCCAACCATACTAGAAATGTTTGGTTTAAAAAATCCATTTCCAAAAATTATAATTGTTAATGCTATCCATAATAATGTTTTAGCTAATTCTAAACTTGAATCAAATACAGTAGCACTAGCAAACAAAATCATTTGACCAATTGCCATCATTACACCACCTAATAATATACAATTTCTATTTCCGAAAAAACGGTCAGAAATAAAACCACCTAACATTGGTGTTAAATAACATAATCCTAAAAAACCGCCATAAATTAAAGATGAATCAGCTTCTTTCATCATTAAGGAATTAACCATAAACAATGTTAGAATGGCTCTCATTCCATAAAAATTAAATCTTTCCCACATTTCAGTTCCGAATAATACCCATAGTCCCTTTGGATGACCAGTTTGTGCAGTAGCTTGTTCCATATAATTTTTGTTGCTTTTTTTAGAGGTCTAAAATACCATTTTTTTTTATCTTAAGCCATTATCTTAACAATATTCAAAAAAAAAATCCTCTCATTTCACAATGAGAGGATCAATTTTTAAATGGTATTATATAACTATGATAGTTTTACGTTTACTGCATTTAATCCTTTTTTACCTTCTTGAATGTCGAAAGTTACTGTGTCATTTTCTCTGATTTTATCAGATAATCCAGTTACGTGTACAAAGTACTCTTTTCCTGATTCGTCCTCTTTAATAAAACCAAATCCTTTTGTTTCATTAAAAAATTTTACTGTTCCTGTGCTCATTTTGTTATTTTAAAAATTATTAGGATGCTAAAATACAAACAATAATTTAATTATCATAAAAAAAATAAATTATTTTGGATTATAATATTTTTTAGCCTCAGGCATAAATGCTTTTAAGGTAGCAATGCGAGTTTCATCACTTGGATGCGTACTTAAAATTTCTGGTGGTTTTTGTCCACCTCCAGCTTTTGACATTCTTTCCCAAAAACCAACAGCTGCTTCAGGGTTATAACCACCCATTGCAGCAAAAATTAATCCCATCTTATCCGCTTCAGTTTCATGGGTTCTACTGTATTTCATCATACCTAAATTTGTAGTTAACCCATAAGCTTGACCAAATAATGCTTGAGTTACTGCTGGTTTTTGTTGCATTGCAGTTGATAAAACTGCACCTCCAAATTGCACCATCATTCCTTGACTCATTCGTTCATTTCCATGACCAGCAATAGCGTGCGCAATCTCATGTCCCATTACAACTGCTAAACTTGCTTCATCTTGAGTTACAGGTAATAAACCTGTATATACAACCACTTTTCCTCCTGGCATACACCAAGCATTAACAACATCTTCTTCAACAACATTAAATTCCCATTGGAAACCTTCTAGTTGTTTTGAAAGACCTTTATCAGCATAATATTTTTCAACTGCTTGATGTATTTTAAGTCTAACATGTTTTATTATGATAACATTTTTATCTGTGGCTGGAAGTGTTTTATTTTCTTTTAAGAATTTA
>CALMMX010000067.1 GCA_937868545.1 uncultured Bacteroidota bacterium
GCGCAGATGGTACTTGGTCTAAAACCTGGGAGAGTATGTCGATGCCAATTTTCAATAAACCCTCATTATGCAAATAGTGAGGGTTTTTTGCTTTTTATTTGTTTTGTGTATTCCTTAGTTGAAAGTTTTTATGAATTGTTTTTCAATTAATGTTTACTCTTTAAACATTAATTATTTTCTTCTTTAAACCAATTCTGATTTTTTTTATAATCTATTCCAATTTTTATAATTGTTTGTCTTAAACCGTACAAAGATGATTTTAGAATACAGTTCATTGTAGGGGAATATATTTATTTATCATAAGTTTATATTCTATTTCTAGTATAACCTCATCATTATTATTTAGTATGATATTATAGTTAGAAAACTATAAGTATAATTTATTAGACATAAAAAAAGCGCTATTAAAGCGCTTTTTTAATTTTTATGCATTATTATAATCCCAGGTTTCCATAAATTTTGTGGTATAATTACCTTCTTGAAAATCTTTGTTTTGCATTAATTTTAAATGAAATGGAATTGTAGTTTTAATTCCTTCAATTACATATTCACTTAATGCTCTGTGCATTTTTGCAATAGCTTCTTCTCGTGTTTGTGCAACTGTAATTAATTTCCCAATCATACTATCATAATTTGGGGGGATTGTATAACCACTATAAACATGAGAGTCAACTCTTATACCATGTCCACCAGGTGTATGTAATGTTGTAATTTTACCTGGAGAAGGTCTAAAGTTATCAAAAGGATTTTCTGCATTAATTCTACATTCAATTGCGTGCAATTGTGGATAGTAGTTTTTTCCAGAAATAGGAACCCCTGCTGCTACTAATATTTGCTCACGTATTAAATCGTAATTAATTACTTCTTCTGTAATTGGATGTTCAACTTGAATACGAGTATTCATCTCCATGAAATAGAAGTTACGGTGCTTGTCAACTAAAAATTCAACAGTTCCTACTCCTTCATAACCAATAGATAATGCAGCTTTAACTGCAGCGTCTCCCATTGCCTCACGTAATTCTGGTGTCATAAATGGAGACGGTGTTTCTTCAACTAATTTTTGATGACGACGTTGTACAGAACAATCTCTTTCTGATAAATGACATGCTTTACCATGCGCATCCCCTACTATTTGAATTTCAATATGGCGTGGTTCTTCAATATATTTTTCCATGTACATTGCACCATTTCCGAATGCTGCTGTTGCTTCATGAACCGCGCTATCCCAAGCATCTTGAAAATCTTCTTCTTTCCAAATGATACGCATCCCTTTGCCGCCACCACCAGCAGTTGCTTTAATGATAACAGGGTATTTAATGTCTTTTGCTAATTCTTTTCCTTGATCTGCACTTTCCAATAGGCCATCAGAACCAGGAACGCAAGGCACACCACTTTTTATCATAGTAGCTTTTGCATTACTTTTATCACCCATTTGATTAATCATTTCTGGTGATGCTCCAATAAATTTTATTTTATTTTGACGACAGATTTCTGAAAACTTAGCGTTTTCACTTAAAAAACCATAGCCTGGATGTATTGCATCAGCATTAGTAATTTCTGCTGCAGCTATAATGTTTGACATGCTTAAATAGCTGTCTTTACTTGGTGGTGGACCAATACAAACAGCTTCATCAGCAAATTTTACATGTAATGAATCTTTATCTGCAGTTGAATAAACCGCTACAGTTTTAATTCCCATTTCTCTACATGTTCTAATAACACGAAGGGCAATTTCGCCACGATTGGCAATTAATATTTTTTTAAACATACCTTTTTCAATTAGTTAATTAGACAATTAGTTAATTAGACATTTTTTTATTGTCGAATTGCCAAATCGACTCATTGTCGAATTATGAAGGATCTACTAAGAATAATGGTTGGTCGTATTCAACAGGAGTTGCATCGTTTACCAATACTTTTACTATTTTTCCTTTCACTTCACTTTCAATTTCATTGAAAAGTTTCATTGCTTCAATAATACAAACTGGTTTTCCAACACTAATTTCATCACCAACATTTACGAATGGTGCTTTATCTGGACCTGCTGAACGATAAAACGTTCCAATCATTGGAGATTTAATTGTTACATATTTTGCATCATCGTTTGCAGCTGGTGTTGGAGTTGCTGGTGTTGAATTTGATACCTCAGAAACAGCTGTAGTTATAGCAACAGGGGCTTGAGCAACTTGAATAGGAGCAGCTTGTTGATATACAACAGGAGCAGCAGTTTTTCCAGTACGAATTACGATTTTAATATCGCTAGTTTCTAATTCAACTTCATTTACGCCACTCTTAGATACAAACTTAATTAAATCTTGAATTTCAGTTAATTTCATTTTAATGTGTTTTAGTTAGTGGCTACAAAAGTATTATTTTTTAATAAAAAAATACATTTTTGATAGGATTTTAGTCGAAAAATCAACTAATTGTTAGAAAAAAAGAGTTTATAAACAATTGTTTTTTTGAAATTGTTCAATAAAGAAAAAATACCCGTTTTTAAGTAATAAATATTACCTAATTCTGTCGGTACTTCTAACTAATTGCTCATCTTTTTTAATGAAATGAGCAGCTAAAAAAGCACAAACAATACTTAAAATAGGTAAAAAAGCACCTGTTGAATATGATAATTTTGTTTCTTCCCCAACTTTGTTATAGTTAAGTAAAAAGAATAACCCTACTATAAATACATTAAGTAATGCTAATATATTAGCCATTTTATATTGTAATGGCCTTTTATTAAACAAGAAAATTGTAACAAAAGCTATAATAATAGATAGGCAATCTATTATAAATGGATAAATAATATTATCTGGTGCCATTTGGGTTGGTAATATCGTGAATAATGCAATGCTACTATTATCAACATTATAGCTCAAAAAAGGAATAAAAAAAAGTAATATATCTACAATAATTACTGCTAATAAGAAAAGGGTTTGTTTTCGTTGAATCATATTACAAAAATAAGGTTTTGTTTAATTATACGTTAAATAATTATGATTTTTATTATTTAAATCCAAATTACTTACTTATACCCTTTGAAGTATAATGTAAGTAACTTACATTTGCTTATGGAAAATAAATACCAAGATTTAATACATCAAACTTTTGATTTCCCTCAAGAATCATTTGAAGTAATTGATAACGAACTTTTATTTAATGATATCCCATTAATGGATGTTATAAAACAATACGGTACACCATTAAAGATTACCTATTTGCCTAAAATTACATCTCAAATTCAAAAGGCAAAACGTATGTTTAATGTTGCAATGGCAAAGGCTGATTATAAAGGCAAATACGTGTATTGCTATTGCACAAAAAGTTCTCACTTTTCGTTTGTTTTAGATGAAGTTTTAAAGAATGAAGTGCATATTGAAACATCTTCGGCATACGATATTCAAATTATTAGAGAACAAATAAAAAAGAAAAAAATAACTAAGGATACCTTTATAATTTGTAATGGTTATAAAAAAACAAATTACAAACAATACATATCAGAATTACTAAATGATGGGTATAATGTAATCCCCGTTTTAGATCATTTAGATGAGTTTGAGCATTATAGAAAGAACGTAAAGGTGCCCAAATGTAAACTCGGAATAAGAATTAGTACTGAAGAAGAGCCATCTTTTGCTTTTTATTCCTCACGTTTAGGAGTAAGGTATACAGATATTATAAGTTTATATACCGAAAAAATACAAAACAATCCTAAGTTTGAATTAAAGCTCCTTCACTTCTTTATAAACAATGGTATCAAGGATACTATCTATTATTGGACTGAATTAAATAAGTGTTTAAATATTTATAAAGAACTTAAAAAAATATGCCCATCATTAGATTCTTTAAATATTGGTGGCGGTATGCCAATTCGTACATCTTTGAGTTTTGATTACAGTTACGAGTATATGGTTGAGGAGATTGTGTCTCAAATAAAAACATTTTGTACTCAACATGAGATAGATGAACCAAATATTTTTACTGAGTTTGGGTCGTTTACTGTTGCAGAAAGTGGAGCAACATTATACTCTATTATTGATCAGAAACAACAAAACGACCGCGAGCAATGGTATATGATTGATAGCTCTTTTATTACTACACTTCCTGACACTTGGGGTATAAATCAACGTTTTATATTATTAGCAGTAAATAATTGGGATAAACAATACGTCCCAGTTAATTTAGGTGGTTTAACCTGTGATAGTATGGATTATTATAATAGTGAAGCACACACCAACCAAGTTTTTTTACCAAAAATAGAAAAAACAGATAAGCAACCACTTTATGTAGGATTTTTTCATACAGGAGCATACCAAGAAGCATTAAGTGGCTATGGTGGAACTCAACATTGTTTAGTTCCTGCTCCAAAACATGTACTTATAGATAGAGATGAAGATGGGAAAATAACCACAAAATTATTTGCAAAGGAACAAAGCTATAAATCAATGTTGAAAATTTTAGGTTATTAATTTGCACATTAATTTCAAATGACTAACTTTCGATTTATTATTACTACTTTTTATTGTTGAAACTTAAAATATATATAAATAGTTTATTAATTGTATTTGTTGGTTTTTTATTTTCGTGTGGAGAAAACAAAAAAACTAACAAATCTCTAACAGAAGGAGAGATTGATTTTACATGCACTGTAATTGACGAATCTAATCCTATGGCAGGTTTTGCCCCTGGAAATGCTACAGCTAATTTTAAAGATAATAATTTGCAAATAGAAATGAGTGTTATGGGCATGCTCAATACTTCTTTTATTAGTAAACCAAGTACTAAAACTCTTACTCAAATGGTAAAGTTTTTGGATATTAAAAGCGCTTGCATTCAAACCGAAAAGGAGTTAGTTGCTGATAATTTAGATTATCAATTAAATTTAGAAGAAACAAAAGAAACCAAAGTAATAGCTGGTTATAAGTGCCATAAAGTAAATGCAACTATGGTTAATAATCCTACTGAAAAATTTGAAGTTTATTATACTCCTGAAATAGGTGGCGACAGTATTAATTGTTTAGGCCCATACAGTAAAATAAAAGGTATGTTATTGCAATACAGATTGAAAAAATTAGGACTAGAACTTTGCTTTACTGCCAATACAGTTAAAAAAGTAGAAATTAAAAACGAAGTTTTTGATATCCCTTCTTATTATAAAATAGTTACACGTAGCGAAATGGATGCGTTTTTCTCAGATCTTCAGAAATAAAAATCTAAAATAATTAATTTAAAATATATGAAAAAGACTATTAGTGGTATTTTGATTATCTGTTCATTGCTAAGTTTTCAAGTTGTAAATGCTCAATCTTTTAAAACTGAGGTAGGTAGTACTCAAAATGTAAACATTGGAGCCCCCAAATTTGTAACAGATGATGGCTGTTTTATTTTTTTAAATAAAGAAGATAATTCCTTGTTTTTAACAGTTTACGATAAGGATCATAGACCCTTATATATTAATAAAAAGCTAATTTTTCAAGATCAGAAACAAATTGAATATGCGGTAAATATTATGTGGATGTCTGGATATTCTGTAATAAATAATAAGGAACTTTCATATGGAAGTGATATGTTTCAAAAGAACAAATCAATTTATTTCAAGTTATATAGCATAAAAAAAACATACTTAGTTGAAATTGATTATAAGTATGGAGTTGTAGTTTCAGCAGAAGAAGTTGAAAAAGGAAGTGTTGGGAGTTTTGAGTACAATGAGTTAAAAACTAAATACGCAAAATTGATTTTTAATAGAACCACAAAAAATGATTTACAATTGGAACTAAATGTTTATGATATAAACGGACTAATGATTGATCATTTTGATATCGATAAGTCTTTAAACATGGCATTTTATGGACATTCATATTTTTTATTTGAAAATGAAGAAATATTTATCGTTTCAAGCACGGTTGGACGATCATCTGCTGAAATGAAAGTAATTAAATGTAATTTAAAAACTCGAAAATTAAGTTATGAAGAAATTGTTTATGATAAAGAAAACGGTAATGCTAATATAGAAGGCGTTTCTAATAATACAATCGATAATTCATTAATTATTAGTTGGAAATATTGGCATAAAAAAGGAAGTGGATATCAAAGAATGATTAGTAGAGTTGATAAATCAACTTTAGTTAATACTACTGCTAAAGAACTTTTAAATAACAAAATGGTTCAACTTGCAGAGTTAGATAAAAAATATAAGCTCACTAGGCCTGAATTGATAAAAGTTGTGTCTGATAATAAAGGTAATAACACAGGATTGTTTTTTAAGCATGATTATTCATTAGGAGAGCCTTCTGCTTTTGGATTGTCAAGTTTTAATAACAAAGCAGAGGAATTATCTGCTTCTATATATAAATTTGACATTAGGTCTGAGGATTATGCTGATTTTGTTAGGAATGTAATATTATTAAAGGGTAATACTAAAAACTATGTTTTCTTAAATAACATTCCCGATAATTTTAATTTGAAACTAGAGGATAAACCAAAAAAAATTAAAACTCTAATGGGGCAGAACCCTATTGTTATTGAAATTGATGAAAATGGAAACATGCAGCAATATTATGTACTAGGTACTCCTAGTGCTGAAGATGTGCCAAATTATATTGAGTTTGGAGGATCATATTATGATAAAGCTTCAAATACTTTAATAGCAAAAATGTTTACTGAAAGTTATAATGGAAAATCAAAACCAGTATGGATTAAATTAAAATAATTGTAAGTTTTAATTTATGTCAATGAAATGAATTTGTTTTGGCCAATAAGTTTTTCATATTATCAATTTAGATATTTTTTAGTGAATAATTTAATTTCTTCCTTGATATAGAAAAATAACCTTTTACCATATTTTCACAATTAAACTTCAAATATTTTATTAGTTTGGCACATCAATTGAAACTTATTACAAAACAAAAAAAATAACTATGAAAAAAATAATGATTACTCTTGCAGCCGTTGCAATTACTGCATTAAATTTAGCTGCTCAAACTACTGAAGGTTACGTATTATATGACATGAAAATTGAAGGTTTGCCTCCAGAGCAAGCTGCTATGATGGGTGATATGGAAACTAAAGTTACTTTTAAAGGTGGCAAAGTTTTAACAGAAATGACTTCTATGATGTTTACAAATCAAACATCTGTTGACGATAATGGTATGGTTATGTTAATGGAGCAAATGGGAAATAAAATTGCTGTTAAAATGACTAAAGCTGAAATAGAAAAAGAAGCAGCAAAAGCTAAAGAAAAAAGTGCTGAGCCTAAAATTGAATACCTTAATGAAACAAAAACTATTGCTGGTTATGAATGTAAAAAAGCAATTGTAACGTTAACTGGAAAAGATAAGAAAGAAGAAAAAATGGAAGTTTGGTATTGCGAAAAATTTGATAATCCAAATAAAGAAGGTAGAGGAAAAGGTCAAGGTTTTATGAAAGGCTTAAAAGGTATGCCTTTTGAATATGCTGGCGGACAAGGTGGAATGAAATTTAAAATGGTGGCAAAAGAAGTATCTGTTGACCCAGTTTCTGATGCTAAATTTGCATTATCTATTGATGGTTATAAACTTATGACAATGGATGAATTAAAAGCTATGCAAGGCGGTAAGTAATTAGAAAAACAAACTAAATAAAAAATCCTATCTGAATTTTCAGATAGGATTTTTTATTTTATAACATTTATCTTTATTCTCTATCCAATAGGAGGAGGAGGAGGTACTGCATTAAATAACCCAGCTAACTCAACTTGAGTTTCTGCTGCTAACCAACCAGCCATACCTTGTTTCCAAACTATACTTTGTTTGTTAAACTGACCGCTAACTGCCATTGCTTGCAATTGTTGCATATTAAATGGACCAGTTTGAGCACCATTTACAGCAACAAAATATTGAACCAATGGAGGAGGAGGAGGAGTGTTTTGTCCTGTAGCTCCATTAAATTGATTGTTTTGAAAAGCATTGCCCATTTGTCCCATCATACCCATTCCTAAACCAGCTCCCATACCAACACCCATCATTCCTCCCGAAGGATTGTTTGCTGCGTCTTGTAAAGCATTTGCTGCTTGAAATTGAGTAAAAGCACCCATGTTTCCAATAATACCCATACTACTACGTTTATCTAACATTTCTTCCACTTCTGGTGGTAAAGAAACGTTTTCAATTAAAAATTTAGTTAAGTCTAAACCAATTTCATTAAATTCTGGTTTAATTTTTTCAGTAATAAGGTTTGATACCTCAGCAGTATTTGAAGCTAAATCTAAAACAGGAATTTTACTTTCTGCTAACGACTCCATACCACGAGAAACAGCTAAACTTCTTAAGTATTCATTTACTTCTTCAGTTGTAAATTCTGATGCAGTACCAGCTACTTCTTTTAAAAACTTACCTGCATCATTAACTCTAAATGCATACGTTCCAAAAGCTCTTAATCTAATAGGACCAAATTCTGCATCACGCATCATTATTGGGTTTTTACTTCCCCACTTTTGGTCTCTAAATAACTTAGTGCTAACAAAAAATACATCTGCTTTAAATGGACTGTCAAAACCATATTTCCAACCTTTTAAAGTACTTAAAATTGGCATGTTTTGAGTTGTTAAAGTATACATACCAGGTTGAAAAACGTCCGCAATTTTTCCCTCGTTCATAAATACAGCTACTTGGCTTTCACGCACAGTAAGCTTAGCATTCATTTTAATTTCGTTTTGATATCTTGGAAATTTATAAATAATAGTATCATTGGTATTGTCCGTCCAATCAATAATATCAATAAATTCATTTTTTAGTTTGTCAAATAATCCCATTGTTTTATTTTTTAAAATTGTTTAAGTAAATGTAAATATTTTTCTTTAAATAAATTTAATTTTCATTGTGTTAAATTATTACAAATTTCAATTGAAATAAACGTAAAACAAAAATTTAAAAAGTGGTAATTAAGGATTTAAAATAAAAAATATGTATAAACATTAAATCTTTATTAAGTTTACAATTAAAATTGAAATCAAAAAAACACATAGTTATAATAGGTGGAGGCGCTTCAGGGTTCTTTGCAGCAATTAATTCTGCTATTAATTTTCCTGAGGCTAATGTTATTATTATCGAAAAAAGTAACAAATTATTGTCTAAAGTTCGTGTTTCTGGTGGTGGAAGATGTAATGTAACTCACGCTTGTTTTGAAAATTCGGAATTAATAAAAAACTATCCTCGAGGGCAAAAAGAATTACAACAAGTATTTTCTCAATTTACAACTACTGATACAATTGATTGGTTTTTAAAACGAGGTGTAAAAATTAAGAAAGAGCAAGACGGACGGATGTTTCCTGAATCTAATAATAGTGAAACAATTATTAATTGTTTTTTAGACGAGGCAAAAAAGCATAATATCGAAATTTCTTTGAGTGAAGAAGTTATTGAATTGAAAAGAAGTAGTGATGAAATTTTAGTGATGACATCAAGAAAAACTTACACCGCAAATGCAATTATATGTTGTATTGGTGGACATAATAATTTATCAAATTATGTGTTTTTGAAAAATAGTGGTCATAGAATAGATGAATTAATACCAAGCTTATTTACTCTTAATCTTCCTCAAAGCAACATAAAAGAATTGATGGGATTAAGTGTAAAAAATGGAACTGTAAAAGTTAATGGCACTAAACATCAATATACTGGTCCTGTTTTAATAACCCATTGGGGACTGAGCGGTCCCGCAGTTCTTAAATTATCTGCGTTTGCTGCGCAAGATTTTCACAAACTAAATTACCATGCTGGTATTTCAATTAATTGGACAGGGAATTTAAATGAAGAAAATATTAAAGAATTAATTGCAATTAATATAGCATCAAAAGCACTTGTTGTAAATTCTACAATGTTTGATATTCCTAAAAGGTTATGGGAGTTTTTAATACATAGAGCTGAAATACAAAATTCAAAACCTTGGAATGAACTTAGTAAAAAACAAATCAATAAGTTAGCGCAAATATTAACTAATGATGTTTATACCATGCAAGGCAAAACTACTTTTAAAGAAGAGTTTGTAACCTCAGGAGGTATTAATTTAAAAGAAATTAATTTTAAAACCATGGAGAGTAAAGTTTTTCCAAAATTATTTATTTGTGGTGAAGTTTTAAATATCGATGGAATTACAGGGGGATTTAATTTTCAAAACGCTTGGAGTACGGCTTGGATAGCTGCAAAAAACGCACTTAGCTAAATTGAATTGCTTTTATTGGTGTAATTTTATTTAAAATTAAGGTAGGTAAAAACATCATTAATAAACAAATTAAAATTGTTCCAATGTTCACGAGTAAAATATGAATTATTGAAAAATTTATTGGTACATATTCAAGATAGTAAATTTTGCTATCAAGAGGTACAAAATGAAAGTAATTTTGAGCAATGCAAAAGCCAATGCCAATTATATTTCCTAGAATTAAGCCCTTTAATAATAGTTGAACAGAAATGTAAAAAAATATTTTTCTAATAGATTGCTTATCTGAACCAAATGCTTTTAATAGTCCAACTAAATTGGTTCTTTCTAAAATTAGAATTAACAGTGCCGAAATCATATTTATGGCAGCAACCAAAACCATTAAAGTGATAATAATAATGGCATTTACATCAATCATATCTAACCAACTAAAAATTGCACCTTGCATTTGTTTTGCTGAATTTACGGTATACTCGTAACCTACAACATCATTTATTTTTTCTAAAGATGGTTCTAATAAATCAAAATCTTTTAAAAATATTTCATACCCTGCAACTTCATTAGACTGCCAATAATTGAGTTTCTGAATTTGTTTTATATCAACAAAAACTAAGTTCTTGTCAAAATCAGAAAAGCCAGTATTATATATCCCTTTTACATAAAAATCTTTTACCCTTGGTTCATAATCAATGTAATTGCCTCCTGTAAATGTTGTGTCGTTTATTTTTTTCTTACTCATAAAATAAACCAACATTTTTTGATTTAGTTTTATATTAAGTTTTTCAGCAAGTGTTTGCGATATAAATATTTGTTTTGATACAGTATCTTTATTAAGAGATAGCACGTCCCCTTCTTTAATATAAGGCTTTAAATTTCCCCAATCATAATGTTCATCTACACCTTTTAATATAATTCCTTCATTTTCAGTTTTTGTTTTCAGAATACCATTTTTTGTTGCAAACGCTTGATAATTTTTTACAAAAGATAATTTTCCAATTGTATTTAAAATACTATCTGGTACAATTATAGGATTTGGTTCTAAAGAATGGTTTTGTTCATAATCATTAATTTGAAGATGAGAAGTAAATGTGGTGATTTTATTTTTTATTTCATTCTGAAACCCTGTAACAACGGCTAAAGTTATAATCATTACAGCAACACCAAGTGCAATGCCTATAATGCCAATTTTTATAATTGGGCTCGACATGTTGCCATTTTGTTTTCCGCTCGATAAAATTCGTCGTGCTATGTAATTAGAAAAATTCAAATTATGCTATCTTTACAATGTAAATCTAACTTATTATATGCGATTTTATTTATATTTTATTCTATTTTTTTTAACTCCATTGTTTGTTTCTTCACAAATGGAAATTCAAACTTATGCATCAATAACTACTGGCGCTCAGCAAACACATTTGTATTTGCCTTTGCTTAAAAATAAAAAGGTTGCCATTGTTACTAATGCATCTGGCATAATAAATTCTTCGCATTTGGTAGATACTTTAATAAAGCTAAAAGTAAAAATTGTGAAAATATTTGGCCCAGAACATGGCTTTAGAGGCACTGCTGATGCAGGAGAAAAGGTAGTTAGTGGAAAAGATTCTAAAACAAATATAGCTGTAGTTTCGTTATATGGAACGCATAAAAAACCAACTAAGGAAGATTTAAAAGGTATTGATATTGTTATTTATGATATACAAGATGTGGGGGTTAGGTTTTACACTTATATTTCTACTATGACATACGTAATGGAAGCTTGCGCCGAGAATAAGAAACAGTTAATTGTGTTGGACAGACCAAATCCAAATGGGTTTTATATTGATGGACCTGTATTAACTAATAAGTATAAGTCTTTTTTAGGAATGCATAATGTACCTATTGTTTATGGTATGACATGTGGAGAATATGCTAAAATGGTTAATGGTGAAGGTTGGTTAAAAAATAAGGTTAAATGTAAACTTACAGTTATACCTTTAAAAAACTATGACAGAACTAAATTTGTTTCAGGTTTGCCAGTTAAACCATCCCCAAATTTGCCAAATGACGATGCAATTATTGCTTATCCAAGTTTGGGATTGTTTGAAGGAACTATAATGAGTTTAGGCAGAGGAACAGATATGCCATTTCAATGTGTTGGTTCGCCGTTTCATAACAGTAGTTTTTTTGATTTTAAATTCACCCCAGTTTCCAATGAAATTTCTAAAAAGCCAAAGTATCAAGATACATTGTGTTTTGGTAAGGATTTAAGGAATAGAGGAAATTGGACAATTTTTAAATCATACATTAATTTATCTATTTTATATAAATCTTATAATGAAATAGATCCAAATAAACAGCCTATGTTTTTTGATAAAAATTTTAATTATCACGCTGGTAATGATGAATTACAAGAACAAATAAAAGCAAAAGTAGATTTATTGGAGATTAAACAATCTTGGCAACCACAAATTGATATATTTAAAAAGATTAGAGCAAAATACTTGATTTACAAAGACTTTTAGATTATTTGTTTAGCACCATTTTTTTTGTGGCTATAAATAAATTATTACTTATAGTAATTGAATACACACCACTAGCATAATTTGATAAGTCAAATTTATATTGATTAATTTTATTTGATGTATCTTCAAAAATAATATTTCCTAGTGCATCTGTAATTTTAATTTTATATGTTACATTATTAATTAAACTACTACTTATATTAAATATTCCTGATGTAGGATTAGGAAAAATAGAGAAAGATTGTTCAAATTCACTGTTTTCTTTAAGGCCATCTAAATTTATATTATTATAAAGTGGACTTTGCCAAACACCTCTACCGTATGTAGCAGCACGAATTGTATTTAAACTTGGTACAATTTCAAGTTCATTTATTATAACATTTGGTAAGTTTGTTTGAAATGGAATCCAATCTGTCATTGTTTCGTTTCTGTAATAAACACCAAAATCAGTTCCTACATACAATTCATCACTACTGTTTTTTTGATGTACGATTGTATTACATGGTATGTTTGGCAAACTACCAGAGAAATTTGTCCAACTTGCACCACCATTAGTTGTCATATAAACTTTTGAACCAGATGTGTAACCTCCGTATGTTACCCATGCTTTTTTAGGATCAAGATTTGAAACAGCAATTGATTTTATGAAATTGCTTGATGGTAAGCCAGGATTTGTATTAGACCAAGTTGCACCATAATCTGAGGTTTTATATAAGTTATTATTATAAGAAGTATAAATGTAATTATGGTTTGATTGAGCTATTGCCAATGCTTCTAAAGGTTGTGCAAAAGTTCCAATGCTATTCCAAGTTAGCCCAAAATCATTAGACATATACAAATCATCATAAGCTGCATAAATTGTATTAGGGTCAACCGGGTCTAATTGAATTGGAGTAATCCAAGCCCCAGATGCCATACCTATAGAAATATCATTATACGTACTCCAATTATCTGTTGTGCTATAAAAACTTCCATATTGGTAAGAAACAATAGCTCTGTCAGGATTTACAGGATCTACTAAACAATCCATACCATCACCACCTAAGGTTTCTTCAAACACCCCAGCATCTGCTACAACTGTTCCATTATCTTGTTGGCCAAGGTAATACCTAGATGGTAAAGATTGTGCTGTTGCTATTCTGTAATATTGAGCAATTGCTAGATTGTTGCTTAAATCATTCCAAGTTGCTCCATTATTGGTAGATTTAAATATACCACCATCGTTACATGAAAATAATGTAGTAGCGCTGCCTGGCAAAAATTCAATATAATGATTATCGCAATGAACATAATCAGGAGTTGAGAAATCATAATCGTCCCCAACTCTATTCCATGTAATACCGCCATCCATACTTTGCATAATTTGATAACCAGCAACATAAACTTCATTTACATTTGTTGGCGAAACAGCTAAAACACAATCATAATAACCATAAAGTGTAACCCCAGTTACTGCCGAACTAGTAAAGCTTAAACCTGAATTAATGGATTTATAAAGATTTCCATCTTCGTCTAAAACATAAATAGTACTTGCTAATGAAGGGGAAATAGCTATAGACATTTTTCTAGAAGCACTTGAAAATAAGGTTAAACTTGTCCATGTTAATCCTTGGTCAGTTGATTTTAGAAATTTGCCATTGCCCACAGCATAAACTGTATTTGGATCACTAGGGTCAATTTCAAAATCATAAACATGATTAGTTAAAACATTTGTCCAAGTTGCCCCGCCATCTGTAGTTCGCATTATAGAAGTGCGATTAGCTGCAAGTAAAATAGATGGGTTATTTTGAAATAATACTATTTTTTGAATTATATTATTATTGGTTTGCAAATAAGATAAGCCTGTTGTGCTCCATGTTGCGCCACCATCAATTGATTTTAAAACACCTGCAGAATAAGTTCCACCCCAAAAATCATTTAAAGGACCGTAACCACTATTATCACCAGTAGCTATGTACATTATATTTGTGTTCAATGCATTTATTTCTATATCGGCAATACTAATATTGGCTAAAAAATCTGTATTAGTAGTCCAGGATGTTCCTCCGTTTGTAGTTTTCCATAATCCACCATTTGGTGCACCAACCCAAATAGTATTTGAATTAGTTGGATCAAATTCAATTGTGTTTATTCTACCCGCTCCACCACCATATCCAGGAACATTAGGTGCACCAATGTAATCCCAATTAGCAGCTGTAGCTGTAGTTTTTGAATTAATTCTATTTATTTTATTGTACTCATTTATTAATTGATAGCTAGGAAAATGACCTGTAGAATCGATCCTATCTTTCATAAAATTCTCCCATCGTTTAAAATGTAAATATTCACCTTCCTCTTTACCTTCTATTTCATTATATGGTACAGATTTATTATCCCAATATTTTTCAAAGGCTTTTTGTATGTCACTATAATTTGCTCCTGGTTTAAGTTCACTTTGCCAAGTCTGAGAAAAAATAGTATTAAAAGAAATTAATATTATTAATATAGATAGGAATTTTTTAGACATCATATAAATGAAAATTTAAGGATTTAAGACTATTCTAAATTAATAATAAAATCATATAAATTAGTGTAATTATTTAATATAAATAACAAGTTAAATTTCTTATTTTTAATAATTGGCATAACATTTGAAATTAACATTTATAAAAATTAGAAACCATGTTACGAATTAAGCATATTGGATATTATACAGTTGGAGCAGTTATTGCATTGGCTTTATGTTCAGCTAATAATTATGTTTCGGTTGAGGATAAAATTGAACAGTCTATTGGAAATACAAACTCCATTAAAGATTTGCCAACGAAAGTAAACCAAGCTTTTAAAGCTGGTGAAATATTATCATATAGATTGCACTATGGTGTTATGGATGCTGGTTCAATTGTTTTAGAAGTTAAGCCAGAGGTTTTAGATGTAAGTGGCAGACAAGTTTATCATATTGTAGGTAATGGTTATACTAAAGGAACGTTTGATTGGTTTTTTAAAGTAAGAGACAGGTATGAAACATTTATTGATAAAGATGCAATGTTACCTTGGATGTTTGTTCGCAGAGTAAATGAAGGAGGTTATATTATTAATCAGGATTATACATTTAACCATTATACAAATAAAGTAGATGTAGGTGGTGGTGAAAAGATTGATGTACCGGAAGGAACACAAGATATGATTTCTGCATTTTATTCGGCTCGAAATTTAGATTTAACAAACGCAAAAGAAGGAGATATTTTTACATTAAATAGTATTGTAGATAAAGAAATTTGGCCATTAAAAATTAGATATGTTGGCAAGGAAACAATTACTTGCGATATTGGAACTTTTAAATGTGTAAAGTTTAGACCTATTGTACAAAAGGGTAGAATTTTTAAACGTGAAGATGATTTAAATGTGTGGTTAACTGATGATAAAAACCATATTCCTTTAAGAGCTCAAGCAAAAATTTTAGTTGGTTCTATAAAGTTAGATATTGTTGGAGCTAAAAACTTAGCAAACCCTTCATCAGTAGTTAAATAAATTACTCACCATTAATACACTGGAACATTATTTCATCTTCAAATTGAGTTGATGAAATTTTGTTCCAGTTTTTTTTAACCCCTATTTGAACAAAATTATTTTTAGTAAACAATTCAATACTAGTAAGGTTTGAAACTGAAATATTACAATAAATTTGGTTTAAGTGGAGTGTTTTAAATACATATTCTTTTACTAATTGAATGCTTTGAGTGCCAAAACCTTTATTCCTAAATTCATCAAAAATTAGAATTCCAACACCAACTCGTTCATGCATTGGTTCAAATTCAAATAAATCAATAGTGCCAATTGGTTGATTAGTATTTAACATACAAATCATTAAACGCAATTGTTTTGTAGTATAAATATCTTGATGAGCGTTTTGTAGATATAAAGAAAGTACTTCTTTGCTATATGGTGCATTTGTATTGCTAATTTGCCAAATGCGCGAATCATTTTCAATAGAATATAAAACTTCTAGATCGGATGGTTCAAGAGCCCTTAAATAAATAGAATCAGATTTAATAAACATTATTTTAAATTTAAGGGTTGTATTTCATTTGATATAAATTGTTGTAATTCTTCGAAGCTGTATATTGGAAAATTAAAAGTTACTGTATTCTTCAAATTTACGCCATAAACTGAATCAATAAAATTATTTTGTTTTAAGCGTTCTACTAATTCATATAGTAATTCATTTTCAGAACTATTTAGAGCATAAAACTCATTCAAAAATAATTTAACAGGACTTACACAACTCGCTTCAAAAGGTTTAACTTTTTCAAACTTATGTAAATTTAGTTTTAAAATTTCATTTAAATAATCTGTACTAAACACTGGGTGTTTTTTTAATTGAATAAATACACTTTCTATTTTTTTTTGTTGAATTGATTTTAATAATATTGAACTATCTATTTCTTTTTCAATGCCTTTTAAAGTAAGAGAAGAATATTTCCCATTTATTAAAAGACCAACATGCGGCGGTTTACGAGATGCATGTAATACCACTAACCAAACACCATAAGATAGATCAGTTACTGAATTATGTTCAGTAATTTCTAAAGAATATGAAGTGTTATTTATCAATATAATATTACAATTCGTTTACAGCTTGTTTGCCAACTAAACTTCCAATGGCAACACCCATTCCACCCATTCTAATAGCACAAACAACATTTTCTGAAACAGATTTAATAATTGGTTTCTTTTCGCTGCCAACTCCCATAATACCTGTCCAGCGTTGGTCTATTTCAACTTTTTGATTTGGTAAAATAGTAGTTTTTAAAAAGTTTAATAAATATTGCTGTATTTTGTCATTTAAATCAAAGTTAGTCGTTGTTTCTGTTTTTATATCTAAATCTCTGCCACCACCAAGTAAAATTCTATCTCCAATATTTCTAAAATAAACAAAACCTTCATTATAATGAAATGTTCCTTTTATTTTAAGGTTACTTATTGGTTTTGTAACTAATACTTGAGCTCTAGCTGGATTTACATCTTTTATTTTCAGTAATTCATTAGCAAAACCATTTGTTGCAACAATCACTTTTTTAGAGTGAAATTTTCCAACATTAGTTTCAAGTGAAACTAAGTTTTTATTGTCATTTATGGCAGAAACTTTAATGTTATTTAAGATTAATATGCCTTTATTTGTAGCATATTGCATTAAACTTTTCATCATTTCACCAGTATTAATTTGACCTTCCTCACTATTTTTAATTATTCCTTTAATTTTAGCAAAACCAAAATTACTTATCATTTTTGGTTTAAGTGAGTAGGTGTTTTTTACTTTGGTAAGTTTATCAATATCTTTATTTAATTCTGAAATTTTTTGCGCACATTTTTCAAACTTAGTAACATCATCAAATAATTCAAAACCACCATGTTTTTTGAAATTGATGTTTTTATCTCCTAAGCGTGATCTTAAAATTTCTAGTCCCTTTATTCTCATTTCCACAGTTTGCATTACTGTTTCATACGATGTTTTATCAATATCTGAAATTAATTCACTTACACTACCAAAACAAGCAAATCCCGCATTTTTTGTACTTGCACCAGTTGGTAAAAAACCTCTTTCCAAAATCACTACTTTGGCGTTTTTGTATTTTTCAATGTAACTTATTGCGCTGCTTAATCCAACTATTCCACTACCAATAACAATTAAATCTATATCTGAAAAATAAGTTTCCGTTTCCCAAAAGCTATAGTTTAGCATATTTTTAATTTTTTGCATAAAATTGGCACAGTTTTTTATGGAATTTTGCTTAAATTTAACCCTTATATATAATTACAATCTTTGAACTTAAAGTTAGTATGAAAAAATACATTTTGTTTGGAATGAAATACATAATTTTAATATTCACTCTGCTAATATTTTTTTCGAAAAGCGGATTTTCTCAGGATTGGAATTTACCATTAACAGGTAAAGTTGAAAAAAACGGAAAGAAGTTACAAGGTGCAGTTGTGACTTTAATGCAAGGTTCTAAGCAAATTGCTCAAACTATGACGGGCGAAGATGGCGCCTTTAAATTTGATCTTCCTGCAAATGGAGATTTTATGGTTTTGGTTACTAAGCAAGGGCATTGTACTAAGAAATTTCAAGTTTCAACCAGAAATGTTCCTCCAGATGATAAAAGTACAAAGCGATTTGATATACCTGGAATTTCTTTATTTGAACCATTACCAAATATAGATTATTCTGTATTGAACCAACCATTGGTAAAAATCCAGTATAATGCACTAAAAGAAGCCTTTGATTATGATGAGGCCTATTTTTCTCAATCTTTAGCAGCACTGGATAGGTTAAAGCAATTAGAGGCAGATGCCATAAACAAACAAAAAGAAACAGAAGCTAATTATTTAGCGGCTATAAAAACCGCAGATAAAGCATTTCAAAAAAAAGATTGGAATACTGCTAAAGCAAATTATACTCAAGCTTCAACAATTAAACCTGCTGAGAATTATCCAAAAGATCAGTTAGCTCAAATTGAAGTAATATTAAAAGATCAAGAAGCTTTAAATAAAAAAGCAGAATCAGATGCTAAAGCAAAAGCAGAGGCAGAAGCATTAGCAAAGAAACAAGCAGAAGAAAAAGCATTAGCAGATAAATTAGCAAAGGAAAAAGCGGATGCAGAGGCTAAAGCAAAAGCAGAGGCAGAAGCGTTAGCGAAGAAACAAGCAGAAGAGAAGGCATTAGCTGATAAATTAGCAAAAGAGAAAGCAGATGCAGAGGCTAAAGCTAAGGCAGAAGCGTTAGCAAAGAAACAAGCAGAAGAGAAAGCATTAGCAGATAAATTAGCAAAAGAGAAGGTAGAGGCAGAAGCATTAGCAAAGAAACAAGCAGAAGAAAAAGCATTAGCTGATAAATTAGCGAAAGAGAAGGCTGATGCAGAAGCTAAAGCCAAAGCAGAGGCAGAAGCGTTAGCGAAGAAACAAGCAGAAGAAAAAGCATTAGCAGATAAATTAGCAAAGGAAAAAGCGG
>CALMMX010000068.1 GCA_937868545.1 uncultured Bacteroidota bacterium
AAAGCCCTTGTTTTTTACCAATTTGATTGTACTCGCCTTTGTAATTTTTTTTTTTTTTTTTTTACCAACCTTCCCATAAGCCAGTAATAACACCATTTGTATAACTACCATTATCTTTTAATTGACCAGTATTATACCAACTTTGCCAAATGCCATTTTCTTTACCAGCTGTGTAATTTCCTTCTTGTAATTTTTTTCCGTTTTCGAACCATGTTGTCCAAGTTCCTATTTTAATATCCTTCTCAAAATTTCCTACTTTCCATTTTTCTGTAGTTGGATAAAAATATTCCCAAGTACCAGTCTGTTTATCATCTAAAAAATACCCTTCAGATTCTTTTTTTCCATTAGAGTAATAGTAAGTCCATCTGTCGCTTCTTAAATTATTTTTGAGTGTACCTTCCATTTCTAGTTCACCTTTTTCTGTATAAAATTTCCACATCCCATTTTTTTTGCCTGCTTCAAATGGACCTTCACTTTTAATTTTATGGTTTTGATAATAGGATGAATAATATCCGTTTAAAACGCCTTTTTCATATACACATTCGTAATCTAATTCGCCATTTGGGTGAAAATAACGCCAAGTGCCATTCATGTAACCATCAATGTATGCACCTTGTGCTTTTATAATACCGCTCGAATATTGTGCTGTAAGAGTTCCATTACCATTAGTAATAATTTGTTTACCCCTTTCGTCCCATAAATTTTTCAATAAAAATAAGGTTGAGTCAACGTATTCTTTTTCGAATTTTTTTTGACCATTTTCGTAATATTCTTCAGAAACACCTACTTGTTTGTTTTTTGCATAATTACTTCGAGAGGCAATTTTACCATTTTTAAAATAGGTAATTAGTTCGCCTTGTTTAAGATCATTTTCAAAGTTCCCTGAACTTTCTATTTGATTATTATCAAAATAATAAATCCATGGGCCCTGTTTTTTACCATTTACAAAAGATTCACGGCTTTTAACTATTTTGTTTTCGTAGTAGGATGTCCAAGTACTATCAGCTAAGTTATTTTTAAAAACAGTTTCTTGAGCTAATTCACCATTTTTAAAGTAGTAATGGTTATATCCATTTTTCCTACCTCTATTGTATGATTCAGAAGCTTTTAACTTTCCTGTTTCATAATAAAAATACCAAGTACTATCTTCTTTGCCGTAATAAAATGAACCTTTTCTAGAAGTTATCCCACTTTTATAGTATTCTATATGTTTGCCATGTGGCATGCCTTTAACAAGGTTACTTTCTGATTTTATTTGTTTTTGCTCTGCGTCATAGTATTCTTTCTTAGGTTGAGAAAAGCTTATTATGCTTACTAATAATAGAACTAGTGTAAAATATTTTTTTGTTGACATAGGTGTAAATTTACTATTATAATTAATTTGTATAAAAGTGTTACAGCTTAATTGTAAACATTTAAAATTTAATATTTTAGAGCAAAAATTTTATGATATTTTGGGATTTTGAATAGAAATAGTTTGCTTAATTTTATTTTGGCAAACTTATTGCATAAATTAGTAAAACAATTAAAAAAAATAATAAAATGAAAAAAGTAATTTTAACAGTAGCTTGTTTAGTTAGCATTGCAACTATTTCGGTAGCGCAAGAAGGTCCTAAAAAAGGTCATGGTAAAGAAAATAAAATGGAGCACGCTCAAAAGAAAACTGTTGAGCAACGCGCTCAAATGAGTGTAGATGAATTAGGAAAAAAAGTTGCTTTAACTGAAGAACAAAAACCTAAAGTTTATGATTTAGCTTTAACACGTGCTAAAAGTGTAGATGCAATTAGAGAAAAATATAAAGGACAACCAGAAAATAAAGAAACTGCTAAAAAAGAAATTGAAGCAGTTAGAAAAACTTACCGTCAATCTGTAAAAGGAATTTTAACTCCTGAGCAAATTGAGAAAATTAAAGCAGCTCGTCCTGTAAAAAAAGGCGGAAAAGCAAATAAAGCAGGTAAAGTAAACGAGGAAGTTGAAATGGATTTAGGTGGAGATAACGACTAAAATAAATTAAATTTTAAATAAAAAGTCTAGCTATATTTAGCTGGACTTTTTTTATGGATTTTTTTTATAAAATAAATTTTGATATTTATTTATATTAGTTGAACAAGTATTTGAATTTTGAAGATATATATACCACCTACAAACGAATGGTTTATAACCTATCGTTGCATTATGTTCAAAATGTTGAAGATGCTCAAGAGATAACACAAGATGTTTTTGTAATTATATATCAGTCGCTAGATGCTTTTGAAGAAAAATCAAGCTTAAAGACGTGGATTTATCGAATAACAATTAATAAATCGTTGGATTTTATTAAGGCTAGGCAACGCAAAAAACGTTTTGCTTTTATTACCTCTTTATTTTTTGATGATAGCAATGATTTAAAACATAACCCTACTGATGAGCATAACCATCCTGGTGTACAATTAGAAGATAAAGAAGCACTAGCAATCTTATTTAATCATATTAATCAATTGCCCGATAATCAAAAAACTGCTTTGATTTTGCATAAGATTGAACAAAAATCACAAGTTGAGGTCGCAGAAATTATGAATTTAAGTCCAGGCGCTGTAGAATCCTTGATTCATAGGGCTAAAACAAATTTATCGAAAAAAATAACTAAAAACGAAGGTTAATATTAAAAATATCGTCTAACACATAAAA
Organism: uncultured Bacteroidota bacterium; assembly: GCA_937868545.1. Taxonomy (GTDB): domain Bacteria; phylum Bacteroidota; class Bacteroidia; order B-17B0; family Aurantibacillaceae; genus UBA4416. The sequence continues at coordinate 2,668 of CALMMX010000068.1, forward strand.
CAACAAACAATGAATATTGATGATTTAAATAAAATTAAGGAGGTAGAAGTGCCACCGTTTTTGTTTACCAGAATTCAGCAAAAAATTGAAAGCAGTAGAAATGAAACGGGGAACCTATCTAAAGTAGTTACTTGGTCGGTAAGTTTGGCGCTTGCCATTATTATTTTCTTAAATATTAATTTAATAGTTAATTATAATAAAGATTCGGCAAACATTAAATCATTTGCTCAATCTATGGATTTAATAACAGATAATAGTTTGTATAAATGAAAAATGTGAAATTTTTAAGCATAGTTTCTGTATGCTTGGTTTGTTTAAATCTATTTTTAATATGGTTTTTTATGTTTCATAAAAGGCCCATGCCAAGGCGTGAAGAGCCTAAAGTGTATATAATTGATAAACTTGGTTTTGATAAAGAACAAGTAAAAGATTATGAAGAATTAATTACTTGGCATAAATCAACAATTAGAACAACAAATCAAGCAATGAGGCATTTAAAAAATGAGCTGTATACTTCTTTGCAAGATTCAATGAAATCGAATGAGGTTGCAGATTCGTTAATTGCTGAAATTGGAAAACTCCAAGTTAAAATAGAAACAACACACTACAAACATTTTAATGATATTAAAAAGCTTTGTAAACCCGAACAACAAAAAGCTTTTAATGAATTAACGCTGGAATTATCTAAACTTTTTTCTCACCAACCACCACCATCGCATGAAAGGTAAATTGGTAAAAGTGTTTGTATTTATGATGTTTCTTTGTGAATTTGCTAATTCTCAAAGTAATACTGAATCTATTACATTTAATCCAACATTTGCTGATAAACAAATTAACTTAGCGGATTCATCATTTTACTTAAGGGATTCAAGTAATTTTCAAATTGAAGTGCTAAAGTTTTATATTTCTAAATTACAATTATTAAAAAACGGAAAGGTAGTTTTTACTGAAAAGCATGGTGCCTTTTTAATTGATATTTCAAAGCCATTAAGTTGTAAAATAAACATTGCAAAATATATTGATTTTGATGCTATACAATTTAATTTGGGTATTGATAGTACAATAAATGTTTCGGGAGCAATGGGTGGAGATTTAGATCCAACAAAAGGAATGTATTGGACATGGCAAAGTGGCTATATAAATTTTAAATTAGAAGGAAAAAATAATTTGTGTAAAACACGAAATCATGAATTTCAATTTCATTTGGGAGGTTATGTAAGCCCATTTAATAGTTTGCAAACAGTAAAGTTGCCAGTAAAAAATAAATCAAAAGTTGTTATTGATTTAGATGTAAAAAAAATAATTGAAAATATTGATTTTAAAAAGCAACATAGTATTATGTCGCCAACGAGTGATGCAGTTTGTTTTTCTGCACTAGTAGCAAAAGCATTTAGTATAAATTAAAATTTGAAACTTAAATTAATAGTTGTTTTTGCCATAGTAATAGTGGTTTCTGCTTTTCAATATGAAAGTGAAAAACCTTTTGTTGTGCCAAAAAATTGGCCTAATCCTGTTTATAATTTTAAACTCAATCCGCTTTCGAAAAATAAAATAGAATTAGGTAGAGCTTTATTTTACGACACTAAGTTATCTCGAAATAATACCATATCATGTGCAAGTTGTCATTCTCCCTATTCAGCATTTACACATATAGATCATGCCTTGAGTCATGGTATAGAAGATAAAATTGGAAAAAGAAATTCACCTGCTTTGATGAATTTAGCTTGGCAAACTTTATTTATGCATGATGGGGCTGTTAATCACCTTGATGTGCAGGCCTTAGCGCCAATAAGTAATCCATTAGAAATGGATGAATCTATTATTAACGTTGTTTCTAAATTGCAGAATTCAAAGCTTTACCCTCGCTTATTTTATAAGGCATTTGGGGATTCTGTTGTAACTGGCGAACGTACTTTGAAATCTTTATCCCAATTTATGTTGACTTTGGTTTCCTGTAATTCTAAATACGATAGTGTAATGCGAAAGCAAACTGTATTTACAAAACAAGAAAATAGTGGCTACCAATTGTTTAAGCAACATTGCGGGAATTGCCATACCGAACCTTTATTTACAAATAATTTGTTTATGAATAATGGTTTACCTATTGATACTACATTAAATGATGTTGGAAGATTTGGTGTTACGAAAAATGCCAATGATTCATTAAAATTTAAAGTCCCAACATTAAGAAATATTGAATTCTCTTATCCGTATATGCATGATGGGCGATTTAAAAAGCTTTCGGAAGTATTAAATCATTACACTAATGGTATTAAACAAAGTAAGACTTTGGCACATGAATTAAAGAAGCCACTAAACTTAACTTCTAATGAAAAAGTTGATATCATTGCATTTTTATTGACTCTTTCTGATAGATCTTTTTTATTTAATCCTAAATTTTCATATCCTAAAACTATTTTTTTACAAGCAGCGAAGGATTAATTATTTTCTATCGTCTAATACTTAAAACCATAAAATAAAATCATATGACTCACAAATTAATTTTTTCATCATTACTGTTATCAAGTATAGTAAGTAATGCACAAATTAATCCAGCTATATCATCATGGCTACAAAATACAACTGTTATTGGAAGACATTATGTGTCAGGAAATTCAACACCAATTAATGATCCTGCTTTGCTAGCAAATGTGCAATCAGTAAAGTATTCAACTAATTTTGTATATGCAACTACGCAAGGAATACCTGGTTATGTTGTGGGTCCATATTTAGATGGTAATCCAAATCAGGCAGGAAATCAAAATGCTATTTTTAAATTTCCTTTACATCCTGTGCAAAATACTGGAGCTCCCGTATCAACATCAATGGGTAATATTGGTGTTTTTATAAATGGAGTTGCTATGTTTAATTACAGTGATGCAGTGTCATGGAAAAGTTCTACAGGAGCCTTTGCAGGAGGTCCATTAGGCGGAACTGGTGATGGTGTTTGGAATAGAGATGCTATAGTTTATGAGCGTATTGGTTTTGATTGTTCTAAAGGACATCCAGCTGGAACAAATTACCATCATCATCAAAATCCTAGCGCATTTGATTTAGATAGAACAGTAATTTCTACTGTATGTAATTTATA
>CALMMX010000069.1 GCA_937868545.1 uncultured Bacteroidota bacterium
AAGCAATTAATTTATGTGTTACTGCGCCATTAAATACCGATGAGAATAGTTTTTCAAATTCACTCACCTCTTTTTTGTGAATTTGTTGTTCCGTCATTTTATTATAAATAATACAGCTTCTTTGGTTTGAAATCCTTTTCAAATTCATAATGTATTCTGGCGTTGCAAAAATTGCTGGAACATTACCATCAATGAAAATATCTGAAATTATTAAATCAAAAGATTGTGTTGTAGTTTTTACAAATTCAAATGCATCTGCTTGAATAATATGTAATGATTGAAACGAATCTATTTCAAAATATTTTTTTGCAATATCAATTACTACTTCATCTTTTTCTATAGCTGTAATTTCACCATTAAAATCATATTTATTTTTAAGCAGTGAAATTACGCTGCCAGCTCCCATTCCGAGCAATAGTACAGATTTAATGTCGTATTTTTTTAGTTCAACTTTTTTAAAAAAGTCGTTAAATAAAACGTGTAAACCACCATAAGAGTAATTGGCATTTTGGCTGTTTAAAACATATTTCCCATTAGATTTTGTAATTTCTAAATATGGAGTAACACTACCTTTGCGTGTTTCTACAATTACAGGTTGTAAAAAGCTGAGTAATGTTTTTATTTTTTTCATTTTAGATGTTTTTGGTTTTAGTTGTCATACTTGAAATGCCTTTTTTACTAATCTTTTTGAGATAATATGCTTCTACAAATGTTGAGTTATTTTATTAATGTTTTTTTTCAACCCAATCTCCATGTTCGGTAATTAGATTTATTAATTCATCAACAGCATTTTCGCTTGGCACATTTTTTTTCACCATTTCTTTGCCTTTGTATAAAGATATTTTTCCAACCCCAACTCCAACGTAGCCATAATCTGCATCTGCCATTTCTCCAGGACCATTTACAATACAACCCATAATGCCAATTTTTATTCCCTTTAAATGATTGGTGCGCTCTCTTATTTTTTGTGTTGTTTCTTGTAAATCAAACAAGGTTCTTCCGCAACTAGGACAAGAAATATATTCTGTTTTACTTATTCGAGTACGTGTAGCTTGTAATATACCAAACGCCGTAGAATTAGTAATTTGAGGTGAAGTGCAATTTATTTGTCTTATCCAAATGCCATCACCTAAACCATCTAATAATAATGCACCTAATTCTGTGGATGCGCCTAATTGAAAATCTTCTTCAGATTGATTTGTGTAATTACGTTTAAAAATTATTGGTAAATTAATACTGTTTTCTGCTAGAGTTACGCACATTCTTCTTAACTCTGCCATTGAATGGCTATTAATAGTGTCACAAACTAAAACAACATTTGTTGCAGTTTTTAATTTATTGATAAAATCTGGATGTAGTAATTGTTTTGTAATAACCACAAAATTTAATGAGTTTGAAGTTTTTTCACTTTCAAAAAAAGTTTCACCTATAAATAATGGATATTCTCTTTCAGGTTTTTCTATTAATTCCCAAACATCCGAATTATATATTATTCCTAGTGTTCCGGGGATTTCGAAATCAATAGTGTTATCACCAGCAAAAATGTAATCGCAAGCCAAGTCGCTAATATTCCATTTATCAAGTGGTACAGAATAATTATATCCTACTGCAAATAAAGATGCATGTGTGATTTCTTCTTTGTTACTATAATCTGCAATTATTCTAGGAACATGATGCCCACCAATATTGGCTATTTCAAGACTTTCACGTTTTTTGTAATCATAAGGATTATAAGGTAATTCTACTAAACCATTTTCTGTTTTTAATGGTTCTATACTATGATGTTGTTTAATTTTTTCAATAGAATACCTACTTGCTAAAGCTTGTGCAACGGGCATTTCAAATTCTGGCTCTTCAGTTAAAGAAACCCTAATTGTATCTCCCAAACCATCTTCTAATAATGCACCAATACCTACTGCCGATTTAATACGGCCGTCTTCACCATCGCCCGCTTCAGTTACACCTAAGTGTAATGGATAGTTACGGTTGCTTTCCATCATTTTTTGCACTAACAAACGGTAAGCTTGCACCATTACTTGGGTGTTGCTCGCCTTCATTGAAATTACAATGTTGTAGTAATTTAAATCTTCACAAATTCGTAAAAATTCAAAGGCAGATTCCACCATACCTAATGGAGTATCTCCATATCTGCTTAAAATGCGATCGCTTAAACTCCCGTGATTAGTTCCAATTCTCATGGCAGTGCCATATTCTTTGCATATTTTCACTAATGGAGTAAATCGTGTTCTTATACGCTCTAACTCTTGCTCATAAGCAGAATCTGTATATTCAATTTCTTCAAACTTTTTTTTATCGGCATAGTTACCCGGATTTACCCTAACCTTTTCAATAATACGTGCGGCATATTCGGCAGCATTTGGTGTAAAATGAATATCGGCTACTAGCGGAGTATTAAAACCTGCAGCTACTAATTCTTTTTTTATAACCTCTAAATTTTTGGCTTCATTTATACTGGGGGCAGTTATACGAACTAATTCACAACCAGCTTCTATCATTCTAATACTTTGTGCCACCGTTGCTTTGGTATCCATTGTATCGGTAGTTGTCATACTTTGTATTCTAATTGGATTCTCCCCTCCAATACCAACATTTCCGCATAACACTTCTCTGGTAACAAAGCGTTTGTATTCAGTTAAACTATTACTATAAGGCAAATATAATTTCATCAGTTTTAAAAATTATTTCTTTTTTTTATTCAATCACTAAATTTTAAATCTTCCACTAACCACTAACCACTAACCACTAACCACTAACCACTAACCACTAACCACTAACCACTTCTCACTAATCCCTTCAATCTCTTTAGTCCCTGGTTTCTCTGAAGTCTCTTTAAATAACTTTATACAATACTGGTTTACTTGGGCTAGCATCATTTTCAAAACTAGCAATTTGTAAATTTAAAATATAAGTTCCATCCTCTATTTCGTTAGGAACATAAATAAATTCAGTGATAGTTTTATGTAACAAAGTATTTGTGGGATATTGCCAAAAAGCGTGGTGTGCTAATAGTTTACCTTCATCGTTTTCTTTATCTACAGATGGCAAATCAATTAATAAATGTTCAACACCAATTTCATTTAAAAATAATATGGCTTCTTCTAAAATATAAGGTGGATTTGTATTTGAGTATTGCATTGATAATTTATTTAATCCATTACTCAAAGTTCTAATAACAATTGCTTCGGGTTTTGCCCCATCTAAAGCTATTTCCAAATGTTTTTTTGTTATTATAAAATCACCATTTTCTAATTCAGTAGGGAGTATGGTTACAACTTCTGCCAAAAACATAAATTGTTTTAAACATTGGTTTATTGTAATATTCTCTTTACTAATATGGCCAACACATTCGGTGTGTGTGCCATTGCCATGAGGGTTAAAAGTTATATTTCTGAAATTGACGGAGCCACCTTTATTAACATCTCCTATCCAATCACCATTTTCAACAGCTTCTATTTTCATGGGATTTACATACCATGCACTAACACAATTTGCAGAGTTAGATAATGGTATTGAAATATCTATCGGTTTATAAAAATCAATTTTATAATCTTTACTTTTATGAAAAACAGAAGCGATCATTTTTTTTTATTTATATAAAATCTAAAAGTAGGAATTACTTAGCCTGTAAATTTTTATAAAAACGAATTTTTGTTAAATAGTTATTCAAAATAAATTGTTCATTTTAAAATTGTAAATTTTCTGTATTTTTTACTCAAAAATAAATTTTCACTTAGTTTTTAACAAAAAATAGTTCAAATAGTTTGAAGTTATTCAAAAAAGTAATATCTTAGTCCCCAAGGTATTTTAACCCTAATTATAAAACAAACCAAAATTGGTATAACATGAAGAAAATTTTTACCACACTTACTGTTGCTTTAGCAGCATTAACAAGCGTTTCCTTTGCACAGCAAGATCCGCAATTTACTCAGTTTATGCACAGCAAATTAATTTATAACCCTGGTTATGCTGGTACTTCAGATGCTATTTGTACAAATGTACTGTATCGCCAACAATGGGTAAATTTTCCTGGGGCACCTACAACAGGGCTTTTAAGCTTTGATATGCCTTTAGGAAGAACTCCAATTGGTATTGGTTTAAATGTTATGCAAGATAAAATTGGGTTTGATAAAACTTTATTTGCTCGTTTAGCGGTTTCTTATGTTGCTCGTAACGTATTTGGCGGTGCTGGTAATTTAGGTATTGGAGTTGATGGTGGTGTTTTGCAAAAATCATTTGATGGTAATTGGATTACTCCTGATGGTAATGGTGTGGTTGATAACACTATTCCAGGATACACTTCAGGAACAGGAACATTAACTGCTACTAATGCTGGTTTAAATAAATTAACTTACGATTTAGGTTTTGGTATTTTTTATACAATTGCTAATAAAATGTATGTGGGTCTTTCTTCAACTCACTTAACAGCTCAAGATTTAAAAGCTGCTGGTAATGTAAAATACTCTTTAGCTCGTCACTATTACTTAGTTGCTGGTTATACTTTTAATGTTGGTGCAAAACATGGTATTATTCCTAATGTAAAAGTTAAATCTGATGCAGCTTCTACTCAATTAGATTTGAACTTAACATATATGTATAATAATACATTTTGGGTTGGTGTTAGTTACCGTATGCAAGATGCTATTGCTCCAATGTTAGGTGCTAAATTCTTAAAAGATAAAAGCTTAAAAGTAGGTTATTCTTACGATTTAACTACTTCTAAAATTAAAGGCTATAGCTCTGGAACTCACGAAATTATGTTAGGATATTGCTTTAATGTTAAAAAACCAATTAAAGTAACTTCTTACGGTAACACAAGATTTTTAGATTAATTTGTAACCTTTTAAAAAAAATTACGTTGAAGTCCCTTACATACTTTATTTTTCCACTGTTAATAAGTTGTTGATAAAGTTTAATGTAACTAAATAATAAGATTGGGATTATAAACAAAAAGAACGCAATAAAGGATTTTGAGATAAATACTTTAAAGCAAAAAAAACTAAACAAACGCACTATGAAAAAATTAATTGTATTAGCTTCATTTGTAGCCGTTGTTACTGGTTGTAACAAAAAGGTAGGAGAGTTAGTTGGTGTACAGGGTCGCGAAAAATGGTTCCAACCAGATCCATTTGGAACGTTGTACATTCCTATGGGAAGCTATCACATGGGACCAAGTGATGAGGAAATCACAATGGCTCATACAGCGAAATCAAAAATGGTTTCGGTACAAGCATTTTATATTGATGATTCAGAGATTTCAAACAATGAATACCGTCAGTTTGTTTATTGGGTGAGAGATTCAATTGCTCGTAAATTATTAGCAAATGGTTCTGGTCCTGACGCTGAAGAATTTCAAATTTCTCAAGAAGATTTCTTGGCAATGTGGCCTGTTTATAAAGGAGATAATAATTTACAAGATCCTTATATTAATTGGGAAACTAAAATTAAATGGAATAGCGATGATGAAGATTACCGTTTAGATTTACAACCATTATATTTACCAGAAGGTGAGCGTTTTTATAACCGTAAAGAAATCGATACTCGTAAATTAAATTACGAATACTACAGAATCGATATTAGAATGGCAGCATCTAAGTTTAATCGTTTTGTTCCTCAAAAATCACCAGATGTTCAAGATGCAGCTCACGAATACAAAAAAGCTGATTATATTAATGGCGTTCATTTAAATGATGGATTAAACGGAGTACCAGGTACGCCTTCTACTCCAGTTGGAGATCCAGGAAAAGACCCAAAAACTTTAGGTACTTATAACGTAAAAGATGTTGAATCTGTTGGTGCTGGTAATTACAGACCACGTGAGCGTAAAGGTGTTGACCGTTCGGTATTTATTGTAAAAGATGTAATTAATGTTTACCCAGATACTTTAGCATGGGTTCATGATTTAACCTATTCTTTTAACGAACCAATGACTAACATGTATTTCTGGCATCCAGCTTATGATGATTATCCAGTAGTTGGTGTAACTTGGAAACAAGCACGTGCATTTAGTATTTGGAGAACTAATTTATTAAATAATTATTTAATTGGAACGGAACAATCAATTGTAAATGATTTCCGTTTACCAACTGAATCTGAATGGGAATACGCTGCACGTGGTGGAAACGATTTATCTCCATATCCTTGGGGTGGTCCTTACATTCGTAATGCAAGAGGTTGTTTCTTAGGGAACTTTAAACCAATGCGTGGTTCATATATTGATGATGGTGGTTTCCACTCAGTATATATATACTCTTATAATCCAAATGATTGGGGATTATATTGTATGGCTGGTAACGTTTCTGAATGGACAAGCAATGCATTTGATGAATCAGCTTATGATTTCGCTCATGATTTAAATCCTGATTATGTTTACGAAGCACAAGAAAAAGATGCAAACGTATTAAAACGTAAAGTTATACGTGGTGGTTCTTGGAAAGATGTAGGTTACTACTTACAAGTAAGTTCTCGTACTTACGAATACCAAGATACAGCTAAATGTTATATTGGTTTCCGTAATGTAATGACTTATTTAGGTCGTTCAAAAGGAGACGAAATTTAATAGTTAGAAATTATAATTAACACATTACTGTTTCAATGTAATATTGAAATAGATAGAAGATAATAAACACAAGCAATAAACACAAACCAAACAACTAAACTGAAACTAACACACTAAAAACTACACAACTATGAGCAAACTTCCTAAAGTAACCGGTTTTAAAAAGTACTTACACTTAGCATCTTGTTTTGGTGCAGCAATTGTAATTGTTGGAGCCTTATTTAAAATCATGCACTGGCCAGGTGCTTCTACAGCGTTAATTGCAGGTCTTGGAACTGAAGCATTACTATTTATCTTATTCGGATTAGATATTCCACATGAAGAATACGATTGGTCATTAGCTTATCCTGAATTAGGTGGAATGGGAAGCCATGAAGAAGAAGAGCATGGTGCATTAAAAGGAAGCAATTTACCAGTATCAAATCAATTAGATGCAATGTTAGCTGATGCTAAAATTGGACCTGAATTAATTGAAAGCCTAGGTGCTGGTATGCGTTCATTAAGTGATAATGCATCTAAAATGGGAGATTTATCAAGCGCACATTTAGCAACTAACGAATACGTTGATTCTGTTAAATCTGCAACTGCAAACGTATCTAATTTAGCTGATACATATCAAAAAGCAGCACAATCAATGGTAAGTTTAGCTTCATCAAATGATGCTGGAACATCTATTGGAGATTCTTTGGCAAAAGTTTCTCAAAACTTAACTGCTTTAAATGCAACTTACGAATTACAATTACAAGGTTCAAGAACTCATTTAGATGCTACAGAGAAATTCTATGGTGGTTTAGCTGATTTAATGAAAAACTTACATGATTCAGTTGATGATACTAAAAAATATCGTCAAGAAATGTCTCAATTATCTTCTAATTTAACTGCATTAAACGGAATCTACGGAAACATGTTAGGTGCAATGAATTATAAAGGTCAATAGTCATTAAGTTAATTAAATTCACTAAATATTAATCTAAAAGAAATATAAAATAATATGGGAGGCGGTAAAGAAACCCCAAGACAGAAGATGATTGGTATGATGTATCTCGTACTAACAGCTCTCTTGGCAATGAATACATCTAAACAAGTTTTACAAGGTTACATCTCTGTAAACGAAAGTTTAACAAAATCAAAGGAAAATTTAAAAGAAAATAATGCTCGTACAACTAAGTCTTTCGAAGCTTCAATAAATGGTAATGCAGCAGCAAAACCTTATTATGAAAAAGCAATTGAGGCACAAAAAGCAATTGAGGAAACGTTTAAATACATTGGTCAAGTTAGATCTAATGTTGTATCTCATACAGAGGAAGCAATGACTCAAGGTAACGAGAAAATTGCAGATACATTAAACTTACGACGTATGGAAAAAATTGACGACTACGATGTTCCAAGTCATGTTTTAGGTTTATCTGAACCAAAAAATCCTGAAAAGGGGCCTTTAACAGCTTATGAGTTACGTGGTAAATTAAATAGTTTACACGATAAATTAGTTGCTATGGTTGATGGTATGCAAAAAGACCCTAAAACTAAGCTATTAGATGACGATTACCAAGGGATTAAAAAGAAAATTTCTTCTATTAAACCAACTGATAGTAACCGTGACGAAGATGGTATTAAATTTAATTGGGAAATGGATAACTTTTATCACTTACCATTAGCGGCTGTTTATACAAGTTTTACTAAACTACAAAATGATTTAAAAAACGTTGAAGCTGAAATTTTACAAGTGTTTTCTGGTGCTAGTGGTAAATTAGCTATCAAGTTTGATCACTTAGAGGCTAAAGTTATTGCTCCATCTTCTTATATTCAAGCTGGTCAACCTTATAGCGCTGATATCTTATTAGTAGCATCGTCTTCAAAAACTGCTGCTGGTGATATCGAGTTTTTAGTTGGAGCTGATTCTGCATCTGGAAGTGGTGGTACTGCTATTCCTATCGAAAACGGTATGGGTAAATATACTACAACAACTGGTGGACAAGGTGAGCAAAACTTTAAAGGTGTAATTAAATTCAAAAAACCAGACGGTACTTTTGATCGTTATCCATTTGCTGCAACTTATATGGTAGCAGCTCCTGCT
>CALMMX010000070.1 GCA_937868545.1 uncultured Bacteroidota bacterium
TCTATCTTTTAAGTTAAATTTCCCAACAAAAAATGCAGGAATATTTTCATTGTGGGGTATTGGCTTAACAGATGGTGCAAGTGCGAAACCAAAAATGGATAGTTTAAAATGGTTTTATAAAGATGATAAGCAAAAAAACGATATTAAATTAAAAACTGGAGCGGTTGGATTAAGTCATAAATATTTTTTTAATAATAATACATACTTAAATACAACATTAGCGTCAACAGGTAGTGAAACCGATTGGCAAGCCCAAGTTTTTAATTCGCAACTAGAATTAAAACCATACAGTCATATCGCTAACACAAATTGGAATTATACACTCTCATCATTTATTAATAAAAAATTTAATTCGCGCCACACCAATAGAACTGGGGTTTTAATTACTCAAATGAACTACAATATCCTTTTAAACAGATCTATAATAGATGGGGAAGTACCAACTGAAATAGTTAATTCAAAAGGGAATAGTACTCTTCTTTCAGTGTATAGTAATTCTTCTATTAGCTTAACACCTAAATTAATCATGAATATTGGAATAAATGGTCAATTCTTTACACTCAATAATCATTACACAATTGAGCCAAGAGTTGGATTTCGTCAATTGATTGGTCAAAAGCAATCATTAGGCTTCGCATATGGTATGCACAGCCGTTTAGAAAATTTAAATTTCTATTATAACAATTCATTAATCACTGGTGAAAAAGCAGTTAATAAAAACCTTGATTTCTCTAAGGCCAATCATTTTGTTTTAGGGTATGATTTAAATGTAACGCCCCTAATACACGTCAAAATTGAACCTTACTTTCAGCAATTATTTTCAGTACCAGTTGTTAAAAACAGTTCAACTTCATTTATTAACCTTGAAAGCGATTGGTTTTTTGCTGAAAAACTTGAAAATACAGGTGAGGGAAGGAATTACGGAATTGATTTCACTTTGGAAAAATACATATCAAAAGGATACTATTATTTATTTACAGCCTCAATATTTGATTCTAAGTATAAAGGTGGTGATGGGGTTTGGCGTGATTCACGATTTAATAGAAACTACGTGTTTAATTTCTTAATAGGTAAAGAATGGCAAGTTGGTAGAAATAAGCAAAATACATTTAGTATAAATACTCGCTTGAGTTATCAGGGAGGAAATCGTTATTCTCCAGTAAACGAAGTAGCTAGTCATTTAGCAAAAGATGTAATTTATGATCAAACAAAAGCATATTCAATGCAATCTGACCCAATTATAAATGTTCACTTTACCACTAGTTACAAGATAAATAAGAAAAAAAGTTCACATGAATTTGCCTTAAAAATACTTAATGCAACTGGTCAAGTAGACTTTTACGGTTATAAGTATAACCTACAAAAAAACACAATCGATAAAGATGTTTCATCTGTTGTGTTGCCAAATATTAGTTATAAAATTGAGTTCTAATATTTAAATTAAAAATATTATAATCATAGTTTAAGAAATCAATTAAAATTATCTATTAACTTCATATTATTTAATAACAACCACTTTACATTTAGTAATTTCTATCATTTAAAAACAATAACGGCTAGTAAAAAAAATCATGCTTTATATAAACACTATAACAATTCGATTTGCTCTGGCAATAATAATGCTTATGCACTCATTACCTTCATTTTTAACAATGGATGTTTTAAGTTTTGGTTCAGACTATTTGGCTCACCAAGGCTTTGGTGTGTTAGGAGTGCCATTAGCCATAATTATTAAACTAATTCAATTATTAACTGCTCCTGCATTAATTTTTAATAAATATGTGAAAATATTCTCAGCTCTAAACATAGTTATTTTAGTTGCTGGAATTTTTATGATTCACATATTTGAAGGTTGGTATGTAGTTGGTGGTGGAAGAAATGGTGTTGAATTTAACTTCATATTAATATTTATCTTTTTGAGTTTCATATTTCCAAATGGAATTCAAAAAAGCAAATTGGTTTCAGTTAAAAACTAAACTTTATGTCTACCAATTTTAATATTGTAACGGATGCAATCCCAATATTCTTTACTATAGCTAACGAAAATTTCTTCATTCGCATCAATATTTTTAGTAGCTACAATAAAACATTTATTGTCTTCAATTTCATATACGCAATTATTATTTAAGCCTTTCACTCTTCCTAAACCACTTGCATCATTTGCAAATCTAGCTTTATGCTGTGGCGTATTATAAGCATCAATACAATTTTTGTTATTAATAAAAAAAAGATATCCATCTTTATTTAATTCCACACGTTTTTTATATTCTTTCCACTCAATAATTTCACCTTTATACTCAATAACTTTTTCACCTTTTTTAATTGGTTTTGTAGTAAATAATCCTTTTCCAGAATTAGGTAGTTGCGAAGTTTTTACGATTAATGCCATAGGATTGTAAATATAAGACCCCATTTTGAATAATTCCAAAAAAAAACAAAAAAAATATCCTTTTGGTTAAAAATTATATCCATAATATGCGTGAATTTATATTTATATTTAACCATCTAATTTTCAAACATCATGAATAAATTACAAAATTACGCTTTAGGTCAATGGATTTCTGGAGAAGGCAATGGTCAAGAATTATATAATGCAATAAATGGTGATTTAATTGCAACAACAAGTAGTAAAGGTTTAGATTTTGCTAAAATGTGTGAATATGCTCGTAAAGTGGGCGGTCCAAAACTTCGCAAACTAACATTCCAAGAAAGAGGTTTAATGTTGAAAGCTTTAGCTATCCACTTACAAAGCAAAAAAGATTTGTTTTATAAAATAAGCTGGGCAACTGGGGCAACAAAAATAGATAGCTGGGTTGATATTGAAGGTGGAATTGGAAATTTATTTACTTATGCCAGCTTACGCAGACAATTCCCAAACGAATCGTATTGTTATGATGGAGATGTAGCAAAACTATCTAAAAACAATACGTTTATTGGACATCATATTTGTGTTCCAAAAGAAGGTGTAGCAATTCATATCAATGCATTTAATTTCCCAGTTTGGGGTATGTTAGAAAAAGTTGCTGTAAACTGGTTAGCGGGTGTACCTGCAATTGTAAAACCTGCAGCACTAACATCATTTTTAACTGAAGCTGTTGTAAAAGAAATAATAGCAAGCAATATTTTACCAGAAGGAGCTTTACAATTAATTTGTGGTAGCGCTAATGGAATATTAGATCATGTAGAAAGCCAAGATGTTGTAACATTTACTGGATCTGCATCAACAGGAAAAATGTTAAAGTCGCACCCTCGCTTATTACAAGAAGCAGTGCATTTTAATATGGAGGCAGATAGTTTAAACTGCTGTGTTTTAGGAACAGATGTAACACCGTCTATGCCTGAATTTGACATTTTTATTAAAGAAATTGCAAGAGAAATAACAACAAAAGCAGGGCAAAAATGTACTGCTGTGCGTAGAATTATTGTACCTGAAAATATGGTAGAAGATGTTCAAATTGCATTAGGCAAACGCTTAGCGCAAAATGTTATTGGTGACCCAAATATTGAAGGTGTTAGAATGGGGTCTTTAGCAGGGAAATCTCAATTAATTGAAGTACGAGAAAAAGTAGAATTATTATCAAAAACTCAAAAAATAGTAATTGGTGATTTTGAAAATTTTGAAGTAAAAGGAGCAGATAAAAATAAAGGTTGTTTTATGCCACCAATTATTTTCTTAAATGATAAGCCATTTACAAATATTGATTGCCATAGTGTTGAAGCATTTGGCCCAGTAAGTACAATAATGCCTTATAAAACAATTGAAGATGCTATAGAATTATCTAAAATGGGTAAAGGTTCTTTAGTTAGTTCTATTATTACAGCAGATAATACAATTGCACGTAAATACACAATTGGTGCGGCTTGCATGCATGGTAGAATTTTAGTTTTAAATAATGAATGCGCTAAAGAAAGCACAGGTCATGGTTCTCCAATGCCAATGTTGGTTCATGGTGGGCCTGGAAGAGCTGGTGGTGGAGAAGAAATGGGAGGAAAACGTGGAGTATTTCATTACTTACAACGTACTGCAATACAAGGTTCTCCTTCAACAATTACCGCAATATTAAATCAATACCAACAAGGTGGAAAACAAATAGAAAAAGATATTCATCCATTCCGTCAATATTTTGAAGATTTAGAAATAGGCGAAACTTTGATTACAGCTAAACATACTATTACTGATGCTGATGTAGTTAATTTTGCAAATGTAAGTGGTGATCATTTTTATGCACATGTTGATGCAACTTCATTAGAGGGAACTATGTTTACTGGTAGAGTTGCACATGGATATTATATTTTAAGTAAAGCTGCTGGTTTATTTGTAAATGCGAAAAAAGGGCCAGTGTTATTAAATTACGGAATAGATGAATGTAGATTTACTAAACCAGTTTACATGGGAAGCACTATTGGAGTTCGCTTCACTTGTAAAGAAAAAATAGTTCAAGAAAAAAAACCAACTACAGCCGAAGGCATAGAAGACATAGCAAAAGGCATAGTAAAATGGTTAGTTGATGTATATGATGAAACTGGAGAGACTGTAGCAATTGCAACTATTTTAACAATGGTAAAACTGAGAAATCAGGATTAATAATGAGAATAAAATTTATTTTATTTCTATTGCTATTTTTTTGTTTCACTATTTTTTTAAATGGGCAAAATAATATTGATTCATTAAAAAATATAATCCAGAAACAAACTGATACTACTCTATTTAATTCTTTATTAAAACTTGGTGATTTATATTACGAAAAAGGCCAATTAGATTCTTCGATAAAATTCTATGCCATAGGCGAAAATAAAACACTTACAAAAAAAAGTGAAAAATTTAATTGCCAATTTTTAATAAAACTTGGAACAATGAATAGAGAAAAAGGCATTTACAATGTCTCTTCTCAATATTTATATAAAGCTTTAACTCTTTCAGAAAAAAATAATTTTGTTTCGTTAAAAGCAAAATGTTACAACGGAATTGCAATAATATCTGCTATACAAAAAGATTATGAAAAAGCAATTGAGACATACAACAAAAGTTTAAAAATATATAAGGAAACAAATAATGATAGAGGATTAGCAAGTATTTATAACAATTTAGGGTTAATTTACCTTGATAAAAAAGAAAATTCGACCGCACTAAAATACTTTTTTAAAGCTTTAAACATTAATTTACAAAATTCTGAAGATTACCAAATTGCTACTAATAGCGAAAATATAGGTCTCACCTACTCTAATTTAGAAAATCATGACCTTGGAAATATATATTTTGCTAAAGCCTTAAAAATATGGTACATGCAAGGCGACTACAATAGTATATCTATTAATCTTGGTTATATAGGCAACACATTAACTCTTCAAAAAAAATATCAATCTGCAATTGATACATTACAAAAAGGCTTAATATATGCAAAACAAGCAAATTCACAAGCATCTATAAGAGATGTTACATCATATTTATCAAAAGCATACGAAGGTTTAAATGATTTTAAAAATTCACTTTATTATTATAAAATCTCAAAACAACTTAAAGACAGTCTTCAAAATGGTGAAAAATTACAAGAAATTACTGAAATACAACTCAATTATGATTTTAATAAAATAAAACTACAAGACTCTATTAAACATCAAGTAGAAGTTTCCTTAAAAGAAAAGCAATTATCTACTGAAAAAAATTACAATTATATAATTAGCTCTATTTTATTAGTAATATTAGTTCTGCTGTTCTTTGTATACAAAAATTATAAAGAAAAAAACAAAGCTCATAATATTATAAAACAACAAAAAGAAATTGTGGAATCAAAACAAAAAGAAATACTTGATTCAATAAGCTATGCTAAAAAAATACAAGATGCACTATTGTTTCAAGCAAACGTTTTAAATACAATTTTACCAAACAATTTTGTATTGTTCAATCCAAAAGACATAGTAAGTGGTGATTTTTATTGGGCAACATTACATAACTCCAATTTCTATTTAGCAGTTTGCGATAGTACCGGACATGGAGTGCCTGGTGCATTTATGAGTTTACTAAATATTGGTTTTTTAAATGAAGCTATAAAGGAAAAAGAAATAGTAGAACCTCATTCAATTTTAAATTATGTAAGAGACCGACTTATTGATACTATTAGCAATGATGGTCAAAAAGATGGCTTTGATGGTATATTGATTTGTATAAATCAAACTACAAAAAAAATCAATTATTCTGCATCTAACAATTCACCAGTTTTAATTTCTGATTCAAATTTAATTGAGCTTCCAAAAGATAGAATGCCAGTTGGAAAAGGTGAAAATCTAGTTTCATTCAATTTATACAACCTTCCTTATAAAGAAAATGATATGTTATTTTTATCTACAGATGGATATGCTGACCAATTTGGAGGTCCAAATGGAAAAAAATTTAAGAAAAAGCAATTAAATCAATTACTACTATCAAATAGCAAACTACCATTGGAAAAACAAAAAGAAGAGCTTCACAAAAACTTTAAAACTTGGCAAGGGCATTTGGATCAAGTAGATGATATTTGCATAATTGGATTAAAACTATAAGTAAACAAATTGATTTTTAATTAGATCTTTAATTCATTATATTTGAATATGAAGACGCTTAAAATAATTGTTTTTTTCACTTTACTTATACCTAATTTAAAAGCCAATAATATTGATAGTTTAAAATTATTATTAAAAAATAATAATCTAGAAGATACAACAAGAGTTAATATTCTCAATAAAATTGCAATTCTATATCAAGATAAAGGCAATGATAGTTGTATTCTTTTCGCTACAAAAGCTATTAAAATTTCAAATAAACTTAATTTTTATCAAGGTACAGGTAAAGCATTAGGTGCATTAGGCAATTATTATAATAGTATTGGTTCATATCAAAAAGCTCTGGCCAATTTCATTAATGCTTTTAAACTTTATAAAACAAATAATGATTTGCACCAAATGAGTAATATCATGAACTCAATTGGGAATACCTATGTTGGAATAGAGGAACAAGATAAAGCCTTTGATGCATATACCAAAAGCTATGAAATTGCGAGTATCGACTCTTTTAAATACATGATGGGAATTTCATCCGTTGGATTAGGAAATATTTATCAATTGAAAAATAATCCTAATAAAGCGTTAGAGTTATTTACTAGAGCTAAAAGTTACTTTATAAATACAAACTCTTCTAAATATAGTCTTTCTGTAACTTACACATTAATTGGTAATATATTAGTAGACCTAGAAAAATTTGATGAAGCATTCTTAAATTATAACAATGCCATTTTAGAATTAAAAGAACTAAATAATACTTATGGAATTGCATCAACTTATAACTTTGTTGGGCAAGCCTATATCAAGAAAAATGATTTAGATAATGCACTAATTTATTTTATAAAATCATATGAAATTTTTAAAACCAGAAAAGCGTATGATGATTTAAAGGATGTGAGTTTAAATATATCTAATGTATACAAACAGAAAAATAATTTAACAGGTGCGTTAGAATATTTTACATTTTACAACAATTACAAAGACACTATTTTTAATGCGACAAAAAACAAACAACTACTAGAAGTAGAAGCTAAATACGAATCTGAAAAGAAACAACAAGAAATAGAAGTTCAAAACTTAAAACTTAAAGAACAAAACTATCAAAAAAACATACTTTATGCAGGAATAATATTAATTATTTTGTTTCTAATACTTTTGCTAAATAGGTATAATGTAAAGAAAAAAGCTAATGAATCATTATCAATTGCAAACAACCATTTAGAACAAAAAAATTCAATTATTGAACAAAAAAACACAGAAATAACTGATAGTATCAGATATGCGCAAAGAATTCAAAACGCTGTTTTACCTACGAATATTGATATGGGCGAATGGTTAGCAAATTCTTTTATTTTATCAAAGCCCAAAGATATTGTAAGTGGTGATTTTTATTGGACTACTAGTTTTAACAACAACTATTATTTAGCTGTTTGTGATAGCACCGGTCATGGAGTTCCTGGTTCATTTATGAGTTTATTAAACATCAGATTTTTAAGTGAAGCCATTCAAGAAAAAAGAATTGAAAAACCAAACGAAATTTTTAATTACGTAAGAGATAGATTAATAAATAGTATAAGCAAAGATGGCCAACAAGATGGTTTTGACGGGATACTATTGTGCTATAATAGCAAAAGCAAACAGATATCTTATTCTGCTGCAAATAATAATCCTATTTTAATTTCAAATAAAGCAGTAATAGAATTACCAAAAGATAAAATGCCAGTAGGAAAAGGAGAAAAAAATGACAGCTTTACTCTACAAACTATTGAAATAAAAAAGGAAGACACATTATATTTATATACTGATGGCTATGCCGATCAATTTGGCGGTCCAAAAGGAAAAAAATACATGTATAAAAAACTTAATGAATTATTATTAAACATCAATAATCTAGATATAAACAAACAAAGTGAAATTCTTAATCAAGAACTAGAAAATTGGAAAGGGAATTTAGAACAAGTTGATGATATTTTGATAATCGGTATTAGGATTTGAATATATAAATTATATATTAGATGAACTATAAGAGTTATTTTAATGAAGAAAAAAGTAGTATATATATTTCTAATCTGTTTTTGTTATTCTTTATTTTCTCAAGATATTGATTCATTAAAGCGTCAATTTTTTTCCGCTAAAAATGATTCTACAAAATGTTTTATACTCTCAAAAATTACTGATAATGCAGATTTAAAAGATTGGTCAAAATACAATTCAGAACTTTTCAAAATCTTAGATTATAACTTAACTAAATATAAAAACGATACAATTCAAAAAAAAATATACTTAAAATATTTAGGTGGAGCCTTTGCAAATTTGGGAATATATCGTGAAACTAATGGCAAAACAAATGAAGCTCTTATCAATTATGAAAATAGTTTACGAATTTATAAATTCATAAATGATCCAGTATTAATTGGAGATTCATATAATAATATTGGTATTGCATTTTATAACAAAGGGGATTATAAAAAAGCCCTAGATAATTATAACATTGCATTAACAATAAATCAAAAAACAAATAATACTTATGAATTGATTAGCAATTTAAATAATATTGGTATCATCTATGCATACTTTTATGATTATAAAAACGCTCAAAAAACATTTGAAAGAGCTCTAAATGAAGCTAGAAAAATAAATGATAAAGAATCAGAATTAATATTTCTTAATAATTTATGCAAAATACATATTAGTAAAGGAAATATAAATGAGGCATTAAGTCTCACAAACAAAACAATTTTATTGTCAGAAAATATTGATGATAATGAGAAATCTAAAGCCTATTCTTATTATAATTTAGGGGATATAAATATGCAATTAAAAAAATATAATGCAGCTAAAGATGACTTTAATATTTCAAAACACATAAGTGAAAAATATAATTATATAAATTTCACTTCATCAATTCTATTATCAATAGCCAAAATAGACATTCAAAACAAAAATTACTCAGATGTTAAAGAAAACTTAAATAAAGCATTAGATATTGCTAAACTTAATAATAATCGTGAAGATATTTTAGCTTGCTATTTTGAACTTTATAATTTAAACAAAAATTTAAATAATGAAAATGAAGCTTTAAAATTTCATGAACTATATGTAATTACGAAAGATTCGGTATACAGTGAAGAAAATAAAAATGCTATTGTAAATTCTAAATTCCAAGTAGAATATAATAGCAAAATTTTAACAGACAGCTTAAAAACAGTTGAAGAAAAAAAATTAACAACTGCACAACTAAAACAAGAAAAAACTACACGCTATGCTTTATTTGGAGGCTTAGCACTCGTAATTATTTTTGGAGCGTTTATGTTTAATCGTTATAAAATTACCCAAAAACAAAAACAAATTATTGAAATAAAAGAACTAGAAACACAAAAACAAAAACACCTTATTGAAGAAAAACACAAAGAAATAACGGATAGCATTAATTACGCAGAACGTATACAAAAAAGTTTTTTAGCAAGTACAACACTATTAAATGAAAACTTGAAAAACTATTTTGTGTTTTTTCAACCTAAAGACGTAGTTAGTGGAGATTTTTACTGGGCAACAAAATTAAATAACGAAAATTTCGCTTTAGTAACAGCAGATAGTACTGGACATGGTGTTCCTGGCGCTATTATGAGTTTATTAAACATTACGAGTTTAGAATCGGCAATAAAAGATGGATGTATAGAACCATCAGATATTTTAAATGCAACCCGTAATACGATTATTAACAGGTTAAAAAATGATGGTAGTGCAGATGGTGGAAAAGACGGAATGGATTGCAGTCTAATTCAAATTAACTTTAAAACTTACAAACTAACAATTGCTAGTGCTAATAATCCAGTGTGGATTGTGAAAAATAATGGAGTAGACATCATAGAAATTAAAGCTGATAAAATGCCTGTTGGTAAACATGATAAAGACAATATTCCCTTTACGCAACATGAAATACAATTAAATACAGGTGATATAGTATATACATTAACAGATGGATTTCCAGATCAGTTTGGTGGGCCTAAAGGCAAAAAATTTATGAGTAAAAACCTAAGAGAGCTATTGGTTTCAATTTCACAAGAACCAATGGGTACGCAAAAACAAATAATACAAACGGAATTAAAAAATTGGCAAGGTAATCTCGAGCAAGTTGATGATATCTGTATTATTGGAATAAAAATTTAGATATACAAATCATCGGTTTTTAATCGTAGATATCTACTTACTGATAATGCAGCGCTTAATCCAGAAATTAATATCCCCAAAAGCACTATACATCCAAATAATATGGCAAGCATATTTGGGTCTTGTAGTTGCAATAAATCTGGTATATAATTAGTACTTAATATTAAAAAACCTGCTAATAAAAAACCTGCCAAAATCCCTGCAATTAAACCTTGACGGATACCTTTAAATATAAATGGCTTCCTAATAAATCCTTGAGTTGCACCAACTAAATACATTGTTCTTATTAAAAACCTCTTTGAATAAATAGACAATCGAATGGTATTATTTATTAATGCTATTGCTACAACTAATAATAAACCACTAAATATTAAAATATACATGCTAATTACCTTTGCATTACTATTTACTTGATTTATCATATCTTTATGATAAATCACCTCTTTTACAAAATGCTTTTGCAACATTTGCTTTTCAAAATTTGCCAAACTATCAATATTTGCATATTCTGAGTTTAATTTTACATCAAGTGAAGAAAGTAAAGGATTATA
Organism: uncultured Bacteroidota bacterium; assembly: GCA_937868545.1. GTDB lineage: Bacteria > Bacteroidota > Bacteroidia > B-17B0 > Aurantibacillaceae > UBA4416. Next base: position 11,256 of record CALMMX010000070.1, read on the forward strand.
GCCCAAAAATGTAATAAAATCTTCCCCTAAATCTTGTTGTAATTTTTTAGCGGCAATATCTTTACTAATGTATTCAACATCTTTAACATATGCCGACGAACTAATTTCTTGTTTTATTAATGAAAGCTCTACCTGACTAGTTGTATCTTTTAATACAACCTGAAAGCCTATATTTTCTTTAATATGATTCGATAATTGTTTTGCATTTACAACTATTAAACCTAACAATCCAAGCATAAATAAAACCAATGCCAAACTTATAACAACTGTTATTGAGGATGTTAATGTTTTTTTTGATAATGTAGTAGAAGCCACCTTGTAATATTTTATATAAACGAAATTAACCTTTATATAATGATACTTTAGGTTTTAATAGATGAATAATTAACACGCCTATGTTTGTTTTACAAATTTGGACGCCTCAATTTAGTTCTTAAAATAGATTGTTCATGCCTCCAATCCTCAATTTTTTTATTATGACCACTTAATAAGATTTCAGGCACAGTCCATCCATTATAATCAGCAGGGCGTGTATAAACGGGTGGAGAAACTAAATTATCCTGAAATGAATCAGATAAAGCAGAAGTTTCATCATTTAAAACACCAGGAATTAATCTAATAATTGCATCACACATTACTGCGGCTGGCAATTCTCCTCCACTCAAAACATAATCCCCTATCGATATTTCCTTTGTAATTATATGCTCCCTAATTCTTTCATCAATTCCCTTGTAATGACCACATAAAACGATAATATTTTTTAAAGATGAGAATTTGTTACAATGTGCCTGAGTTAACTGTTCCCCATCAGGCGCCATATATATAATTTCATCATATTCTCTCTCTCTTTTTAAATCATTTATACAATTAACAATTGGCTCAATCATCATTACCATTCCTGCACCGCCACCAAATGCATAATCATCAACCTTTTTATGAGGTTCAATACCATACTGCCTTAAGTCAACTAAATTTACCTCAACAATGTTTTTTTGAACGGCCCTTTTCATAATACTATGATTAAAAGGACTTTCCAACAAAAGGGGATGAACTGTAATAATATCAATACGCATAAAATTCACTTATTTTAGCAATAAATTTACTATTAATTTTAGGAGAATAGTATATTTGTATAATTAATTTTAAACTAAAAAAAATGAAAAATATTTTATTTGCAGTAATCCTTTTATTAAGTATTAACGCCTTTTCTCAAAAAGAAAAAAAAGAAAAATCTTCTGAAAAAAAACAAACTGAAAAAATTGATGAGAAAACTAAATTTTTATATAAAAATACGTTTATTGAAACGGATGATTATAAAATTTATATTACAGATGCAATTGCAACTCAGGCTTGGACAAAATTTAAATTCAAAATTTTTAATAAAACTAATGACTTTTTATTAATAAAAGTTGAAGACTTATTTTTCACATCTGAAGGAAAAAATTTAGTTTGTAGTGAGAAAAAAGATATTATGGTTTCACCAAATGATGAAGCTAGTAAAGTAATTGATTTTAAAGGTAATGATTTTAGAATTGAAAATTATATTATTGACATAAAGGCAATTTTTAAGGCATCTTCTGCTGGTAAAGTTTTAACGCCAAGTAACTTCAAAATTCCTGCTGAAACAAATAAAATAGAGATTAGCGGTTTAACTTGTATTATGCTTGATTCTAAAATTAAAACAGATAAATCTTCAGCAAAATTTGAATGTACTTATAATGGAGATGCTGCTGCAATTATTGATCCATACAAATGTGTTGCAATAATGGATAATGGGAAAGATAATGCTAACAACAAAAAATACCCTCCTGTATTATTAAGTAAAGGAGCAAAAGAAGACTTTTTTGTAATGTTTGACGAAGTTCAAGGAGCTGGAGATATGCAAAAAAAAGGTTTTACAATTAAATGGAACGATTCCTTTAAAGAAACAAAATTATTACCAATGAAAGGCACTCAAATTAAAATGGTTAAAGAATTAGAGAAAAAATAAGATATAAATTCTATAGAAATTTCAAACTAAACACAAAATAAAAATGGCATCAGATAACTTTCAAGCACACGATTATTACTTAATGGATGAACTATTAAGCGACGAACATAAATTAATTAGAGAAACGGCTCGTGCATGGGTAAAAAAAGAGGTTACTCCAATTGTGGAAGAAGCTTGTCAAACAACAACATTTCCTAAACAATGGATTAAAGGTTTAGCTGAAATTGGTGCTTTTGGACCATATATTCCTGCTGAATATGGTGGACCAGGATTAGATCAAATTTCTTATGGTTTAATAATGCAAGAGTTAGAAAGAGGAGACAGTGGTTTACGTTCAACAGCTTCTGTTCAGAGCTCTTTAGTTATGTATCCAATTTATGCCTATGGAAGTGAAGAGCAAAAGAAAAAATATTTACCAAAATTAGCGGCTGGTGAGTTTATGGGTTGTTTTGGTTTAACTGAACCAGATCATGGAAGTAATCCTGCTGGCATGTTAACTAATTTTAAAGATGCTGGTGATGGAAAAAATGTAATATTAAATGGAGCAAAAATGTGGATTAGTAATTCACCTTTTGCTGATATTGCAGTTGTTTGGGCTAAAGATGAAACAGGTGAAATTAGAGGAATAATAGTAGAACGTGGAATGCCAGGCTTTACTACACCAGAAACTCACGGTAAATGGAGTTTACGTGCTAGCGCAACTGGCGAACTTGTATTTGCAAATGTTTTAGTACCTAAAGAAAATATTTTACCAAACGTAAAAGGATTAAAAGGACCATTAGGTTGTTTAAATTCGGCTCGTTTTGGTATTGCTTGGGGTGTAATTGGCGCAGCCATGGATTGTTATGATAGCGCTTTACGTTACAGTAAAGAACGTATTCAATTTGGGAAACCAATTGGAGCATTTCAATTAACTCAAAAGAAATTAGCTGAAATGATTACAGAAATTACAAAAGCTCAATTATTAACTTTCCGTTTAGGCCAGTTAAAAAATGAAAATCGTGCTACTCCTGCACAAATAAGTATGTCAAAACGTAATAACGTAAATATGGCATTACAAATTGCTCGTGAAGCACGCCAAATACATGGTGGAATGGGAATTACAGGTGAATATCCAATTATGCGTCATATGATGAATTTAGAATCAGTTATTACATATGAAGGAACTCATGACATCCATTTGTTAATTACAGGAATGGATGTTACTGGATTTAATGCATTTAATTAATCAAAAAATTAAATAATGAACAAAAAAATCTCAATCAATATTGTTTGAGATTTTTTTGTTTTAAACCATAAAGCACTATGTATATATATAACGTAACAGTAAGCATTGATAAAAATGTTGCCGACGAATGGCATAACTGGATGAAAACAGTTCACATTCCAATGGTAATGGAAACTGGGTATTTTACAGAATATAAAATGTGTAAAGTTTTATTTGTTGATGATGAAGGGGCAACCTTTTCAACACAATACAGCTTTAACAAAATGGAAGATATTGAAGCTTACCAAAAGTTAGAAGCACCACGTTTACAAGCTGATATGAAAGCTCTTTACGATGGAAAATATTCTGCATTTAGAACATTACTACAAATTGTTTAATTCCACTATTTAAAAAATTTACTTTGAGCCATTCAGTTAAAGCAAAAAAACATTTAGGTCAGCATTTTTTACATGATTTAAATATTGCACAAAAAATAGTAAAATCATTACCAGAAACTGCTGATGCTATTATTGAAATTGGACCAGGAACAGGTGTTTTAACTCAATACATGATTGAAAAGGAAAATTTTAAAGCATTTGATATTGACACTGAATCAATTGATTTTTTAAAAGAAAAATACCCTAACCATGCTCATAAAATTTCTTTCCAAGATTTTTTAGAAGCTGACTTAGATAAAATAATGGATGGCAAATCGTATAATGTTATTGGAAATTTCCCTTATAATATTTCTACACAAATCATGTTTAAAGTTTTGGAAAACAGAAACAACATACCGTATGTTGTTGGTATGTTTCAAAAAGAAGTAGCCCAACGTTTAGCCGAAAAGCCAGGTTCTAAAACATATGGTATATTAAGTGTGTTACTTCAAGCTTATTATAAAATAGAATATTTATTTACTGTACCCGAACAAGTTTTTACACCACCACCTAAAGTAAAATCTGGAGTAATTAGATTAACTCGCAATGATGTGAAAAAATTAAATTGCGATGAAGATTTATTTTTTAAAGTTGTAAAAGCCTCTTTTAACCAAAGAAGAAAAACAATAAGAAACTCAGTAAAAGTTTTAACTGGAAACAATACAGTTGATTGTATTTACCTTGATAAACGAGCAGAACAATTGTCTGTAAAGGAATTTGTTGAGTTAACAAATGCTATTAGTAATTCAATACATTAGTTTTTGAAACGATTCATAGCAACAAATTTTATTGAAATCCGTCTTTATAATTAATGTGTTTACCTGCAGTGCCTCTTAATCTGTACCAAAAACTTTGAGTTTCAGTTATTGGTGTAAACTCTTTTACTTTTAAAGGCTCATAATTTATTTCTGGATTGGAATGAGGAAGAGTTCTAAGTGTATCAAACAAAACAGGTAAAAATTTCATATCCTTTAATCTTTTCTTTCCAAAACGATACAGCATTCTTGTTTGAAATGGATCGGTGGCCAAAGCAATATTTTTGAAACCCATATTTTTTGCTAATTTATAACCATACCATGCGTTTTCTGTGCTGTGCTGCGCCTTTCCTTCAACTATAATATCTTGTTCTGGCACTCCGTGTGCAATAGCATATAATTTCATTATTTCAGCCTCTACATATGGTGTATAAACAGCACTTCCACTCATAATTATTTTTTTTGCTAACCCCTTTTTATATAAGTGTATCGACCATAAAACTCTCATTTGCATAGTTAAGTCCCAATTTTTTTCTACAAAAGGAACACCAGGTACTATGATAGCATCATAAGATGTATTTGCTCGTATTGCTCTTCGGTTTAATTTACTAGCAGAAGGTTGAAATAATAAACAAGATTGTAATACAACTATAGTAAAGAAAAAAAACGATAACTTTTTTATGTTAGTTCTCATTGTTATTTTTTATTTAAGAATTCATTTGTAAAATGCTCATTTGATTTTGGCTTAGAAAATTTTTCCGCATTATACGAATTTGAATTCCCTTTTGGTATTGACAAAGATTGCCAATTACTATTTGAAAGTGTTTTAGCAATAAAAACAATTTGCCCAACATGGTATGGATAGTGTGCAAGTTGCCTATTTATAGCTTCTAAGACCGTATGACCTTGATTACGTATATAAATAGTTTTAGATAAATCTTCTGGTGACAATGATTTTAAAGTTGTTTGAAAACAATTCCATCCCTCTTCCCACAATTTTAAAACATCTGTTTTTGCAACTAAATTATTTTCGAACTCAGAATCCCTATTCCTCCATTCCTTTTCTCCATCTGTGCTTAAAAAATCAGTCCAACGAGACAACATATTTCCATGCAAATGTTTAACAATGGTAGCTATACTATTACTATCTTCATTATACTGAAAAAACAATTTCTCATCTTCTATAACCTCAATAGATTTTGACCCTAAAAGTTTGTAATATTCAAATTGCTTAATTACACTTTCCAAATAATTAGTTTCCATTTTTAAATATCGTTATTTTTATTCAAAATATCCCACGTATGATCTCCCAACATTTTTACAGTGCCAATATAAATTAATGTTTGAGGCATTTTACCCCAATCTTCAGGACCAATAAGTAATAACTTAAATTTACCATCCCTTTTATACAAATGATAAATTTGATTTATGATAGGCTCAAATGATAAATCAGCTTGATAAATTTGCTCCGACATTTCAACGCGAGCTTTTAAATCATTAGCTTGCTTTACTAATAACTCAACTTGCTGTTGAATTTGATTCATTTGAATATTAGTTTGTTCGCGCATTGCAGTTAATGCTCGAGACTTTATTTTACCATTATCTTCTGGGTTTATTACAATGCCACCAACATGATGAGAATAAGGTAATAAAACTGGATTTTCAGCTACTTTATCTTTATCAATGGTGTTTACAAATTCCATACTATCAA
>CALMMX010000071.1 GCA_937868545.1 uncultured Bacteroidota bacterium
AGTCATTAATTTGAAAAACAGCAAGTTTGTAATAAGTTGTACTTCCATTTTTAATAAAGGCATTATTATTTTCTAAGTACTCTTTTTTGTCATCTAAAAAATTAGATTTAATAGCAGACGAAATTGCGGTATCTAATAAGTTTATTTTTTGAGTATTTGCAGCGCCTTGTTGCTTATAGGTTTGAATATAAGCAAATGCTCTAATATGCCAAGTAGCAGCATCAGTAGCTGTTTCAGTATTTAATATAGCTTTATCAATTACTTTAATAGCTTCAGTATATTTCTTTTGATTACAAAGCTCTTGAGCCTTAAATAAAGAATCGGATTGCGCAAAATAATTTTGACAAAACATAACCACAATCATACTTAGTATGAGTTTGTAGTTATAATATGTAATAATTTTTTTCACTTTTTTAATTTACTGTTATTGCCAAACTTTTAAGTTCTTCACTAGTTTTAAGCCCTGCCTTTACTGCGTTTTCTTTACTGTATTCAAATTTTTGTTTATTGTCAACTACTACAAAGTTTATTGCCGACCCTGTTTTAGCTAATCCTGTTTTTTCTGTAACAATTAGTGCGCCTTTACCTTTATTTTTAGATGCAACTTCTTTCAATTTATCAGATGATTCATTAAGAATAAATACAATATGTGGTTTTATAGAAGCATCTATGGTATTAGACGTTTTAATTTCAAGTTTTTGATTCCCAATTTGTTTTGAGGAAGCCATCTTATTTAATTCAGTATTTAAACTTGAATTACTTCCAATGACATGTATTATAAAATTGCCAGATTTCATGTTTTCGGGCCATTCGAAATATTTTGTGAAATTGTATAAAAACACAGCCTTTACTTTAGCATTTGGGTCGAAGTTTTGTTGCTGAAAACTAAGACTTACAAAAGCTAAAATAAATAAGAATGTATATTTATATATTAGTTTCAATTTGTTTTATTTCTATTATGCAGTAAAATTGTGCCAAATTCACCGACTAACAAATTTAATGTTTACAATTCACATTTCAAAGCTAATTTTAACAGAATTTAAGTCAAAATACTGATTATGTTTATTGAAAAAAATAGTTACTTTTAAATCATTGATATATAACGAAAAATATAACCATTACTCTGATTTAGAATTACTTGCGGAGTATAAAAGTACTAATAATAAAGTGCTAGTTGGTATATTGTACAAGCGATATTCTCACTTAGTACTTGGTCTTTCGTTAAAATACCTTAAAAATCAAGATGAGGCTAAAGATGCTGTAATGCAAATTTTTGAAAAATTATTTACTGATTTGTTGAAACATCAAATTGAGTTTTTTAAAAGTTGGTTATATACATATTCTAAAAATTTTTGCTTACAAATTATTAGAACAAGGCAATCTAAACTTAAAAAAGAGATTGAATTAGAAAATAATGCAGATTTATTTATGGAAACTGAAAATGGTTTGCATCTAAATAAAACAGAAGAAAAAGAGAAGCAATTTGTAGCTCTTGAGCAGGCAATAGACGAATTAAATGATGAGCAAAAGAAGTGTGTTGAATTATTTTACTTAAAAGAAAAGTCCTATGTTGAAATAGCTGAAATGACTGGTTTTTCTTTAAATGAGGTGAAAAGTTACATACAAAATGGCAAAAGAAATTTGAAAATTAAATTAGAAAAAATTAGTGGAACACAACAATAAACATAATCACTTAACGGCTAAAGAGCTTTTTGAATTGATGGAAAATTCATCAGTGCAAAATGCTCATAACCAAGAATTAGATGACTTTGAAAAAGAGGCGCTAGAAGGATATGTAGCTTTTTCTACTATTGAAAGTGCTAAGCAAATGAATGCAGATATTGATAAAAAAATATCTCAAAAAGTAGAGCAAGGCTCAAGTAAAAACAAGGTTATTTGGTTTTCCGCAGCTGCTTCAATCTTATTAATATTTGGGATTTCGGTGTTTTATTTTAAAAATACTAATACACTTCCAATTTCAACAATTGCTGTAAATACTACAAATACAAATGAAAACAAGCCATTAAATGATAAATCGGAAAATGAAATAAAGCAAATACAGCAACCAGATATTAATGAAATTCAAAATTCTGATGGTAAAGTAGTTGTTAATTCAGCTAAAAAGCAAAATGTTTTTGAGGTAGATAAGCGGAATAGTAATGCTGAAGTTAGTTATGATTCAGATTTAAAAGATGATCAGCCTAAACTAGAAGGTGTGCAACCAAATGTTGCCTCTAAACCTGTTGATGTTAAAGCGGCAGAAGTTACTACTATTGCTTTAGCTGATGAAAAACAAATAGCGGCAAAAGAATCGGAATTGGATAATTATAATGTAAGTACTACTTCGAATAGTAATAATTCAAATGTAGTTGTTGCAAAAAATAGTAATCATAGTAAGAAGGATGCAAGTGTTGATAGCGATAAAGCATTAAAAGAAGAAAAATCAAAAATGCCAGCAGTGGCTGGTGCTGCTCAATCTCCTACCTTTGAAATGGCAAAAGCAAAAGGTGTAGTTACTGAAAATAATTTGGCTTTAAGAAACTATGTTTTGCTTGAAGTGAAAAAAGAAAATCCTTTGATTACGTTAAGTGGTTTATATCACATTAAATTACTCGTAAATATTGATTCTACAATTAAAGTTTTGTCAATCGATTTTAGAGGTAAATCAAAAAGTGATTATAGTAAACAAATAGAAAAGGCATTAATTTCTTATAAATATTGGAAGCCAGAAATGGAAAATGGAAATCCAGTGTCATCTAAAAAAGAATTTGATTTAGAATTTTAATTCTTTACAATTTCTAAGTTGTGAATATTTACGGTCATCTTAATAATTCCAAATGTAATTTTTACTTTTTCATCAATTATTTCATTTACAACACCAATTTCAGAGCTATTTAAGATTCTAACTTTAGTGCCAATTTGCAATAATGGCTTAATACGAGCCACTTTTTTTTCTGAGAATTTATCTAATTTTTTTTGTTTTTCTAAATCTTTACGTTTATTAGTTTCTGCTGTTATTCCATCAATAAAGCGTTTTATAACAAGTTTTCTGTTTTCCGTTTGTAATGGTAATTAGCCATTATGTTTGTTTTTTTTACCTTATAAATAATGCCATGTATCTTTTTAAGAATTGAAGGTTATTAAATATAAAACCTAACAGTTATGAAAAAAAATAGACTTGTTAATATTCAAATTAAAATTATTGCATATGTCTTGTTTGTTAATTTATTTTCTTTGAAATTACACTCGCAAATAGGCAAAGAATATTTTAATAAGGCAAATGAACAATCTGATTCTGGCAACTATGAAGGCGCAATTATTAATTTAACTAAGTGCATTTATTTAGAACCAAGTTTAGCTGAAGCTTATTATAACCGAGGATTGGCAAAAGCTGATATTAAAGATTATGAGGGTGCTATATTAGATTTTGATAAATGTATTTTACTAAATCCTAATCTAATTGACGCCTTTTATAACAGGGGTAGATCAAAGTATTTTGTTTCTGACTTATTGGGCTGTATTTTAGACAATAATATTGCGATAATGTATAAACCAACATTTGCATTGGCATACATAAATAGAGGTTTAGCCCAGGCTTTATTAGGTAATATTAATGAAAGTTGTTGGGATTTTTGTAAAGCAAAAGAATTAAATGCTCCTCATGCTCAAGAAATATTAAATTATTATTGTAAATAATTAGTTAAAAAAAGTAGAGAATTATGGTTTCATTCCAATGTAAGACAAATGATTTTAAAGCCGCCTTAATGAGGTTAAAGGCGGTACATAAACACAAACATGTAATTAGTATTAAAGCAACCTGCGAGTTAACTTTAACAGATGGAAATGTTCAATTAGCAATACCAGGTGCTATTTTTAGCTTTCAATGTCAAACTAAAGGTACAGCTAAAGCAACAATGGAATTTCGCAGATTATTTGATATTGTTGGGCATCATAGTTACGATGAGTTATACGTTGAGTTTTTTGATGGAACTTTAAGATTTGGTTATGTAATTGTACAAGCAAAAACAGTTTTCTTTAAAAATGACAAAGTTTTAAAGACGATTGTTTTGCCAGATAAATATACAGACTTAGACCTTTTATTGATGAAAAATGAGGGTTACACCAAAGAAGAACTTGAGTTTAATAACATATTAGAATTAATGAATATGGCTGAAAGACGTGTATATTATAATATAAGAAGAGCATCGTTATATCTTAGAGATTATGGCATCATGCCTAAAGAAATTAAAAAACTACTTGTAGAGAAACTTTGTATTAAATTAGATTTAGATGAAAAAGAAGTTAATTTGTTATTGTCAAGCGATTGAAAATTAAGGAGAACCAAGATTAATAGTTTGTTATTATAAATAGCAATTATGTAAAATTAAAAATGTTTATTTTGTACATTTAGTCCATTAAAAAAAATCGATAAAACCTTATTTATATGAAAATGAAAATTATTTCTTTCCTATTGCTTTTAACAATAATATCTAAGTCCCAAACTTTTAATAATTTAGATTATACTTTATCGATGGTTATATCTAGTTATTTCCCTGGAAATATTGGTGAAAAATTAGAAAATAAAGGCTTCGTCCTATCTGGTAGTAAGTATGTTGATGATGATCATATTTTAGCTACTTATGTTTTAGATACAAATGATGAGTTTTATTATAATATTTTTTTAGTAAAACAAGGCGTTATTAAATCTATTAGTTTAACCTTTAATGACCGTTCAAAAAATAGTCAATATGAAAAAATGTTGATAGATATAAAAGAATATATGACGAAGAAAGATAATGTTTATAGTAATGGAAACAACTACAATGTTTATATTGATAATTCAGGTTACTATTATGCTTATACATCTTTTTTCAGTTCTGGACATAAACAAAATTTGTATGTTATTGAGATTATGAATAATGAGGCGTTCAATGTATTTAAAAAATAAAATCAAATGAGAAATATTCTATTAATAATAGTTTTTTTACTTTCAAAGGGACAAACAAGTCAAACTAATCCTAATCATAAATATCAAAAAGGATACGTTAAAAAAGATGGTAAGTATGTAGAAGGACATTATAAAACTAAAAAAAATAAGACTGAAAAAGATAATTTTGTTTCAAAACCAAATACCAATCCATATAATGAGAAAAAAGGATATAAAAAACCAAAAAAGTGAGTTATTAGAAATACTAGTTATTTTAAATGTTAAGAAATTTCATTTTGTTTTAACATTATTACTACTTCCAATTATTAGTAAATCACAAACTAATGGTTTAGATGTTGATATGCAATATGACCAGAGAATACAAGATGCTAGGTATAACGACCAACAATTAAATAATGTATATGCAAAAAGGTATAAAAAATTCAAACTTGATTATTTTAAAGCGTTAAGTTCAAATGAAATGAGGGATAACCCTAAAGTGTTACCTCTTGCAGGTAAATTTGATGTGATAATTACAAATTCAGGTAGTTTATTTGAAAAAGCTGAAGTAGTAACTTCTGGTAATAAGGTTATTTCCTTAAAAACATCAAAAGGTGAAGTTTTTATACCTATTTCAAGTTCCGAGGTTCAAAATTTTCGCTGTATAGTGAAGATGTCTGAAAGTTCATATGTAGAAATTATATTTACTTTTATATTTACATAATATTAACTCCAACTTCAGCAGCTTTATCAATAATTTCATTTAATGTTTTCATTCCCAAATTTTCAACTGATTTTAATTGCTTTTTTGTTAATTTATTTAAATCATTAATTGTATTGATATTTAATTTCTCTAAAATATTACTTGCCCTAACTGAAAAATTTATCATGTTTATTGGGATTGAACCTTCTTCAAAATTTAACTCTACTTGCTTTTCATTTGCAATTTCTTTTTGAAACATTGTTTTCAATTGTTTTAATTCTTTAGTTATTTTTTGATTTTCAAATAAGACAGTATCTAATCTTTTACTTTTTACAATAAGTGTTTTTATTACTTGAAGTAATTTATGAACATCATTAGATTTTAAAAGCTCACTATTTTTGAAGATGTCAGTTTCTTTATCAATCTTATTTAAGACTAAACGAATATTATATTTTTCTTTTTCGGTAAATTCAATATATTCTAATAATCCTGTTTCAATTATTATCTTAGTTAATAAATTTGATTTTATTGTTTTCATTTAATTAAGTATAAAATTGAAGAATAATGTTTTTAACCTTTTACAATTTCTAAGTTGTGAATATTTACGGTCATCTTAATAATTCCAAATGTAATTTTTACTTTTTCATCAATTATTTCATTTACAACACCAATTTCAGAGCTATTTAAGATTCTAACTTTAGTGCCAATTTGCAATAATGGCTTAATACGAGCCACTTTTTTTTCTGAGAATTTATCTAATTTTTTTTGTTTTTCTAAATCTTTACGTTTATTCGTTTCTGCTGTTATTCCATCAATAAAGCGTTTTATAACAAGTTTTCTGTTTTCACTTTTATTCCAATCTTCCATCAAACGCAAATATTTTTGGCCAAAATCAGCTAATCTGGCAAGTTCTATTTTTCGATCACGCTCTCTCTCAATTTTATCTTGGTAATTAGCAGATAGCACTTCGTATTTTTCTTTCGATATTTTTCTCAGAAATCCTTCGTGTTCTGTTTTTTCAATTGCTTCGTGTAACACGGTTTTTTGTTGTTGTATTTCGGCAAGCATTTCGTTTAAATCAACTTTACTAGAATCTGTTTTTAATTTAGCCCTATTTATTAAATCTATCGGAAAGCCTACTCTTTCTGCAACCTCAAAAGTGTAACTACTACCAGGTTCTCCTACAGATAAAATGTATTTTGGATTGAGTGTATCTAAATCAAATAACATACTTCCATTTTTTACGCCATCTAATTTATTAGCCAATAATTTTACATTAGAATAGTGTGTTGTAATTATTCCAAAGGTTTTTGAATTAACTAATTCTTCTAAAACTACTTCTGCCATAGCGCCTCCTAATTCGGGATCTGTACCACTTCCAAATTCATCCATTAATACCAGAGTTTTGTTGCTAACGGTTTCTAATATTGAAATCATTTTTTTTAAACGAGCACTGTAAGTACTTAATTCATGTTCAATACTTTGTGTATCTCCAATATCTATAAGTATTTTATTAAAAATGCTCATTATAGAATTTGGTGCAACCGAAACCAATAGTCCGCATTGCAGCATAGTTTGTAAAAGACCAATGGTTTTCAACGTAACGGATTTCCCTCCAGCATTTGGCCCTGATATCACTAATAAATGTTGTTCTTTATGCAGGTGAATGGTGAGAGGAATTGTTGTTTTTTTTAAATCTTTATTTTGTGTAAATAAAATGGGATGAAAAGCTTTTTCTAATTTTAGTTCAGGTTGTTCAACTAAAGTAGGTAAGCATGCATTTATTTTTTTTGCATATAATGCCTTTGCTTTAATAAAATCAGTTTCAATAAGTAAATAATAAAACTGTGTTAATTGACTTGAGTAGGGGCGAAGTGCATTAGTTAATTCGCGTAAAATTTTATTAATTTCTCTACGTTCATCAATTTCAAGTTCAGCAACATCATTATTAATATTTACAAGCGCACTTGGTTCTATAAAAATTGTTTTTCCCGATTCGCTTTTACTGTGCACAAAACCAGAAACTTCTGATTTGTTTTCAGCAAGTACTGCTAATGTTCTTCTTCCATTAAAATAACTTTCTTCATTTTCTCTTAAAAATCCTAGTTTTTTAAGTTCATTAGCATATCTATTAAATTTAGCATCACTTTCTTTTCTTTTTTCCGAAAGGTCTTTTCTAATTTTTAGTAGTTCTTTTGATGCATTATCTTTCACCTTCATATCAAAATCAATGATGGCATCAATTTCTCTAGTAATAATTTTATTATCTTCTAAATTAATTACTAATTCTGATAAATTGGGGATAGCGTTCTTATGAGTTTTTAAAAATCGAATTAAAGTATTTGCTATTTCAGTTGATTGTTTAATTGTGAAAAATTGTTCCTCTGTAAGCATGCTCCCTTCTAGCGAAAGAAGAGTTATTTCTTTTTTAAAGTCATCAAATTCTAAAGTTGGAAAAAAATTATTGCTAACTAATATGTTGTTTAATTCTGCTACTCTATTTAATTCAGTAATTAATTCATCTTTGTTTTCAATTGTAGAAATGTGTAAGGCTCTTTGTTTTGCTTCTTTGCTATATGCAAAAACACCAACTTCATTTTTTATTTTATGAAAATCTAATAAACTTAGAGCTTCTTGGTCAATAATAGGACTCATTTTATAGCTACACTATTTAAGTTAAAAAAGTAACATACAGTTTTGCAAACTAAAAAATTACTTTATTTTTGATAGGCTTAAAAATAAACATAAAACAAGAGCCAATACTAAAGGTTTAAAAAAATAAACAATGAAGACTACAATTATTACCAAGTTAGAAGAAATGTTGGAACAATCTGACATTAGTGCTGTTGCTCACCAAATGCGCACTCTGCAAAAAGAGTATCAAACATTATGGACTAACGAATTTGAAAAAGCTAAGCAAGAATTTGTTGATGAAGGCGGGAAAGCTAAAGAATTTGAATATGCTAAAACAGCTGATGATTTAAAAATTGCAAAGCTAATTGAGAAAATAGAAGCTCGTAAAAAAGAAGAAGATGCTAAAAATGCCATTGAGCAGGCAAAAAACTTAGCAATTAGAAAAGAAATTGTTGCTAAAATTAATGATTTAAGTCAGGTTAGTGATAATATTGGGTCTGCAATTAAGAAGTTAGTTGATTTGCAAAAACAATGGAAAGAAACAGGTGCAGTTTCTACGCATAAATATAAAGAGATACAAGCTGATTATAGTAAAGCAATAGAGGAGTTTAACTACAAACTTAGCTTGTCTAAACAATTGCAAGATCATGATTTAAAGAGAAATTATGAGTTAAAAACTGAATTACTTGAGAAAATAAAAGGCATAAAAAATCAAACAAATATTAAGGAAGCTGAACGCTTAATTAAAATTTATAGAAATGATTGGGAAGAAATTGGTCCTGTGCCCAATGATAAGTGGGATGAATTAAAAGGAACTTATCGCCAAGCATTAGAAGAAGCATATTCAACATTGAAAGCGCATTATAATAGTGTTGAGGAAGAAAAAGCAGCAAACTTAGATAAGAAAAATGCTTTGTTGGAAAAAATAAAAGAAATTATTTCAAAGTCTGAAACTGCAAATGGACAAATGTGGAATAATTTAACTAATGATTTAACTGCGTTGCAAGCCGAATGGAAAACAATTGGCAGAGCAAATGCAAAGGAAAACGATAAAGTATGGGCAGATTTTAGAGAATTATGTGATTCGTTTTTTGATAAAAAGAAAGTGTTTTTCAATGTAATGCATGAAAAAATGAGCGGTATTAAAGCTCAAAAGCAAGAATTAATTGCTAAAGTTAATGCATTAAAAGACAGCACGGATTGGCAAAAAACAGGATTAGCAATTATAAAAATACAAGATGCTTGGAAGAAAATACCGCATGCTGGTGGGGATGAAACGAAATTGTTTAATACATTTAGAGCAGCTTGTAATCATTTCTTTGATGCTAAGAAAGCGCATTTTGGAGCAATTGATGCAAGTTTTGATTCTAATTTAGTTGCTAAGGAAGAAATACTAAAAAAAATATTAGATTTTAATTTGTCGGATGATGTAAATGCAAATCACGTTGCTTTAAAACAGTTTTCGGTTGATTGGAATGCAGCAGGTATGGTTCCTATGAAAGATAAAAAGCGTGTAAATGATTCTTTTTATAACAGATTAGACGAACTTTATGATAAAATGAATGTAAGTGTTGCAGATAAAATGATGATGCAGTTTAAATCAAAAATTGAACGTATTGTTAATGGAGAGAACCCAGAACAAACTTTAACTAAAGAGGCTGATTTCTTAAAGAAGCAAATTGATGAAATTAATGGTCGTGTAAAAACTTATGATAATAATTTAGGATTCTTTAAAACAAGTAGCAAAGGCGTTAACCCATTTGTAAAAGAAATTGAAGATAAAATTAATGTAGAGAAGAAAAAAATAGCTGAGATTAATGATAAGCGTAAGATGATTATGGCAGAAATTAGTAAGTTAAAATTACCAACAGCTTAATTAATTTAACTTTAAAATAAAAAAAAGAGCCTTTCTAGTTTTAGAAAGGCTCTTTTAGTTTAATTAAGTATCTTATTAAGGTAAAGTAATTGTATAAGAAACACCGTCTATTGTCACAGTTGCAATATCATCACATGCACCACTTCCGTAATCAATATAACGAGTTGCTTTACCAGTAGGAGCATGTTCAACAACACCTGATGTAAAATGACGTCTGCATCCTAATGCCATATTTCTAATTAAAGGAGTAGTAATTAAAGTTGAAAATGTACCACCACCTGCAGCTGCACCTGTAGCACCACCAGTAATTGAATAAATATCATCATTCCAAGTTAAAGTTGATTCTCCTGAAATCCATTCTCTTTGACGAATACTTGACCAAGTGATAATGCCAGAACCATCTCCTTTTACTACACTCATATTAGCATTTATTTCATAAACTAAATGATGCGCAGCATTATGACCTTTGTTTTTAATTGTTTTTGTACCTAATAATTGATTGTCGTTAACGTAATAATTTAATGGTGTTACAGTAATTGTTGTTAAAGAATCTCTGTAACGGCCTGTAAAAGCTAGAGTAATCATACCTCTTCTATATCTCCCATCATTACACAAACAATTTGTAGTTCCAAAATTAACTGTTATAGTTTTAGCTGATAATAAAGTATCAAAAGTTAAGGAAGCGCAAGTGCTTAATACTGCTGAGGTTCCATCAACTTTAAAACTTGATATATTTAACGAACGACCTGCTTCATCAGAAATGTTAGTTAAATCATTTACTGCAGATGATGCTAATGCTTGGTCTTTTGCAGATGAAGTATCTTTATCTTTTTCATCCTCTGTTTTTTTTCTGCAAGAACTAATAATGCTAGTAAATGCTATAGCTACTACAGCTAATCCTATTGTTATTTTATTCGTTTTCATAGTATTGTTTTTTATTTGTTTTTTAGTAAGACTCAAAATAAGTTTAAAGGTTTAATCAATTTTAAAAAAATTAATATAAATCTTGGGTTTCTATTAAATCTTCCATTTCATTTGGTTTAACTGTATTTAATTTTCTCTTCATTTTTGGTATTTCCGAACTTCCGCTATTAATATTATTGTCGCCACCAACTTCAGAGTTATTTAAATCAATGGCATCGTAAATTGCATAATTGTTATAAATTGATTTTGTTTTACCAAATTTAACAGTAATTCCGAGGTTAATAAATAATGCACCAGAAATCTTTTCGGAATAAAAGTGGCCTAACCTTCCTTTATTTTTATTGTTAAAGGTTTCTGAATACATTGCAATTGCATTTTGCGTTGAAATGCCACCTCCTAAATAAAAACCAATATTTTTATTTGGATTAATATCGAATCGAGTCCCCATTAAAAATTCGTACCTGCCAAAATTGATTGTTTTATCATTATTAAGATTGTATAATGAATCGCTATTTGCTAATGAATAGATACCACCTTGTGGTTTAGTATAAATACTGGTTTTAATGTAGTTGCCAATAGGGAAATTAAAACTTATACTTCTTGGAAATTGTATATTAAAATTAACTCTGTCCATTCTACCAATTCTTAAACCTAAATATGGTAAAGTAAAACGATTGCCAAACATATATGAACGGGTTAATCCCAAACGAAGACTTAATTTGTCATTAATAGTACAATTATAAATAAATGAAAATGCAGTTCTTATTCTTTGAGTATAATTGTAACCATTATCTTGGGTTAAAAAAGGAGATATATCGCCAAAAAAGACGCTTTTTTTTCCGGTATTATATAACAATCTTAAACCTAAAGAAGATTTACTAAGATTATGGTTGCTAATACCTGAAAATATTGGACTTACAACAGAATAATTACCAGTTAAAAGTAAATGAAAGTTTGAAATTGTTATACTGTCTTTTTTATAATCGTCTTTTGTAAAAAGAGGTGTATTAAAACCTATAGCAAATTGGGTTACTTTATAGGTTTTTAATTTTTTTGAAACATAGCTTTTGGTAGCTAAATCTCGGCTTGATGTCCCATAAAAATCGAAATAGGTTGTAGTTTTAAAATAATGTTTTGGCGTTTTTATGTTTTTTATAATTAATGAATCTTTATTAAATGCTAAAAGCGTTGTATTAATAAATACAACGCAACACATTATAGTTCTATTAAAGGAAGATAGCATCATTCGGTAGAAGATCCTTTTATATTTTTGATGAGTTCTTTTTTAAAATCATTTTCAGCTAATTTAATTAAAGTTATTTTTTTAGCAGATAATATTTTTTTATATTTTTCAATATACTCTTTATTAAGATCCACTTCTTTTTGTTTTAAAATCTGTTCAGCTAATAAGAAGGTTTCAGCTTCTTTGTCGGTTAATGTCTCTGGATTTAAATTCTTCAAGTAAGTATGTTTAAAAGTAAACTTTAAAGCATCTAATTTATCATTGTATTCATTATATAGTGGCCAAAAAAGTTGAGCTTCAGAATTGGTAAGAGATACTTTTTTTGTAATAAAGGAAACTCTAAGCTCGTCAATTTTGTCGCGCTTAGCATTTGTTTGACTTTTACTATTAAAAGCAATAACTAAAATGAATATTATGTAAATGTATTTTTTCATTATAATTCATCTATTATATCATCAATATCACTGTCAGATATAATACTATCATTTTTTGATTTCTTCTTGTCGTTAGTTAATTGATTATTTAGAGATTTTATGTTTACCAATTCGATAATTTGTTCTTCATCGAAGTTTGAAATGGTTTTAGCATTATTTAAAATTTCTTGTTTTTCTAAGCAAGCTAGTGTTTTACAATCGCCAGAAATTGAATTTTGTAATGATTGTTTTGGATATAAAATCCAGATAGAAAAAATTATTACAAGTATACTAAATGAGAATGCCATTTTTTTACTGAAAACGAATTCATAAATGGTGTTAAAAATGCTAGGTTGGGTTTTATGACATTTATCTTTAATTGTTTCGATAACATCTTCAAAATAGTTTGGCGGCGTTACAAATGCTGAATCTTTATTGATGTTGTTTAAAATTGGAAATTGATTTAATTCATCCGTTAGTTCTATTTTATGACATAATTTTTTTTCAAATTCGAAATTGTATGTTTCATTAGTTGGGAGATTAATTTTTGATTTAAGTGATTGTAAGTTTGTAAATTCAGCTATTTCGGCATTAATCTCAAGTGTTTCAATCAGGGTATTAAAGTATGCTGTTGGAGTTTTAAAATTATTTATTTTACTAATAGTACTTAGAATTTTGAATTCAGAAAGTTCGGCTTCTAGCTCTAATTTAGAAAATAGTTTGTGTTCAAAAGACTCAAAATAATTTTCAGGTAAACCAAATGATGAATTACCATTTTTGTTAAATGGTAGTTTTGGTTCTTCATTAAAATTATTTGAGTTTGTATTCATTTATTGTTTAGATGTTGATTTTGGTAAAAGGTTTAATTGGTGGTTAAATATTCTTCAATTTTTTTTGCCGCTATATGGTATGAGGCTTTTAAGGCCCCTACAGATGTTTCTAAGATATTTGACATTTCTTCGTAGGGCATTTCATCATAATACCTCATATTAAATACTAAACGTTGTTTTTCGGGTAGTGTTAATATGGCTTTTTGCAGTTTAAGTTGAATTTCATCTCCACTAAAAAAAGTATCGCTTTCAAGTGATTTAGATAATTGGTATTCTATTGGATGAATTGATGTAGTGTTATTTTTTTGTTTTTGTTTTAGAAATGTTAACGCCTCATTGGTGGCAATCCTATAAAGCCAGGTATATAATTGAGATTCTTCTTTAAAATTGGCTAGTCCTTTCCAAGTTTTAATAAATGTATTTTGTAAAACATCATCAGTGTCATCATGGCTAATTACAATTTTTCTAATATGCCAATATAGTTTTTGTTGATATTTTTGAATTAAGTAGTGCAACGACATGTTGCGCGATGGCTCATCGCGGTATAAGTTCAATATTTCCTCATCGGAATAATGTTGCATAAATTATAAATGGTTTCATCCTTTTGACATGAAAAATGGCCAAAGGTTTAATTCTATACGAAAATTATTTAGTTTTAGACAAAATAGCTTCGCATTCTGCTAATTTGGAAGTGGCAAAAGCGTCACCAGGTTTAACTTTTAAAGCTTCTTCATAAGCTTTTTTTGCCTCTGCATATCGTTTTTGCTTTAAATAATCATTTGCTTTGGTAATATTATCTTTATAAGGATTTGCTCCAAGAACTTGTGGCACTTTATATTTACTATCGCCTTTAGTTTGGCTACTTTGATTAGATTCGGAATTTGTAGTAGTTGGTTTGGTGTTTTCTAATTTAGTATTTTCAACAGGTTTAGTTGCTTTGGTTGCAACTGTATTTTGTTTTGCTGAGGTTTGCGTTTCTTTGGTAGCTTTATCTTTAGCTAGTTTTTCTTTGGCTATTTTATCTTTTTCTGCCTTTTCTTTAGCTTTTTTTATTGCCTCTTGTTCTTTAGCTAATTTATTAGCAGCTTCTTTTTCTTTGTTAACTTTGTCAAGTGAGTCTTTGGCTAGTTTGTTTTTTTGCGCATCAATTAGCTTTTGAGATTGAGAAATTTTATCTAAGGAATCTTTTTTAGATTTTTCTTTTAAAGCTTCTGCATTTTTTTTAGCATCGTCTTCTGATTTTTTAAAACAAATATCTGTTTTGAGTAATTGTTCTTTAGGGTAAATTTCATTAGAAATGGTTTCAATTGCTTTATTATACAGCGATTTAGCTAAGGGGCAATCTGGTTTTTCTAAGGCTTCATTTCCTTGTTTGTTATAATTACAAAATTTTTGAATTAATTCATTTTCTTTTTCTGCAATATTTGTCACAATATTAATTCCATTGTCAGTAACCACATCATCCTTATTAAAATTTTTAAGTTTTGGTTCATATCTTACAAAAACAAGTGGTTGCTTCAATCCAGAGTAATCAATACCTTGAAATGGTTTTGCCATTACAAAACCTCCAATACCAAAAGAAGGATTGTATTTTTCATTAAAAATATTATCAGGAACATTAAAAGTTGAAACAGAAAAACGTTTTGTATTACATTCAGGGTAAGAAACCTCTAGAATATAATCCCCATTTGGCGGTACATCAATAACAAAAGCACCATCAGCATCACTAACTATTTGGTTAACTATTGTGTTTCCTTTGTAAAGAATTATTTTTGCTCCAGGTAATGGCTCTTGTATTTCCTGAGATTTAGTTGTTAATTTCCAAGTTCTTAAATCAACTGTGCTTCTTAGTTTTAGATTCCACGTTTGTGAAAATATTTTATTTTGTAAAGAACTTATTAAAATAAGTATAACGATTAAATTTTTCATTTTTTTATAATGTCATTAAAAATTAATTTTATTGCTTCGTATGGGTTAATTTGATTCTTTTCAACTAATGATTCAAATTGGTTAATTTGGTTTTTTACAAGTTCATTAGCATAAAAATTTTCTATTATTTTATCGTTAATTGCTTGATGAAACCATTGTTTATTTTGTTGTTCTCTTTTTAAATTAAAGTAATTGTTTATGGTTGTGTGGTTTTTATATTTATCAATCATTGCAACAATTTCATTGATGCCTTTATTTTCAACGCTCGAACAAACATGTGCTTCAGGGATCCAATTACTAATTGTAGGCGGGAATAAATGTAACGCATTAGCATATTCTGCTCTTGCTAACTTTGCTTTTTCAAAATTAGCACCGTCGGCTTTTGTGATGATAATAGCATCTGCCATTTCCATAATACCTCTTTTTATTCCTTGTAATTCATCACCAGCGCCTGCAAGCATTAATAAAAGAAAAAAATCGGTAAGTTCATGCACTAAGGTTTCGCTTTGGCCAACACCCACTGTTTCAACAAGTATATAATTATAGCCAGCGGCTTCGCATATTATAATACTTTCGCGAGTTTTTTTTGTTATTCCTCCTAAGCTTCCAGAGCTTGGAGACGGCCTAATAAACGCTGATGGATGAATAGAAAGCTTTTCCATTCGGGTTTTATCTCCTAATATACTGCCCTTAGAAATTTGACTACTTGGATCAACAGCTAATACAGCGAGTTTATTATTTTGATTAACAATCTCTAATCCAAAACTTTCAATAAAAGTGCTTTTACCTACGCCAGGAACACCTGTAATTCCTATTCTTATTGAATTGCCACTGTATTTTAAAATTGAATTAATTATTTCTTGTGCTTTTTCTTGATGCTTAAGATTTGTAGATTCTACCAAGGTGATAGCCTTACTAATATAGCTAATGTTGGATTCTAGAATTCCATCAATATATTGATTAATATTTATTTCTTTTTGCATTTATTTTAATACGTAAAGTATGGTAAAATTAAATTCAGCTTTTCTTTATTAAAGATACCTAATTCAATGATATCTTTTTCTGTTAATTTTCCATGTTTAAATCTATAATTGTAAATAGCTTGTGCCGTTTGAAAATTAAGATAAGGATGTTTTCTTAATGAATTTAAATCAATGCTATTTATTGGTATTGTTGAAATTTTAGATTTATCAATTTGTATTTGTGGTGTTATGATTAAGAATAAACTATCGGTCATTCCATAAATGTCTTTTAACTGATTTATTGTATGGAAACCACCTAGCATATTTCTGTATTTTATAATGCGTTTAGTGAAAGCTGGTCCAATGCCTTTAATGTTTAGTATTTGTAAGCTATCGGCAGAGTTTAATTCGGTTATGTGTTTTTCATTTTTTTCACTAAAGGTTTTAGGTTTATTGAATGTTTTTGCTTCTTGTTTATTATCAGTAATTAAAATATATGATTCCAATTCCTTATATTGATTTTCTGATAAGCCATACAATTTTTTTAAATCTGATGGTTTGTAGAATTTACCACCTTTATTTCTGAAGTTATCTAATGTTGAAATCAGTTTTTTTGAAAGTCCTAATTTTAAGCCTTCTTGGAGAGTTATAGTATTTGGGTCAAATATAAAAAGCTCTTTTTTTATTTTACTATAATTAGTTTTTTTCTCGTTAATAAAAATTGATTTTGTCTTAAAAGAAATTGTATCAGCTGTGTTTTTTTGAGTTTTTAAAGTAATATTATCAAACGAAATTTTGGAATTGTTTTTTAAAACATAAGGAAGTAGTAATTTAATTATTAATAAAGTAATAAGAATAATCAATAGAATAAAAACCCCGTCTCTTTCTTGTTTAAAAAAAAAAAAAAAAT
>CALMMX010000072.1 GCA_937868545.1 uncultured Bacteroidota bacterium
CAGTCTACACAATTTTTTTTAAAAACCTTATTAAATTAAATACAGAAGATATTCCATATCCCCAATTTGTATTAACTGGATTGGTCTTATGGTATTTATTTACAGGTATTATAGGTAAATGTACATATGGTTTAGTTGAATCTTCCGAATTAATAAATAAGGTTTCATTCCCACGTATTATTATTTTATTGTCGAAAGTAATGCCTGTAATAATAGAATGTTTTGTTTTACTATTATTAGCATTATTAGTTGTTTTATTTACACATCATAGTATTGGATTTAATGCAGTTACTGTTTTGTTTTATTTTTTGCAAATAACTATTCTATCCTTTGCTATAGGCATGCTGTGTAGTATTATTGTGTTAAAGTATAGGGATTTTGCTCATGCTATACCTTTTATTATCAATTTCGGCATTTGGTTAACACCCGTTTTTTATTCGGCAGTGATAGTGCCTGATGAATATAAAAACATTTATCGATTTGGAAATCCGCTAGCTTTAGCCATGGAAGGAATGCGTGGCGCCCTTTTCCAAAATCAATCTATTTCATTGGCATCTTATGTAACATTTGGTACATCGTGTGTTTTATTTTGCATTTCCTTCTTCATTTTTGTTAAATTTGAAAAACGAATTGTAGAAAATTTATAATTCCAAAAAAATATATGCCAAACGTTGTTTTTAAAAATGAAATTCTAGAAAAAGAATTTAACATAAAAGGTTATGTTAAGGTTCCATTTTTATCTTCAGAGGAAATAGATTATTTAAAAGAAATGTTTTTTGATACCATAGAACAAAGTGGAGGACCAAAAACTTCTGCGCTAGTTGATTTTGATACCAAAGATGACATTAGCTATGATTTTACATTTATCGATAAAAACATAGATTATAAACAAAAAGTATATGATATAATTACAGCTAAATTTCAAGCTAAAGCTGATGAGTACTTGAATAATTATACACCTATTATAGCAAATTATATTCGTAAAAAAGAGGGAGGAGGCGAAGTGCCGATGCATCAAAATTGGGCATTTGTAGATGAAGTAAAATACACGTCAGTTTCAATTTGGGTTCCATTAGTTGATAGTAATGAAGAAAATGGTACATTACAAATGGTAGATGGAAGCCATAAACGATTTGGCCAATTACGAGGTCCTATGATACCTTGGGAATTAAGAAATCTAAAAGATGAAATTATTAGTAAGCATTTAACTCCCATGAATGTAAAGGCAGGTGAGGGAGTTATACTTGATGATAGTATTGTACATTACAGTAATATTAATAAAACACCTGGGTTAAGACTTGCTATTCAATTAATTATGATTCCTAAAGAATCAACTTCATTACATTATCATTTTGATAGAGATGCCGATGCTAATAAAGTGACTGTATTAGAAACAAATGTCAATTTTTATACGAATTTCCATCCTTGGCTAAAGCCAATTGGCTTAAAAGAATTAAGAGTTCTTCCATATAAGGAACAAATATTTTCATATGAAGATTTTTTAAGTGGCTTAAATAAGCCGCGATTTGATGAGGTTAATAAAAATACCTCATTGGAAAAGAAAAATTCAATAGCACCTTTGTTTATAAACGAAGAAACCCAAACAGCATTTGATGTAAATGGTTATGTTAAAATTCCATTATTAAATACAAATGAAGTAGAAGAATTAAAAAAATATTATTTATCTCTAAACCACAATCACATTGGCGAGTATGGATTTCATGTGAGTTTAGATAATAGTAACGAAGACTATATAAATGGCATTTTTAATAAATTGTTTGATGTTTTAGTTCCAAAATTAAATCCTTTATTATGCGACTATAAACCATTTACTGCAAGTTATGTAATTAAAGAAGCTGGCTTGCAAAATATTGTACCTCCACATCAGGATTGGAGTTTTGTTGATGAAGAACAATTTTGTTCGGCAACAGTTTGGATACCATTGATGGATGTGAATAAAAACAATGGTGCATTAGGAGTAATAAAGGGGAGTCAAAAATTATTTAATGAACCTCGTACATCCCCTTCTCCGCAATCAAAATCAGTATTATCAGACCATTTATACACTATTTTTCCATATGTAGATATAATTGATATGAAAGCTGGGGAAGCTCTTATTTTTAATAATAGAACTATACATGCATCACCTCCAAATATTTCAGGTAAAACACGAATAGGAGTTGGTATCGGTATTACACAAAAAAATGCTCAATTACTTCATTATTATCAATTACCTAATAGTGAAAATGCAGTGAACGTTTATAAAGTAGATGAAGCATTTTTTAAAACATATAATAATAAACGCTTATCAGATCTTTATAGTAATAACGAATCACTAAGTCAATTAGAACTAATAAATACTTATAAAAAATCATATCCTATCTATTCTAATGATGAAATTATTAACATCATTTCATCTATTAAGGGTATAAATTATAACACAGTGTTAGTTAAGGAATTATCAACCCTGTATCAGTATAATGGAGATAATCTATCTAAAACTAATACTACTCAATATATAACCACTATGCAAACCAATCAAACTTCAACCACTGAAAAACCAATTGAACAAAGTAATACACCTCATCAAGAATGGGTTGACCCAAGGACTTTTTTCGAAAAATATTCAATCCCAAATATTATTAGAGAAATAAAATTTAGGTTAGGTAAAAAATAAGTTCATTAACCAGTGTTAAATTTTGATCATAAAGCAAAAGTATTTAAGGATGCTGAATTGCAAAACCAATTAAATAATAATGGTTTTGTAATACTTGATTTTTTAAATGAATCAGAAATTTCTGCTTTACTTAATTTATATGAAATAAAACACCCAAAAGGTGTTAAAGGTTTTTATACAAGTACGTTTGCTACTGATACTGATTACAGAAAAGAAGTAGATCAGGCCATACAAGATCAGATGAAACGTAATTTAGAAAACTATTTCTATGATTATAAAGTACATTGTGGTAGTTTTATAGTAAAAGGTACTGATGAAAAAAGTATTTTAAAAATGCATCAAGACATGACTTTAGTTGATGAGTCAATTTACACAGGCATTAATATATGGATTCCTTTAATAGATTTAACTAAAGAGAATGGCGCTATTGAGGTATTACCTCGTAGTAATCGTTTATTTAAAACCTATCGTGGAGCCACTTTACCAGATATTTATGATGGCATTGAAGAATCTGTTTATAAAGTTATGCAACCATGTTACCTAAAAGCAGGGCAAGCCATTGTATTTGATCAAAGTATCATACATTACTCGCCAGCAAATAAATCAGATAAAGTTAGGCCAGTGATAAATACCTTTATTACCCATAAAGATGCAAGTATACAAATTTGCTATTGGGATAAAAACGAAAGAAATGAAATTGAGTTATTTAAACAAGCTCCTGATTTTATGGTAAACTTTCAAAATTTTGGACATGATATATTTAGTAGACCTAGTATAGGAGAATCTATTGGTTTTGTGCCTTTTGATTTCCCTAAAATCAATCAGGAATTATTGGTTAAAGAATATGGTTTTGATGAAGAATTAAAAAATATAAATCAGGAATTACCAAAGCTAAATTTATTTCAACGCCTTTTTAAGATTAAATAATAATGGCAAAACCTATATTTAAAGATACTAACTTACAACAGCAATTTGAAACAGATGGTTATGTGAAAATCACATTATTAAGTACTGAAAATATTATTGCTTTAAAAGACTTATTTAATAATTATTTCCCAAAACCCTCTGCCGATTTTTTTTCTTCAAGTTATGAAAATGATTATCCACGAAAAAAAGAAATAAGTGATGCTATTGGCAAAATATTATTGCCACAATTAGAAAATATATTTATCGATTATACTTGGTTTGGCTCAGCTTTTCTTTCAAAAGGAAATGGTCCACGAAGCGAAATGCCCATGCACCAAGATTGGACAATAGTTGATGAAACAAAATTCATTGCCTTAAATATTTGGACACCTTTACAAAATACAACAGAAGAAAATGGAACCTTAGAAGTTATAAAAGGCAGCCATAAATGGCATAATACGTTGCGTGCTCCTACATTGCCATTTTATTTTGATGGATACCAAGAACAATTAAAAAATAAATTAACAGTAATTCCAACATTGGCAACAGAAGCAGTAGTGTTGAATCAAGCAATTATTCACTATTCTAAAGCCAATAAAACAACTGATACACGAATAGCCATTACAACTGGCATTAAATCGAAAGATGCTCCAATGATTTTTCATTATTGGAATAAAGAAGTACCGAATGAAATAGAACAATTTAAGCAAGAAGACGATTTTTTATTACAGTTTACTGATTTTCATATTGATATATTTAAACGTCCACAATTAGGTGAAAGTATAGGTAAATTAACTTTCAAAAAGCAACAAGTTGCAGAGAATGAAATACGAAATTTAATTCAGCCCAATACTGAATCCAAAAAAATCATTTCTAAATTCATACAATGGTTGAAAGGTTAATTTTTAAAACATCGCAAATTGTTTGTAATCATGAAAAAGATGCAAAACTAGCCAAAGAAGGGTATACCATTTTCCCTTGCCTAGCTGCTAATGACATTAAAGACTTACAAGATTATTACCTTCAATTTCAAAAAGAGCAACCCAATCATTTTTATGCAACTGCACATTCTCCCGATTTTAATTTCCGTAAACAAACAAGTGATTATATAAAAAAAATAGTTGAGCCACTTTTAAAAAACACTCTATTCAATTATAGATTACTCGGTGGTTCATACGTAGTGAAACCCGCAAATGGAAAGGGTATTTTGCAAGCTCATCAGGATTGGAATTTGGTAGATGAAACTCAAGCCAGATCTTATAATTTATGGATTCCCTTAGTTGATGTTACCTTTGAAAACGGATCAGTTTGTGTTTTACCTCAAAGTCATGCAAAACAAATGACCTACCGTGGTCCTGGTATTCCATCACAATTTAAAAACATTGAACAAGAACTTTGGAAAGATTTAACTACACTTAATATGAAAGCTGGTGAGGCTTTATTGTATGATCATGCATTGCTACATGGTTCACCACCAAATAATACTAAAACAGAAAGGTTAGGAATAGTAATAGGAATTATTAATGAAGGTGTTAAAATGCGGATTTATGGCAATAATAATGGAAATATAAAATCATATGCATGTGATGAAAATTTCTTTCTTACTAAAAATACATTAACAGATTTCGTTAATTTACCAATAATGTCAACTATTTTAGAGTCTCAAAAAGAATTTACTATTGATGAATTTTCAAATATTTATTTAAATTCAAATACGAAAAATACAACATTGCAAAACACAAACAAATCTGACAATAGAACTTTTTTTGAAAAATATACACTAAAAAATATTGTTGCGGAAATAAAATACAGATTGTTTTCAAAAACAAATACAGAACCACATATTGAATTTGAAAAAACAGAATTACCAATAAAAAAAGATGTTGCAAAATTTTATAACGAACAAACCGATAATTTTTTAAAAGTATATGGTAAAGTGATACAGGCATTTCGTACAAAAGATGTAAGCACTTTACTAAATTATCAAATAGATGCTATTGGCTTAAAACCAGAAATGAAAGTGTTAGATGCAGGTTGTGGAGTTTGTGGGCCTGCTATTTATTTTGCAGAAAATGTAGGCTGTAATATTGAAGCCATTACTATATCAAGTATTCAAGTAGAAAAAGCAAAGGAATACATTAGACAAACTACAGTAAACAATATTGTAAATGTAAAAGAAGGTGATTATCATGTTTTAGAAAATTATTATTTAGAAAATAATTTTGATGTTATATATTTTTTAGAATCGTTTGGGCATGCATATAATCATATGAAAGTTATAGATTCGGCATGGAAGGTTTTAAAGCCTGGAGGAATAATTTATATAAAAGACTTGTTCATTAAAAAAGCCATTTATAAAGGAATGGAAATAGGAATTGAAAAAGAAATTAAAAACATTAATAATGCATACCATTATAATGTGCCCGATTTGAATGTAATTTTAGATTACGTTCGTAAAAAAGGATTTATACTTTCATCTTTAAAAACAATTGATATTCCTTTAGAAGAGTTTGAAAACTTAACAATTTCTAATGATTTTCAAGAGTTAACTGGTATAAATAAAATAGAAAATTTACGTGATTATATTTTTCCTGTTGATTTTTTTGAATTAAAATTGATTAAACCTATTATTCATGTGGGTGTTGGAAATAGTAGGTATTTTTTACAAAATATATACTTTATGCAACAAGAAAATTGGAAAGAAACTGATTTGTAACAATAACATGCTAAACGAAAATATAATCTTAAAGGCTAATCATATTTCAAAAAAATATGATACAAGCAAGAAGTCATTATTTAAAAAGTCTTCTGAAGAGGATTTTTTTTGGGCATTAAAGGATATTTGTTTTGAGTTAAAAAAAGGTGAAATACTTGGTATTATTGGACTTAATGGAGCAGGGAAAAGCACTTTACTTAAAATTTTATCTGAAGTAATACCACCAACAAGTGGGGAAATAGAATATAAAGGTTCAATTTTATCTATTTTAGATATTGGTACAGGTTTTCATCCCGATTTATCAGGCTATGAAAATATATTTTTAAATTCATCTATTTTAGGGCGAAAAAAAAATGACACTCTTAAAATAGTTGATGAAATAATTGAATTTAGTGGCATTTCTGCTCATATACATGAAGCTGTTAAAACATATTCAAATGGAATGTACTTGCGGTTAGCACTATCTATAGCACTTTTCACTGATAATGAAATTATTTTATTAGATGAAGTGATTGCAGTTGGTGATGTAGAATTTAGATATAAAGCTATTCAAAAAATAAGAGAACAAGCTAATGATGGAAAATCTTGTATTATGATTTCCCATGATCTGGGCTCTGTTATTGAATTGTGTGATGAATGTATGTTTATTGAAAAAGGTAAAATTGTTTACAAAGGAAATTCAAAACTAGTTGTTGAAGAATACTACAACAAATTTTATAATCACCTGAATAATTCCACAATAACAATTCTAGAACACAATATGTGTCGCATCATTTCAGTAAATACTAAAAGTGAAAGTGTTTACATGGATGAACCAATTGCTATTCATATAAAATTTGAAGTAAGGAAGACATCTAATTTTAAATTCTTTTTAAAAATTAGAAACTATCACTCCAATGTTTTAACAGCATCAAATGCTTTTAATCCTAATGAAACTCAAATTAATTTAGAAGTTGGATTATATGAAACAGAATGTGTCATTCCTGCTAATTTATTTAATGCAGGTATTTATTTAGTAGATATTATAATGGGATCAGAAACGGATGTATTTATTGAATATTCAATGGCATGTAGGTTTACAGTTTTATTAAATGATTGGGAGAAAAATAAAAATTGGAATTCAACTAATGAAATTTTCCCTTTTAGACCACTTTGTATTTGGGAAACAAAAATCAGAACTTAAATATTATTATACAATTTATTTGAGTTATGACCAATAATAAAATTTAGTTTTATCTATAGAAATACCAATAAATCCACCAAATGTAATACGTGGAGTATTGCCTGTTACGGTTTCAACCCGATGCCAAATATTACCACCTTGAAATAAAATCATATCTCCTTTTTTAGGTTTAATTTTATCTTTAATAATATTGGGATTATCCTCTACATACATTTTTGAACCATCTGGCTGAATTATTTCATTATCTTCTCTAGGATCATTTTTGGTTTGCCCTTGTTTCCATCTAAAATTAAATAAGGTTAATTCACCACCAGAATCTGGCTCCTGTAACATAATAAAAAAACTCATTTGATTTTCTACTGCTACTTTTTTAGTTAAATCTTTATAAAAATCTTCAAAAGTTTTGCCAAAATAATTTCCACAATGCACACTCATTAAACCAACATCAGGAGTTAAATAGCGGTATGTGGAAAATGGATACTCTCCCATTCCATCCATCCCATCAGCAACTTTTATAGTTCTATTACCAGAAATTGCTTTAAACAAACCTTCAAAACGTTCTTTAACATCAATGCTATATTCATTTTTGAAATTAGAATTATACACTTTTGTTTTTTTAAAGTAATTGCTAACAGCTTCAGTTTTTTTATCTTCCTCCAATTTACTAATACGATTAGAAAACTCAGCAAATACAGCTGGATATGTAAAACCTACATGTGTGTGTGCTGGATCGTCGTTTAATACCTTATCAAAATTCGACATAATTTTATCAACCTCTTCTTCACTTAAAAAATTTTTAATCAAAAATCCATCTACTTTATTGGTATATAAATCATATAATGTGTCTTCTCTTTTTAATAATTCATCTATCGTAATTGTTTCAAAATTATAAGCCTCTTTGGTAAATTCCTGAATATATTTTTCAACTGGTTTTTCATATGGTATTTCCACTGGTTTTTCATATGGAATATCCTTCTTTTTTTCATTAATAATTCCTCTCTTAGAAAATAATTTTGTAAAAAAATTCATTGTGTTTAAATATTAGTTTTTATTGGTCTTATAATTTAGAAAGCTAAAAAAACATTTCTTTGAGTTTAAAAACACCTCTAGTTCTTTTAATTCTACTTTTTTATTTATGTATGAATCATGTATTTTTATAGGGTTTTTAGTAGGAGGGTTAAGTGCCGCTTCAACTCTTAATTTATCATATTGAAATATAAACTCATCATTTGGCTCGTGCTGTTGCAACGCATCATTCTGACTTTTCTGAAAATAAATACATAACGGTGCTTTTTTTGGTATAACTGAAAAACAAGCTGCTTTTCTACTCTCATTACTCAAATTTGGGG
Source organism: uncultured Bacteroidota bacterium (assembly GCA_937868545.1). Classification (GTDB taxonomy): domain Bacteria; phylum Bacteroidota; class Bacteroidia; order B-17B0; family Aurantibacillaceae; genus UBA4416. The sequence goes on from CALMMX010000072.1 coordinate 8,832, forward strand.
GTGAACCATGTATAACTGAATGGTAAAAAACAATAGCTTCACCCGCCTTTAACTTAACGGATATAGCCACTTTTTCCAAGTCGTTTGTATAATTTGAATAATCAGGAAATAAATAACCAGCACCCCTTATTTTTCGATTAATTCTATGACTACCTTTTAATATCCATAATGCTCCTGTACTTTGGTCAACATCATGTAAAGGAACCCAAACATTTACCGATTGATAAGTTGTTTCGTCAACAACATTCCAATCTTGATGAACTTTAAATGTTGTTTGTAAACCACTTTTTTTTACAATAAACACATTATTTAAACGACGAAAATTTTCAAAATAAAGCTCACTTGAACGAGTAAAAATTGACATTAGATTCTTTGAAACACTCTCTTTATAAGTAAAATCCTCACACCAAGTAGTCATGTGAATATTTTCAATAAAATGCGGTGGTTCTTCTCCATTATGAACTTTAGTATAAAACTCATTAAGATGTGTTACTTCATCTGGTTTTAAAAATGGAATAATTACAAATCCATTTTCCTCTAATTCATTTTGTATTTTTTTGTCCTTAAAAAGCATTAATACAAATTTATCCATTTTTGACTAAAAGCCTAGTAAATAGGTAAAAATGCTTATAATTGTACAATAGTATTCGATAAAATGGCTGCTTTCTTAGCAATATATAGTAAATCAAAACATTCTAATTTTCAATTATTAGAAAATGTTGTTAAAGATTTCACCATAAATGGCAAAAGAAAAATTATTAAAAAAGAAAATCCTCACTTTTTATTATGTGTAGTTGATACTTTTAAAGACTCATTATTTGAAAATGAAAATTCACTTAGTTTAGTTTCTGGCTATATTTCATTTAAAAAACTAAATACCCCATTAGATAAAACGATACCTGAAAAATTTAATGAGGTAATAATTAATGGCGCCGAAAACAAAATGGAACTTTTAGAAGGTGCATTTGCAGCTATTCATTATAATAAGGACAAACATACACTTGTTTATACAAATGATAAATTTGGGATGTTCCCTCTATTTGTTTTTGAAGATAAGGATTATATTATTCTATCTAACGAATATCAGCCATTAGCAGTTTACAATTCGCAACTAAACTATAATGCTATTACCGAATTTTTAACGCTAGGTGTAACACTTGGCAATAAAACATTTTATAAACATATACATAATTTACCTCCTTCCTCATATGTGATTGCAAATGAAAATAAATCAGTAAAACATGTGTATTGGAGGCCTAAACCAATAGTGGATAATAACGAAGACAAGCAGGCAATATTAATTTATGAAACATTTACTGAAATAAATAGAGAGTATAATAATGCTAATATTACTGAGTTATGTTTATTAACAGCTGGAGCAGATTCGAGATTAATATTGGCAACGTTAGAGTCTGATCAGCTATCTAAAACTAAATTTTATACCAGTAATTTATCCTTTTTAGATCCATTAGAAGACAAGGATGTAATTGGTGCATCTGCTTTGGCTAATAAGTTTAATTTAGACCATACTATAGAAAAAATTTCCTTTTATGAAAATCAGTTTAACGAAAGCTATTTTGATACAGAACGTGAAATTCGCAAAAGCCAAGTATATGGAGGGTGGCATGGTGGTGAATTTTTAGGTGGCTTTTTTTTAAAGGCAGCTCCAATTCATAAAAAACTAAATTTTGAAGAAGTAGATGCAACATACAAATCTATATTTAGTTGGTGGTTTCGATTTAAACATAAAATGCATCCTTATCATGCCTATAAAAATGAGATTGAGTCATTACAAGGAAATGAACACCTATTTATGACTCATCAAATGACAAGAAGTTTTTTCACAAACATTTATAGTGGTACAAGGGGGCATTGGGTTCAACCATTTCAATTAATGAATCATGGGTTTTCCCCATTTTGGGACAGCCGTTTTTTACAATTATTGATTCAAGTTCCCTTAAGTAAATTAGAGAACTATAATTTTTACAATAAAATTTTTAAATATGCTGATACAGCATTTACTAAGATTCCTTCCAACTCACCATTAACAAACAGAGAAGATAGCGTAATACCAAATATGGATATTGGAATTGAACCAAAACATCAAATCCCGAATACTCATCATAAGGCTTATACCGATTGTTTAAATGATATTAAAATATGGAAGCGCAATTTCTATAATAAAAAAGAATTCGAGAAAACATTAGAAAATGAATTTGATAAAACTACTAAACAATGGCTCGATTTTGAAGTTTGGTATTATAAATATATTGCGCCATAATTACTTAAAGTATAAACTTATTTTTAAATGATTCTGAATAGACTTTAGGATTGTTTAAGTGAAATTCATCCATGAAGCATGAGTCATTTAAATATATGATTTGTTCGAAATAATCTTTAAATTCTTCAGTTAGATTACTTGAGTTTATTGATTGTTTATCTAACTTATTAATTTTTTGTTTATTCGAAATAATAACGGGTGGCGAAATTATTTTGAATTTAAAATTATGAATGATACTAAGCTTCTTTATTCTGTGCAAATATTCTATAGAAATAGGAGATAAAAAAACAGTATCATTTGTCTCATTTATAGGGTAATTTCTTTTAGGTGGGACCCAATCACTTGATAATACAAGCGGATTTTGACATATTGATATAAAAGGAATTTTGTTTAATTGGGTTAGGACTGTTTTTGAAAATAGTGGTTTATACTCATCTCTATAAAAAGGTTTTAAAAAAAAATGATATGTTATATGCCCTTCCATATTATTTTTAAATCCTAAAGGATTGTAAATTAAATAAACCTGTTCAATTTTATTTCCTGCATTTAAATAATTATTTAATAATAAATACTGCCCAACCATATTAATTGAAGCATTTGTAGCTAAAGATAAAAGCGTGTCACTTTCTGAATAACAAGAAAATAATTGCTCTCCTACACTATCTCCTAATATTATTTTTTTTGCTATTTGTTTTTTGCGACTTTTATCTAAAGCTTGGTATATCAATGAATTTGTTGCTATTTTTTTATATACATTACTGTATACTAGAAAAACAGATAATAAGTAAATTAAAAAAGGTAGTAGTATTAAAAAAATAAGGTTTTTTTTTATAAATAAATTCATGCACTAAAATTGAAAATAAATAAATTGCTGTTCCGGGACTTTGCTTAAATAAATAGCTAATATAAGAAAGTAATAAAATGCTAAGCGAATAACTTTTGGTTTATTAAAAGCAAAATTTTGCAAGGCATGTTTGTCATTTCGACCAACCCATTCCACACAAATAAAAAATCCTATTAAAAAAAATAGAGCTATTGGTCTTAATGCAGGTAAAGTAAATAATGTTTTTGAACCCATTCCATAAAAATAGGTTATGGCATGAGCTAAATCTTGGGATCTGAAAAATATACATACCAAAGCAATTAACACAAAAGTTCTAAGCATACCTGCTAATTCCATAAGTGTTGGAAATAACTTTCCTTTAGCAACAACATCAGTCATAATAGTTTTATCTGGAAATAAAATTGATGGAACGAGATAAAGGGCATTTACAAATCCCCAAACAATAAATGTCCAACTAGCTCCATGCCAAAAACCACCAACTAAAAAAATAATAAAAGTATTTCTTATAGTTATTAATTTACCGTTTCTGTTTCCTCCAAGTGGAATATATAAATAATCTCTAAACCAAGAGGAAAGTGATATGTGCCAACGTCTCCAAAATTCAGTTAAATTCCTTGAAAAATAGGGGAATGAAAAATTTTGTAATAATTCAATGCCAAATAATTTCGCGGTACCAATAGCAATATCAGTATACCCAGAAAAATCAGCATAAACTTGAATGGCAAAAATAAGAGCCCCCATAAATAAAGTGCTACTCGTAAATATAGTTGAATCATTAAAAATAATATTAGTATATACAGCACAATGATTTGCAATTACTAATTTTTTAAATAATCCCCATAATATTTGTCTTAATCCATCAACTGCTCTAGAATAGTCAAACTCTCTTTTTACTTTAATTTGAGGAAGTAAGTGAGTGGCTCTCTCAATAGGGCCAGCAACTAATAAAGGAAAAAAACTTACAAAAACAGCATAATTCACAAAATTCTTTTCAGGAGCTATTTTTCCATTATAAATATCTATTATGTATGACAAACCATGAAATGTATAAAATGAGATACCTATAGGTAAAAAAATATTTAATGTAAAATCACTATTAGCTATCCCAAATTTAGAAAGCATTTCTGAAAATGATGAAACGAAAAAATTGTAATATTTAAAAAATCCAAGTAATGATAAATTAATACAAACACTTAAAATCATCCATCTTTTTTTATGACTAACTGTTGCTGACCTATTAACTAATAAACCTGCAAAATAATCTAGTAAAGTAGATGCTACTAGTAAAAATAAAAATCGTTTATCCCAACAGGAATAAAAAAAATAACTTGCTAATAACAATAGTAAATTTTGATTATTTACAGTTTTACGAGCAACAAACCAATAGAGTAAAAATACAATAGGTAAAAAAATCCCAAAATTTATAGTGTCAAATAACATACATCTATTTTTTAAACATTTTCTTATGCACTTGCCTATTCCATAAAAACAAAGGAGGGAGTTTTACTAATAAATTTTTATGAACAAACTTCATTTTAGTAAAATCATAATTAATTGGGCGCGGAATATTAAATAGTAAAGGGAAAATTAAATTTAAAATAGGAACATCATAAAAGAAAAAGATACCAAAAATTAATCCCAAGCCTCTCAGAAAAAAATAACCTAAGCGTTTTATGATTGGCATTTGCTTTATTTCATTTTTTATAACATTCACACATTCTTGTAAATAAGCTTGCCTAAATTCAATAGAGCGCTGATTTTGACTATTGTATCTAAATCCCGCAAATGTAGCAATAGTAGTATAAAGTTTCTCATGTCTAAAAAACCGCGACCATAATTCCATGTCGCCCGCATACTTATAATCCAAATTCATTTTACTACCAGCTGTTTCCCATAACTCACGTTTCCAAAAACTTGATTCTTGTTGTATGAATTGAAAATCATATGTATAATATCTATGCTTAGACCAACGCCCCCAAGGTAAAGTTATTCGGCTCATCATAACCCCTTGTTCATTGTATTCTCTTGGAATACCCATTAACCATTTAACATGCGAAAATTCTTCAAAAATTTGTGCCACTCCATAAAAAGCATTAGGTGCGTATAAGTCATCTGAATTAATCCATGCCATTATATCACCAGTAGCCTTTTCAAACCCTTTTTGTACAGCATGGTATTGTCCCTCATCTTTTTCACTAATCCAATAGGATAATCTACTTTCATACTTTTTAATAATTTCAAGGCTACCATCATTACTACCACCATCTATAATAATATATTCTAAATTTGGGTAATTTTGATTTAAAACAGAAAGTATAGTTTCTTCCAAATATTTAGAGCCATTAAAGTTAACAGTAACAATTGATATTTTAGGGTAATGTCTCAAAATGATGGATTTAAACAAAAATAGCAATAAAGTTTAATTGAGAACAAATCAATTTTTAATATATTAGATGAATATAATGCACTCCATTGCACATATTATCAATCCCTTTATTGCAGATAAATCGTCGGATTTATATACTGCTCAGCCCATTACGTTTGCAAGTATGATTAATGCAAAACAAAAAGCAAAAGATGTAATTAGCGTAGAATTATACACTGCACAATTTGAAGAGGACAAAAAAATCATACCTAAGGATTTTAATCAAACCGAAAATTTAAACCGTTCGGTATTAACTAAAAACAACTTTAATCATCCAATTAAACTCCCATTCATTATTGATATTTTAGAACGATTATATAATGCTAGCAAAGCTGAATATCTTATTTATAGCAATGTTGATATTGGTCTATATCCAGATTTTTATTTAAAAGTAAATAAATTTATAGATGATGGTTATGATGCATTTATTATTAATAGAAGAAGATTAACAGCACAATATAAAAGTGTTGATGACTTAAAATTGATTGAAAATGACTTCGGAAAAAGTCATCCTGGGTTTGATTGCTTTATTTTTCACAGAGATTTGTTTCCCAAATTTAAACTAAATGGTATTTGCATTGGTGTACCATTTATCGAAATTTCATTTTCACAAAATCTGTTTGCATTAAGTGAAAATTTTAAACTATATGAAAATGAAAATATTACATTTCATATAGGTATGGAAATATATAAAAAAAGAGCTCCTAAAGAGTACTTTGATTATAATAAAATACAATTTTGGAATTTAGTACCATTACTTTATAATAATATGGACCTGGAAAAATTCCCATACTCAAATAGGCTTTGGCCAATTAGATTTATTAAATGGGGCTTACATCCATGTATACCAATAAGATTGGTCGTAAAATTAGAGATTGATAAATTACTAAATAGAAAATAAATCAATTTAATTTATCTAATGTATTTCTAATATTTTTTATTGCAGATTTAAACAAATCACTATTAGTAGAATAATAATGAAAATTAATATCATTTTGTTCTTCACATTTCTTATAGCCAATACTTTCATTAAATAGTATAACTTTTACATTATTTGAAGCTATTTTAGCTTTAAGAGTATTAATTTTTAATTCATCAAATGCAAATTCCATAATACAAATTGTAGCAAGCATAGGAAATACAGTATTTAAATAATCCAGTTCTCCTATAAAAATACCAGCCTCAGCTTCGTTCAATAACCAATCAATTTCTTTAAGATTTACGATGCCAATTTTTTTTGCTTTATCTTTTATTATGAAATAATAATTACAGTTTATGTCAAGATTACTAAACCAATTTAATTGCATTTCAGTTGAAATCAAATGCTGAAATTTCATATTTAACCTAACGTGATCAGCATTTCTCCAATTTCTAACCAATTCTAAATCATCGAGAGAAAGTCTTTCTAAAGTTATACCGTATTTTGCAATAATCATTACATCTTAATTTTAATAGCGTAATGAGGTTTTTTTACTCTGGAAGAATATATACGATTTAGATATATTCCCATAATACTAATACTTGCTAATACAAGTGAAATTGCCATTACAATTAATGCTAAGAAACCCAATCCATATCCAAATGCAAAATGCTGATAAATATAGTAACTTGCAAGCATCAATGATCCCAAGGATCCGATTATACAAAGTACTATCATTATTTTTAATGGAATAGTAGTATATAAAAATATTAAACGAAAGGCTATTGAAAATAATTTATATAAACTATATCCAGATTTACCTTCAAAACGCTCATCTCTCAAAATTTCAACAAACTTAGTATCAAAAGTATACCAAGATATAACTTGATTTATAAATAAATGGTCTTGAGAATGGTTACGCAAATAATCGGCAATATTAGATTTTATTAACCTAATTGATGACCCAATATTTGAACCACCTTCAGAACGAGTAAATACTTTTTTAATTAATTTTGATCCAAAATTCCTTATAACTGCATCTTTATTAGCTTTATAAACTCCATAAATAACATCAGATTGGTGAATATTATAATAATCTATTAGCTTTTTAATTTCTCTTGGATGAACCTGCAAATCATCATCTATAGTAACTACAAATTCACCTTTTGCTTCTCCAATACCACATAATGTTGCTCCATTTTGTCCAAAATTTTTTGTTAGCTTAATCAAATTAATATTATCAGGAAATTGTTTTTTTAACTCCAATAATTTCAACCAACTTT
>CALMMX010000073.1 GCA_937868545.1 uncultured Bacteroidota bacterium
TTTATATCCTTTTTCAATAGTCTCTTTACATTCTTTTACAATAGTTTCAGGCTCACGACTTCTTTCTCTACCTCTTGTAAATGGCACAACGCAAAAGCTACACATATTATCACAACCGCGCATAATACTAACAAAAGCACTTACTCCATTAGCATCTAAACGCACTGGCGAAATATCCGCATAAGTTTCTTCTTTGCTTAAAATTACGTTTATTGCTTGTTGACCACCTTCTGCAACTGCTATTAAATTTGGCAAATCGCGGTAAGCATCAGGACCAACTACCATATCAACTAATTTTTCTTGCTCTAAAAACTGGTGTTTTAAACGCTCTGCCATGCAGCCTAACACTCCAATTAATAGGTTTTTATTAGTTTTTTTTACTTTTTTGTAATCATATAATCGCTGACGCACTCGGTCTTCAGCATTTTCTCTAATAGAACAGGTGTTTACAAATATCAAATCAGCTTCTTTATAATCGCTTGTTGTGGTATATCCTTTATCTATTAAAATTGAAGCAACAATTTCACTATCTGCAAAATTCATTTGGCATCCATAACTCTCCAAAAACATTTTCTTACCATTTGTTAATGTGTTTTTTGCAGCTTCACGAACTAATGCTTCACCTTGTTTAGATTCATCTATAATTTTGTTTTCCATGTATTACCTATAAAACGCAAAGATAAGGGTTTGTTCTGACATTTTGGCATTAATTCGATTTTTCACATCTGTTAAATAATTTTTTTTATTTAATTTTTAAAATGCTTATTTTCAAATGTTTAGGGTTCATTTTTTAACTAAAATTGTTTAGAGAAATACGCTTAAGAAATAAAAAATTAGGTTTATTCAATTTTTATTTTTTTTCTTTGCAAACTTTTTAAGAATATAAATACTTCATTTTAGAGTTTATTTTGAAGCATTTTTAAACTTTTAGTTCATATTTTATACATATATATACACATAAATGGCAAAAAATTTAGTGATAGTTGAGTCCCCTGCAAAGGCTAAAACCATTGAGGGATTCTTAGGGAAAGATTTTATCGTTAAATCAAGCTTCGGACATATTAGAGACTTAGTAAAAAAAGGATTTGGCGTTGATATTGAAAATAATTTTACACCAACCTATGAGGTACAACCGGATAAAGAACGCGTAATTGCTGAATTACAGAAATTAACTAAAGGTGCTGATATGATTTGGTTAGCATCCGATGAAGATCGCGAGGGAGAGGCTATTTCTTGGCATTTGTACGAAACTTTAAATTTAAATCCTAAAAACACAAAACGTATTGTTTTTCATGAGATTACTAAACCTGCAATTTTAAAGGCTATTGAAAATCCTCGCGAAATTGATATTAATTTAGTTAATGCTCAACAAGCTCGTCGTGTTTTAGATAGATTGGTTGGGTTTGAATTGTCTCCAATTTTATGGCGTAAGGTTCGCCCAAGTTTATCAGCTGGACGTGTACAATCGGTCGCTGTGCGTTTAATTGTTGAACGTGAAAGAGAAATTCAAAAATTTAATTCTACTTCAGCATTTAAAGTATCTGCTTTATTTACTGTTGGAACCGGTATATTAAAAGCTGAGTTAGACAAGCGTTTTGCAACTGAACAAGAAGCTCAAGCTTTTTTGGAAAAATGTAAACCTGCAACTTTTACTATAGATAGTTTAGAAACTAAACCTGCAAAACGTACACCCGCAGCACCTTTTACTACTTCTACTTTACAACAAGAAGCAGCTCGTAAATTAGGTTTTTCAGTAGCACAAACTATGCAAGTTGCACAGCGTTTATACGAGGCTGGTAAAATTACATACATGAGAACTGACTCCGTTAATTTATCGGATACAGCCATGGACCAAGCAAATAAAGCCATTAATCAAAATTATGGCGAAAAATATTTTACTCCGCGTAAATTTAAGAACAAAAGTAAAGGTGCTCAAGAGGCGCATGAGGCAATTCGTCCAACTTATATTGATAGAACCGTAATTGATGGCGAACGTAATGAAATTAGATTGTATGATTTAATTTGGAAACGTACCATTGCCAGCCAAATGAGCGATGCTGAATTAGAAAAAACTACAGTTAAAGTTAATGTAAGCGGTGCTTCTGAAATATTTGTTGCGCAAGGTGAAGTATTAAAATTTGATGGTTTCTTAAAAGTATATATGGAAGGAACTGATGATGAAGATTCTGACGAAGAAAATTCATCAATACTTCCACCAATGAAAGTTGGAGAAAAAATTGAAAGTAAAGAAATTTCAGCAACTCAACGTTTTACTCACCACCCAGCAAGATATACTGAGGCAAGTTTAGTAAAGAAATTAGAAGAACTAGGAATAGGTCGTCCGTCAACTTACGCCCCAACAATTAGTACTGTACAAAAGCGTAATTACGTTGAAAAGACAGACAGAGAAGGTTCTCCAAGAAATTATACTTGTTTAACTTTGGTAAAACAAAACTTAACAAAAGAAATTAAAACAGAAAATACGGGTGCCGAAAAATCAAAATTATTTCCTACTGATATTGGTATGGTTGTAAATGACTTTTTATTACAGTATTTCCCTACAATATTGGATTTTAATTTTACTGCAAAAGTAGAAGAGGAGTTTGATGAAATTGCTGAAGGTCATTTAGATTGGCAAAAAATGTTAGGCGAGTTTTATACTCCGTTTCACAAAACAGTTGAAAACACTATGGAAAATAGTGAACGTGCAAGTGGTGAGCGTAGTTTAGGAATTGACCCAGTGAGTGGAAAACCTATTATTGTTAGAATTGGAAGATTTGGTCCTTTAGCTCAAATTGGTGAAACAAATGAAGAAACTGGTGAAGTTGCTAAGTTTGCTAGTTTAAGAAAAACACAAAGTTTAGATACTATAACTTTAGAAGATGCATTGGATTTATTTAAATTACCAATGAATTTAGGTACATACGAAGGTAAAGAAGTAGTTATTGGTGTTGGTCGTTTTGGTCCATACATTAAATTAGATGAGGCTTTTATTTCAATACCTCGTACTATTGATCCATTAACAATGGATATGGAAAGAGCCATAGAAATTATTAAAGAAAAAGAATTAGCAGATGCACCAATTGCTCATTATCAAGGCAAGGGAGTTACAAAAGGTAAAGGACGTTTTGGGCCATTTATTAAATACGATGGAATGTTTATTAACGTACCACGTGCTTATGATTTTGATAATTTATCTCAAAGTGATATTGACGAATTAATAGAAAAGAAATTAGATAAAGAAGCAAATCGTTACATTCAAAATTGGCCAGAAGAAAAAATATCGGTTGAAAATGCGCGTTGGGGACCACAAATTAAATTTGGTAAATTACAACTTAAGTTAATTAAAAATGGTGGAGGTAAATTTACACCTGAAGAATTAGCAACATTAACAATTGAGGAAGTAAAAGAAATGATTGTTACTCAAGTACCAAATGCATTTAAGAAAAAAGCAACTGCTAAAAAAACTGCAACAAAGAAAGTAGCCCCTAAAAAAGCTACTGTTGTAAAATTGGCACCAACTAAAAAAGCACCTGCCAAGAAAACTGCTGTTAAAAAAGCAGCAAGTAAAAAAGCGGTTCCTAAAAAAGTAGCTGCTAAAAAGAAATAAAAAATAAAAAACAGTGGTTAATAGCCACTGTTTTTTTTGTATAAAATTCAAACATTACATTATAAGTTCAACCATGAAAAAAATACTATTCTTAACCTTATTATCAAATTCACTTTTTGCACAAACCATTAATTATAGTTTTAGTGAGGAGTTTGAAACCGTTAGAAAACACGAAGATATGGGCTTTTATAAGTTCAATTCAAATGATTATGCCGAAGTTTATTTTCGAAAAGGGGATGATATGGTGTTTCAAATTTTTGATGATAAATTTAAAAGTTTGAAAAAACAAGAAACGGTATTGTTACCAGATGACAGCAAGAAATTTGCTAATGAAGGCTTTTTTAGTGTAAAAGATAATTATTATTGGTTTTATTCTACTTGGGATAGAAGAACTGAAACCGAAAGATTATTTGCATTGCCATTTAATAAAAAGGCAATAAAATTTGAATCTAATGAAATTAAATTGATTGAAACTGGGCGCCTAGATCCTTATGGTAAATATAGTTTTAATTATTCATCTGATAGTTCAAAAATGCTTGTAACTTACAGAGTTAAACCTAAAGAAAGAAGAGATAAATTAAATAAAGATATTATTGGTTTTAATTTATATGATGCAAATATGAAAAAATTATATGCATCGGAAATTGAAATGCCTTATTCGGAAGCTGATATGAATAATTTAGATTATGAAGTAGATTCTAGAGGTAATATTTATATGCTAACAAGTGTAAAAATAAATAATGAAATTGATGGAGAAGTAGATCATGAAAATAAAAATGCAATGCGTTATGAGTTGATTAGAGTTAATCAAAAAGATAATAATCTACAAGCCATAAAAATTAATTTAGAAAATAAGTTTACCCATTCTGTATTATTACAAGAAGATTTAAATCATGATATTGTTATTGTTGGTTATTATTCAAATAAAAAGAATAGTTCTGGTTCTGATGGGGCCTATGTAATTAAACTTGAGTATAATGAAAATAATACGGTAAAGAATATTCAAAAAACATATTGTGAATTTCCTGCTGAGGTTTTAAAAGCCTATGAGTCGGAAAGAACTAAACGCAAAATGGATAAAAAAAATAAGGATAGTGATTTAGAGGCAGCAAACTTAACTTTCAAAAAAATAGTTTTTAACCCAGATGGAAGTATGGTTATTATTGGAGAAGAATATTACGTGGTAACTCATACTTACTACAATGGTAAAACTACTACCACAACTTATACTTATTATTATAATGATTTATTAGTTTTAAAAGTAGACAAACAAGGTAAAACAATTTGGTGTAATAAAATACCTAAACAACAATCTGGTAGTGGCACTGCAGATTTATCTTTCCATTACCATCAATATAAAGGCGAAGATTATTTTTTTTATTTAGATAATGTTAAGAATATGAATTTAAGTTTATCAGAAACTCCATACTCACACACGAGTGGAAGAGGTGGTTACCTTACATGTGTTAAAATTGGCAATGATGGTAAAATGGTAAAAAAATCAATATTTGATATCAAAGAAGAAGATGTTCATTTATACCCTAGGTATTTTGAATCTATTTCAGAAAATTTAATTGTAGATAGATTAAAAGAAGACCGTAAAACTTCAAAGGTTTTTAGATTGGAAATTAAATAGAATTTAGAAAAACGGATTTTAGTGATATAATCTTAAATAAAGTATTAAATTTAAGGTCTCTTTTTATAATTAATGAAGTTTCTTAAAAAAATACTAAAATACCTTTCAATTTTATTTATAGTAGTATTAGCGTTTTTAGTTTTAGTAATCTTATTTATTGATCCTATTGCTAAGTATGCCATTCAAAAATACGATAAGCAGTATTTAGGGAGAGAAATTTCGTTAAACAATATTCATATTAATGTTTTTACGGCATCATTAGAAATTAATGATTTTAAATTATATGAAAAAGATGGTAAAACACCATTTATAAGTTGGTCAAAGTTTTATACTCAAACTGATTATGCTCCATTATTCAAAAACGAATTAAATATTTATCCATTGGAAATAAATAATTTATATGTAAATATTTTGAGTAAATCGGGTAAGTTAAATTTTGATGATATTCTTAAGAAAATAGCTGAGCTAACAAAAGATGATGGGACTAAAAAGGTAGAAAAGAAATCTAGTTCAGAGGATGAGTTTAAAGTGCTAATCGAAAATGTGAAAATTTCTAATAGTTTATTTTCATATAAAGATGGTGATAGAAATGTAAGATTTTGGCTCTCAAAATATACTTTAATTGTTCCAAAGTTTGCTACTTATAAAAATGATATTGCACTTACATTGCTTTCAAAAATTAATGAAGAAGGTAAACTAGCTTTAAATTTAAAATATGATTTAAAAAAACAATTTTATGATGTGGCTATTGATTTAAAGCACTTTCCAATGGATCAATTAAATCCTTATGTGAAAGATTTTTTAAGATTTAATAAATTACATTCTTATTTAAGTGTAAAATCTTTTGTAAAAGGAAACACCAAAACGGCTTCAGATTTTGTAATAAGTGGTGATTTAGGGGTAAATGATTTTGTATTTATTGATGCCTATGATCAAAAGCTTACTTCTTGGAATGAATTAAAAATAAAAATTGATACTCTAAATATTGCTAAAAATATTTATAAAATAGATGCTATTACCTTATCAGATCCTTATTTCTTATTTGAGATGTATCCTAATGGCAATAGTATTAATAGGTTGTACCAACAATTAGATACTGCTGTAGTTGTAAAAGGTAATGATACGGCAACTGTTGTTACACCTGCCACTTCAAATAGCAGTTCAAATGTGTTTGTTTATATCTATGATTATTTTAAACAAATATCTAAGGATTTGATTTTGAATACTTATAGTGCAAATAAATTTGAAATAACAAATGCGAATGTGGTTTATAATGATTTTTTGGTGGGGGAAAAAATGAGCATTGAAACTAAAAGTTTAAATATTGCAACAAGTAGAATTTCATCATCTAACGACAGTGTATCAGCAAGATTAAGTTCAATATTAAATGATGTGGGGCAATTAGCTGTTGATTTTACTGCAGATGCCAAAAATTTTAAAGATATGATTGTAAATATTAATATTAATAAATTTCCTCTTACTACTTTTAATGCTTACAGCAAATATTACACTGGTTTCCCATTTAAAAAAGGAAATTTAAATATTAACAGTAGCATTAAAATTTTAGATAATAAATTAAACAGTTCCACTAAGTTTTTATTGGAAAAATCTAAAGTTGGAAAAAAACATAAGGAGTTAAGGCAGTACAATGTGCCATTAAAACTATTATTAGCTATTTTAAGAGATAAAAAAGGCAATGTTGACATTGATATGCCAGTTGATGGTAATTTAGATGATCCTAACTATAAAATAAAACCTATAGTATTAAAATTAGTCAAGAATTTAATGGTTAAAACTATTTCGGCTCCAGTAAATTTAATTGGTGGCATGTTGCGTAAAAAAGATAATTCAGAAATTGAAATAGAATCAGCTTATCTTGAAACAGATTTAACTAAAAAGCAACAATCTAGTTTCAAACAAATAAATGGTTTGTTAAAAGATAAACAAGAGTTAATGTGCGAAATTGAATTAAATACTGATACCGTTAAAGAAAAAGAACTTCTTACAATCCGCGAAATTAAGAAATGTTATGCAAAAGATGTCTTACAATTGGATTCAGCTGCATTTGATAGAAATATGGATAAAAAGATTAAACTAACAGATTCATTATTTGTAAAATATATAGATGATAAAATTGCTGGAAGGGTAAAATCTGAAACATCAATAATTGATAAATCCTTAGTTATAATTGGTAAAGACAAAATAAATGTATTTTATACTTCTATTAAAAATTCAAAAGCTAATGCTTTAAATTCATTTATAAATCAAGAATTATCCGAAGTTAAAGATAGAGTTAAGGTTTTAAACCTAGTTATAGATAAAAATTTGCTTGATCCTGTATACATTATCACACTTGATGGGGTTGATTAATCTCTTTTTTGACTTAAATTTAATTTAGCTCTTATGTAATTGATTTAAGAATTTGACTAATTTTGTAAAAACAACAGGTATGTTACAAATTAGTGGAAATTTATTAATGATTAAGGAATTTTTTAATCAAAATCTCCCTGTAAAAAACCCAGTTTTAATACTATCCCTTGTTTTATTAATCATTCTATTTGCCCCATTAATTCTTAAGCGTTTTCGTATACCTGGTATTATTGGCTTAATCATAGCAGGTGTTATTATCGGTCCAAATACTTTACATATCATCGAGAAATCAACTAGTTTCGAGTTATTCAGTAAAACAGGATTACTGTATATTATGTTTCTTGCTGGCTTAGAAATTGATATGCAAGAGTATAAGCGTAATCGTTCTAAAAGTGTTGTTTTTGGTGCCTTTACATTTTTTATACCTATAATTATTGGTTTTATAGTTTGTACCTATGTGTTTAATTTTACCTTATGGCCTGCATTATTGCTAGCTAGTATGTTTAGTACCCACACATTACTTAGTTATCCTATTGTAAGTAATATGGGTATAGTTAAGAATAGAGCTGTACAAATTTCTTTTGGTGGTACAATTATTACAGATAGTGCAGTTCTTATTTTATTAGGTGTTATTACAAATGTAGTGGATGGTGAAATTAATTCTCAATTTTGGATTCGGTTAATACTTTCATTATCATTATTGGCATTTTCGGTTTTATATTTATTACCAAAGGTAAGTAGATGGTTTTTTAGAAACATAGAAGGGCAGGGGAGTTCTCAATATATTTATGTGCTTGCTGTAGTTTTTATATCAGGTTTTTTCTCCGAATTAGCAGGTGTTGAACCAATTATCGGTGCCTTTTTAGCTGGTTTGGCTTTAAATAGAGTTATTCCACATAATTCTATTTTAATGAATAGGGTAATATTTATTGGTAATACCATCTTTATCCCATTTTTCTTAATAAGTGCTGGTATGTTGGTCGATTTTTCTTTGTTTTTTAAAGGAACTGACGCTCTTGTTTTTGCTGGTATATTAAGTGCTGTTGCACTTTTAACAAAATGGCTTGCAGCTCAAGTAACTGGCTTTATTTATAAATATACTAAATACGAACGCCGTGTCATGTTTGGTTTAAGTGCATCACACGCGGCTGCTACTTTAGCTGTTATAAAGGTTGGTTATGATAAAGGAATGTTTGATCAAAATGTAATTAATGGTACTATTATTCTAATTTTAATTACATGTATGGTTAGTTCTTTTGCAACTGAACGTGCTGCTCGAAAAATTGCCATTGCAGATAACGAAAGTTCTAAAAAAGTAATTGATAGAACGGAGCGTATTTTAATACCTGTTAGTAATCCCGAAAACATTGCTCGTTTAATTGATTTATCATTAATTATAAAAGATCCAAAATCTATGGAACCAATTTATCCACTGTCAATTGTTGAGGATAGTGATGAAGCGGATGAAAAAATCAATGTTGTAAAAAAGGTAATTGACAGTGTTGTAGAACAAATTTCTTCAGGCGATAAAAAAGTTCAAGTTTTAAAAAAGGTAGATTTAAGCATTGTTGATGGTATTGCAAGAACCGCAAAAGCTTATAATATATCTGATATATTAATTAGTTGGAAAGCTCAGCAGGCCACTAGTAATTTAATTTTCGGTACCATTGCTGATAATCTTTTGGTAAAAACAAAACAGTCAATTATTATTTCAAAGATTATTCAGCCATTAAATACTTACAGTAAATTGGTAGTTGTATTAACTCCTAATGCCGAATTAGAAAGTGGGTTTAATTTAGTGTCAAAAAAAATAAATGCTATTTTAAAACAGGTAGGAGTAAACTCTGTTATTTACGGTCAACAAAAAACAATAGATGCTTTTACATCAATTATAAAAGATAAAAAACGTGAGTTTTATAATTACTTAATGATTAATAATTTTGATAATAACGATATTATTGAAAAAGTAAATTCAGATGACTTATATGTGTTTTTAAGTGGCAGAAAGCAAACTGTTTCCTACGATTTTAATGTTGATAATATGCCAAAATTATTGAGCAAAAACAATGAATTTACGAGCTTTTTACTGTTTTACCCCGAATCATTAAAGTCTTTAAGTGATTCTCAAATAACTGAAATGACAGTGCCTGCTATTCAAGAAAACATAGCCAAAGTAATTCATCTAAAAGATAAAATTACTGGCATATTTAAGAATAAATCTTAGTAATAATTAATAATGCTATTAACTAAAAGGATGTTTTTTTACAACTTCTATATCCTTTTTAATTAATTTTTGAATATCCTTAAAATAAGGCATTTCTTCTCTAGTACAAAACGAAATTGCTTCACCTTTTTCACCAGCTCTACCTGTACGTCCAATTCTATGCACATAAGTTTCGGCTTGTTCAGGAATTTCAAAATTTATTACGTGGGTAAGTTTGTCTACATCAATCCCACGCGATGCAATATCTGTAGCTACTAGCACTTGCAGAGTCCTATCTTTAAAACCTTTTAAAGCTCTTTCTCTGGAGTTTTGAGATTTATTTCCGTGAATGGCTTCAGCTTTAATATTAAAGGCATTTAATGCTTTTGCTACCTTATCTGCACCATGTTTGGTTCTTGTGAAAATTAAAACATGTTTAATGTTATTTTCTTTTAATACAAACTTTAATAAATTAGTCTTTTTTGCTTTTTCTACAAAATATACACTTTGTTTAATTAATGTTGCTGTTGAAGAAACTGGATTAACCGCTACGCTAACAGGATTTTGTAAAATAGTATTAGCAAGTTTCATAATATTTGGCGCTGCTGTAGCAGAAAAAAACATGGTGTGCTTTTTTGCTGGAAGTTTTGCAATTACCTTTTTTATATCGTTAATAAAGCCCATATCTAGCATTCTATCAGCTTCATCTAATACAAAATATTCTATACCGCCAAGTTTAATAAATCCCTGATTCATTAAATCTAATAATCTACCTGGGGTTGCAATTAAAATATCTACTCCTTTTTTTAATGCTTCTACTTGATGAAATTGAGAAACTCCTCCAAAAATAGTTGCATGTACAAATCCTAAATTTGAACCATATTCTTTAAAGTTTTCGCTAATTTGAGAGGCTAATTCTCGTGTAGGGGCAAGTATTAATGCTTTTATTTCCCTTCTTTTATTGGGAGTTTTATTAGCATTCATTAATTGCAATATAGGAAGTGCAAAAGCTGCTGTTTTTCCTGTACCAGTTTGTGCACAGCCAAAAATATCTTTACCTAATAAAATAGGTGGTATTGCTTTTTCTTGAATGGGTGAGGGTGATGTGTATCCTTTTTTTATTAATGCGTCTAATAATGGTTTAATTAAGTTTAATTCTGCAAAGGTCATTTATTGATTATTTATTTGATTAATTATAATGATAATAGAAAATATCATTAATTGATTTATTTTACCCAAAAGTACTCACATTTAATTGAGTAACCTAATTTTGAATTTTACTTCTATGCTTTGCTAATTTGATTTTAATTATTATATTTAGTTTAGTATAAACAATTAAAAAAAATAATATGAAATTAAAACAAGTATTTTTGGTAGCTGTAGCATTTTTAGCTATTAATACCATATCAGCTCAAGATTTAAGAAAACACGGATCTGTTTATGGAAAAATCGAATAAAATGGTGATGTGCGTTTAAATGGCAGTGTTAAAGGAAAGTTTGAATCTAATGGTGATATTAGAGTTAACGGTAGTGTAAAAGGTAAAATTGAATCTAATGGAGATATTCGTAAAAATGGTTCTGTGATTGGTAAAGTAGAATCAAATGGCGATGTGCGTATCAACGGTAGTGTTGTTGGAAAGGTTGAATCAAATGGTGATATTCGTAAAAACGGAAGCGTTGTTGGATCAGCTAATGGTGTAAATAAATATTACGCTGCCGTAATGTTCTTTTTTGATTTTTTCTAGTAAAAATAATTTATTAAAAAAAAAGGCTATTTCTAATATAAGAAATAGCCTTTTTTGTTTCTACCAATTAAGTTATTGTTTAACGAATTTTCCAAATTTAATTGAGTTTGAACTTGTATTGATTTTATACATATATAACCCTGAATTTAAACCATCAAGGTTAATTGCATTACTTTCATTTAATAAATAGTGTTTCGAAATAAATCTTCCTGAAATATCATAAATTTCAAATGTAATATTTGAATTAATGCTGAAATTTAATTTAATGTTTAGTATTTCATTTGCTGGGTTTGGATAAACACTAGCTTCATTACTGTTAAATTCATTTAAACCTGTGCAAGTATTTACATTGATTGTTACAGTTGCATAATTACTACAACCCGCTGAACTTATTGCTCCAATAGTATAGGTTGTGGTAGTTGTAGGATTTACGCTTGTAGTTAATGTTGTGGCGCCCGAACTCCATGAATAGGTTATAGCTGAAGTTGAAGCTGATAAAATTGCACTACTACCTGCACAAATTAATGAGGTTGTAGTAGTTGCAATCAAAACAGGTTTAGGATTAACCGAAACAGTACTTATTGCTGAACCTGTGCTTATACAGCCTAATGAACTTGTTCCAATTACAGAATAAGTTGTGGTTGTAGTTGGTGAAACTATACTACTTCCTCCTTGAAAAGTGTAAGAACTTGCTCCTGATGGTACAATTGTATAAGAATTTCCTGAACATATTGCTCCACTCGAAACTGTAACAGTTGGTCGTGGATTAACTGTTATTATAAATGTTCTACTTCCACAAAAACTTGTAGAAGTAATTGTAAATGTTCCACTGCTTAAAAAATAAAAGGTTTCATTATTGCAAGGCATTGGGTTTGAAAAAGACAAGGAACTCGTGTAATTTATTCCTGAATGACTAAATGATGGTCCAAATATACTCCAACCGGTTGCAGTTGTACTCGAACAATTTGAATACGTACAGGAGTTAACATTTGCAGAAAAGTTATCGCCAACACAAGCAGTAAATGTGCTTGTTTGAGCCTTTAATGATAATTGAATTAAAAATAAAAAATGAATAATTGTTAGATAAGTAAAAGTTCGTTTCATAGATTTTGAGGTTATAATGTTTAAAGACTAATTTATGGAAATATAGATAAATAAAAAAGGGTGATAGAATTCTATCACCCTTTTTTTTAATTTAACTAATTATTATTGTTTAATAATTTTTCCAAATTTAACAGTTTTAGTATTGTTTATTACTTTAAACATATACATACCGTTATTTAAATCAGAAATGTTAATAGTGTTTAACTCACTTGTTAAAGCTTGTTTAACAACTAATTTACCAATTGCATCATAAATTTCTAAAGTAGAATTTTGAGCTAATGCAGAAGTTAATGTTACATTAACAATTCCATTGTTTGGATTAGGATAAATGTTAATTGAAGCAAAGTTTTGGTTTTCTTCAATTCCAGTACAAGGATTTACAATTATTAAAATACTTGCATTTCCAGTACAACCATTTGCATCAGTTACATTTACCATGTAGTTTGTAGCAACTGTAGGTGTAATTGAAATTGATGCAGTTGTAGCACCTGTATTCCAAGTATAAGATGTTGCAGATGTACTAGCAGTTAATACTACTGTGTTACCATCACAAATTACAGAATTTGTAGTTGAAATTGTAACATTTGGTTTAGGATTAACATTAACGTTTACAGAACCAGTTTTAACACAACCATTACCATCTGTAACTGTAGCTGTATAAACTGTAGTTAACATTGGAGATGCAGATATTAAAGAACCAGTTGCACCATTACTCCAGTTTACTAATGAAGCAGTTGTAGCAGCATTTAAACCTACCGCAGAACCAGCACAAATAGTAGCATTAGATGCACTAACTGTTACTGTTGGTAAAGCATTTACAGTTACGTTTGTAGTTGCAGTTTTAACACAACCATTTGTATTTGTTACTGATACTGTATAAACTGTAGATAAAGTTGGGGTTGTACTAATAGAAGCAGTAGTTGCTCCTGTATTCCAACTAATTACTGTTTCAGTAGTAGCAGCAGTTAATGTAGCTGTAGAACCAACACAAATTGCAGAACTTGTAGAACTTGCAGTAACTGTAGGTAAAGCATTAATGTTTACAGATACTGTTGATGTTCCAACACAACCTGCAGAACTAGTTACACTTGCAGTATAAACTGTTGCAACAGTTGGATTTGCAATTGTAGTAGCTGCAGTAGCACCAGTACTCCAGTTAATTGTAGTAGCTGTAGTAGCTGCTGTTAAAGTAACTGGTAAACCAGCACATACTAATGAACTAGATGAAGAAGCAACAACTGTTGGTAAAGGATTTACTGTAACTGTTACAGCTCCTGTATTTGAACAAGATGTAGCAGTATTAGTAATTACAACAGAGTATGTTGTTGTTGTAGTTGGTGTATTTGTTGGATTAGAAATTGTAGATGTAAATCCAGCAGGTGCAGATGTCCAAGCGTATGAATAATCGCTTAAAGATGTACCGCTTAATCTAAAGTTATCAATTGCCCATCCATAACCCCAAGTTGATGAATATCTGTAACGTACATATAATGTTGGGAAACCTACATAAGCATTCAAGTTAAGTGTTACAGGAACAAATGATGATGGAGTACCAATATCAACTGCTCCAGTTGAATAGTTAACTAATGTTGACCATGTAACACCATTTGTAGAAACTTCAACTTTAGCTGAATCACTAGTATTATAGTAATTATAATAGTGGTAGAAATTCAAGTTTAACGTTGTCATTCCAGTTGTATTAATTGCTGGTGATTGTAAGAACGTTCTTGTATTACTTCCACTACCTACCACATCGGCATCAGTTAAATAGAATTGAGATAAGTCATTACTTGAAATTGTACCAACACCACAAGCATAAGGACTATTTCTTAAAGTCCATGCTGCTAAAGAAACTGTACCTGTACCTGTTGTTGTTGTTAAATTAGTATTAGTAAATGCAGAAGAAGTACCATTGAAGTCTTCTGTAAATAATGTTACAGGTATTGAATTAGCTGTTGCAGTTAATGAAACAGTACTTCCAGTACAAAGTGGATTTGGAGTTCCTGTTACAGTTAAACTTGTTGGAGCCTCTTTTGTAGTAACTGAAGTTGTAGCAATATTTGCACAACCAGTAACTGTATTAGTAGCATTTGCCATAAAGTTTAATGTACCAACACTTGCAGAATTAACATAAACAGTTGAAGCATTACCACCTGTATAAGCAGTAGTTGCAGCAGCATCAGTATATAAACCTACAGTTGGAGTCCAAACATAAGATGTAAAATCACTTACAGTTGAAGTAACACTTAAAGTAGCAATTCCTGAACCTGCACAAATTGCAGCTGGAGTACTTAAAGTTACAGCAGGAGGTGCAGTAACAGTAGCTGTTACCATTGTTCTTGCACTTTCGCAACCAGAACTTACGCTCCAGTTATAGAAATAGTAATAGTAACCTCCAATTGAACCATTAGTAATTGAAGTAACTCCTGACAATGTGTAAGGGAATGTAGCTCCAGAGAAATCACGGTATAATGCAGTTACCCCACCTGTTGATGATAAGTAAACTAAACGATATGCAGTTCCTGGAGTAATATTAAAGTTAACTGGTACTGTTTGAGCCACAGCTGTAGCTGATCCAGTAACAGAAACTGTTGCAGTTTGTAAAGTAGTACCAGTTGAGTTTTGTAATGCAATAACAACTGTTCCTGCACCTGTACCAGATGGATAAACAACAACTGAATTTAATGTAAAGTTAGAGAATGCATCAAAAATTAAATATGCACCTGATGTATTTGTACCATCAGTTCCTAATGTTGATGCTTTTCCTAAGAAAGAAGTTGATAAACCTCCAGTAGAAGTTACATAATAATTAGTAGTAGTAGAAATTGTTGGAGTTGTAAATACAGAACCAGTTCCAATAGCAGCACCACCAGTTGGGTTTGCATACCATTGTAAAGTTGCACCACCAGTTGTAGTTGCACCTAAAGTAGTTGTACCAATACCACAACGTGTATTACCAGTTGTTGTTAATACATCTGGAGGTAAACAAGGTGTTGCAAATGCAGCAACTGGAGTCCAAATACTTGTTGTACCAGCGCCACAATTAGATCTTACATATACAGAATAACTTGTAGATGGAGTTAATGGACTTAAAGTATAGCTAGTTGCAGTTGCAGTTGCAGTTGGAACTGTAGTTGCAGTTGGAACAGAAGTAGCTGGACCATAATAAATATCCCATTGAGTTTCAGCACCACCAGCAGTCCAAGAACTTACCGCACTTGTTGGAGTGATAGCAGAAATAGTTAATGAAGTTGGAACTGGACAGTTAGCTAATGTTGTAAATGTAGTTGGAGCAGTCCAAGAACTTAAGCTTCCAGAACCACAATCACCCATTACATAAACTGTATAAGCTGTTAATGGTGATAAACCTGTTACAGTTACTGAAGTAGTTGGAGCTGTAACAGTTCCTGTAGTAGCTAAACCAGTAGTACCTGAACCAGCTGCACCAGCAGTACGAATTTCATAAACATAATTTGCAGGACTTCCTGTAGCAGGCACTCCCCAAGTTACATTTAAACTTGTTTGAGCAACACTATTAACAGTAACGCTAGTAGGAGGTGCACATGTAGTAATTAATAAATCATCAAAAGATAAATACCAAGGAGCAGAAGTTCCTATTGCTTTTACAGCAACATAATAAATTCCTGTAGCACTTACACTAAATGTACCATTTAAATTTTTATAAATTGTATTATTTAATGCTCCAGTTGCTGACGCAATTGCAGTTAATGCTGTTGTAGTTTGTGTTGTTCCATATAATAATGAAAAATTAGACCATCCAGCACCACCATCAGTAATATAATCAGCAGATGCATAATAAGTTGTACCAGCATTTAATAAAATACCATTTGTGTAAAAATAATCTCCAGCTGTATTAGTGCCATATCTGAAAGAACCATACTTATTACCAGTTTTAGCTTTTTGATTATA
>CALMMX010000074.1 GCA_937868545.1 uncultured Bacteroidota bacterium
CTATTAAACACAATACATCTTTAAAATTTGATTTAACTTTATTAAATCAAGATCCAAAGGATAAATATACCAAACGTAATTTTGAACTTAATTTATTTCATACATCATGTGAAATTGCAAATGATGCTGATATTGAAAGGTTTACTAAATTATCGCTATATAGAAAAGTATTACGTAAAATTTCTCCTGCATTAAATTCTAAGTATTTTTATGCTTACCAAAATGGATTTGAATTTGATGCACGTTTTACTGAATTCCCTAAAAACACTTATTTAGATGGCTATTGGCAGTCCGAAAAATTCTTTATTGATATTCGTAAAGAATTAGTACAGGAACTTACCATAAATAAACCATTTACAGATAAAGTAAAAATTGCCCAACAACTCATTGCAAATTCAAACTCCGTTAGTTTACATATCAGACGAGGAGATTATGTTTCGGATAAAGGTGCAAGTGAGTTTCATGGAATATTGCCTTTAAGTTATTATTACGAATCCATAAAGTACTTAAACGAAAAACATAATGATTTAAAAGTGTTTATTTTTTCGGACGATATGGATTGGGTTAAAGAACATTTAAAAATACAAAACCAGTGCGTGTATATTGATTTTAATAAAAAAGATGATTCTGTATTCGACATTTATTTAATGAGTTTATGTAATCATAATATTATAGCAAATAGTAGTTTTAGTTGGTGGGGAGCTTGGTTAAACCAACATACAGATAAAATTGTAATTGCACCAAATCAATGGTTTGCAAATAAATCCCTCAATACTAAAGATTTAATTCCGAGTTCATGGATAAAAATGTAGTTCCCGAAATATCGGTTTTATTACCAGTTTATAATTCTGAAAAATATATTTTAGAAGCAGTAAACAGTATATTAAATCAAACATTTACAAATTTTGAGTTAATAATTATTGATGATGGTTCAAGGGATAGTAGTATACAAATAATTAACTCTATTAAGGATGAAAGAATTGTTTTTTTAAGAAATGAAGAGAATAAAGGATTAATATATACTTTAAATAAAGGTATTGGTTTATCTAAAGGTAATTATATAGCCCGTATGGATGCGGATGACATCATGGAAGTTGATAGATTAAAAACACAACTTGAGTTTTTTAAACAAAATTCAAATATTATAGCTTGTGGTAGTTGGTATACTGTTTTTGGTTCAGATTATAAAAATAATAACGTAAGAAAATTATTGAATTCTCCAGAGCATTTAAGAGCATTGAGCTTTTTTAAATGTCCATTGGCGCACCCAACAGTAATGTTTAAAAAAAGTGTTATTAATGATTTTCAATTAACTTACAATAGTGCCTATCCATATTCCGAAGATTATCACCTTTGGACAGAAATGTTAAATCATGGTGACATTATTAATATTCCAAAACCTTTAATTAAATATAGGTTTCATCAAAATCAAATTTCGAAATTAAAACATGAGGAAAAATTAAATACCGTATTCGAAATTCAAAAAAATATTTTTAAAAAATTAAATATTGATTTAACAAAAGAACAATTCGACCTGAATTTTAAAATTGCAAATGCTAATTATGTTAATGATAAGGATCTTATGATGCAATGTGCTGCATGGTTAAATACTATTTTAGAAAAAAATGCAACTGTTTTATACATTAAAAATAAGGCATTAGAAGAAGTTGTTTATATGCTTTGGTTTAATTTTATAGCAAATGCAAAAGTTAAAAACAGAGCTCAATACCTCAAATTAGTCAATACAAATCAAGATAAATTAATTACTTTTAGTGATAAATTAAAATTCAAAGTAAAAGGTTTAATTAATGCAACAAAAGGAATTTAATACGATTTTAGTTGTTGGTCCGGCAGGAACTCATTTAACTAAATTTATTAGTATGATAATTCCATTCTTTAAAAAAGTGGTTGTTATATCTGATAAACCATGCGAATTAGATCAAGTAAGCACAGTTAAAGTTGATTTCCATTATTCTTTAAAAAATTATTTTGCAACAACTTCTATTATTAGTGAACAAATTAAAACTTTAAATCCGCAATTTATCCATATACATCAGTTATCAAGTAATGCTTTTTATGCAGTAAGAGCTTGCCGAAAAAATAATTTTACAAATATTATTTCTACCGCTTGGGGAACAGATGTATTAGTTACACCTGATAAGAGCAAAATTTTAAACCTTATTCTTAAATATGTGCTTAAACATAGTAAGGCCATAACTGCTGATGCAAATTTTATGTTTGAATCCATTAATAAACGTGTTTTAAATCTTACTAAATTCCAGGAAAAAATATTATTTGGAATTGAATTAAAACCTATTTTATTTCAAAAAGAAGATATTATCTATTCAAATAGGTTGCATAATCCCTTATACAGAATTGATAAAATTATTATTGCATTTAGTAAATTTATTAAACACCCCGAAAACAATCATTATAAGTTGGTAATTGGTGCAACTGGTTCTCAAACTCAAAATTTAAAACAATTGGTATCTGACCTTGAATTAACAAGTAAAGTTGATTTTGTTGGTTGGATAAATCAAGAAAAAAATACAGAGTATTTTCAAAAAGCTAAAATATATGTTTCTATACCAGAAAGTGACGGTACTTCTGTTAGTTTATTAGAAGCTATGTATTATGGTTGTGTTCCAATTGTAAGTAATTTGCCCGCAAATAATGAGTGGATTAAAAATGGCGTTAACGGCATAATTGTAAATGATGTTGATGAAGATTTTATTGTTTCTACTTTCAAAAATATAGAACTTGGATTAGAACATAATTTTAATATTATAAAAGAACAAGGAACTTTTGATATTGCTAAAGAAAAATATTTAGATTTGTATAAAAGAGTTCTAAATCATGCAAATTAAAATTTGTCATTTATCTAACACACATCAACTTTCAGATGCTCGTATTACTAAAAAGGAATGTGTTTCTTTAGTAAATGCGGGTTATAAAGTGTATTGTTTCATAAAATGCGATAAATCTTTTGAGCTAAAAGGCATAACATTTATAAGAGTTTCAGATTTTAATAACCGATTTATACGTATATTTTTTGGAACATGGGTAGTTTTTTTTAAATCTTTAAAAATCAATCCAAAAATTGTTCACATCCATAGTCCCGAATTATTGCCATTTGTTATACTCTACAAATTAATGGGTAAAAAAGTGATTTTTGATTCACATGAAGATTTCGTATACCAAATTCTGCATAAACCATATTTAAAAAATAGAATAATACAAGCAATAGTTTCTTCATTATTTGGAGGTTTTCAAAAGTTTATAACCCTTTTTATTGATAAAATTATTGTAGTTACAGATTTAATGGTTCCTCGTTTTAATGAAAAAAAGACGGTTGTTATTTCTAATTTTCCTTTAATAAATGAGTTAAATGCGAGTGCCATTCAAAAATCAAAAGATGTATCTTTTGTTTACGCAGGTGGATTATTTTATATACGAAATATTAAGGAAATAACATTAGCATACAGTGCACTTCCAAATAAAACTCAATTTCATATTTTAGGAAATTGGGATACAAAGGAATACGAAACTGTTTGTAAAAATTTACCTGAATGGAAAAATATAAATTACCATGGAAAGGTTTCATTTGAAAAAGCACAAGAACTAATTGCATTTTCTCATATTGGTATTTTAATTTTAAAATCTACACCTAATCATTTACTTAGTATGCCAATAAAAGCATTTGAGTATATGTATAATGGCTTGCCCTTCATAGCAAGCGATTTCCCTTACTGGAGAACCTTATTTTCTGAATGTGCAATTTTTGTTGACCCCGAAAATGTGGAAGAAATTACTAATGCCATGAATTTATTGTTAACTAATAATGAATTAAGAGGTAAATTATCTAAAAGAGGAAAAGAGTTAATTGTTGAGCGATATAATTGGAACAAAGAAGAAGTGAAATTGATTAATTTATATAAAGGCTTAGTTAGTTAATTTGAGAAATCTATTACGACATATTCTTCCAAATTTTATAATTAACTATTATAAAAAACAAAAAAGCATTGTTAAGCATAATGAGCGCTTAAAATTATTAGAAAGCAAACAAATTACCACAAAAGCACTAATTGAAAGTGAATTAAAGAAAATTGGTGTTGTTCCTGGTGATACCATTATGCTTCATTCTAGCCTAAGTAAAATGGGTATGGTTGAAAATGGTTCTGATGATGTAATTGATGCCTTTTTAAATATTATTGGCAACGAAGGAACGCTTATGATGCCTGCTTTTCCAGCAATGGGGTTTAGCTATGATTATCTTAAATCAAATCCAGTATTTGATATTAAAAATACACCTTCTAAAATGGGAATAGTTACCGAAGTTTTTAGAAAGAGGGTAGGAGTACTAAGAAGTTTACATCCAACTGATTCGGTTTGTGCAATTGGTAAAAATGCAAACTATTTAATTAAAGATCATTTCAATCAAATAACCCCATACAACCAATATAGCCCATTTTATAAGCTTGTTGAGCTCAATGCTAAAATCGTACTATTAGGGGTAGATTTAAATTCTTTAACCAATTTTCATACCCTTGAAGATGCTGTTGAAAATTTCAAATTCCCTGTTTATCATCCCACAGAGTTTAAAACACAATTAAAAGATGAAAATGGCGTTTTGCAAACTATGCTTACAAAAGTCCATAACCCTGAATATTCTAAAAAACGACAGTGCAATGCCTTTATAAAACCATTTATAGATGCTGGTTTAATGAAATCTTTTACACTTGGTTTAGCAACATGTTATGTAATTGAGGCAAATCATTTACACAATTGGATGCTTGATAATTATAAATCTAAAGGCATAACATTATACACACCTCAAGGAAGTTAAAAATGCAAATTCACATTAGTTTCGATTACGAGTTGTTTTTTGGGTCTTCATCTGGGAGTATTCAAAAATGCATAATTGAACCTACCCAAAAATTAATTGAAATTTCTAGTAAATATAAAGTTCCATTTATATTTTATGTGGATGCTGGTTATTTATTTCAACTAAAAAACAATTTACATAACGCATTGTGTTTAGCTGATTTTGAGCTTATTACAAAGCAATTGCGACAGCTTTCAGATCTTGGCCACGAAATAGGTTTGCATATACATCCGCATTGGGAGGATTGTACTTTTGAAAATAATAAATGGAATATTAATACTACACGTTATAAATTAGCCTGTTTCACCGAAAAGGAAGTTGAAAATATAATTACTAAATACCATCAAACAATTATTGATATAATTGGTAAACCATGTAAGTCTTATCGTGCAGGTGGTTGGTGTGTACAACCGTTCGATTCTATAAAAAAGGCCTTAATTAAAAATAATATTTTTATTGATAGTTCTGTTTATTATAAAGGTTTTCATAAATCTGAAGCGCATGCTTATAATTTTTTAAATGCTCCAAATAAGACTACTTGGAAATTTGAAAGTGACCCTTCAATAGTATCTAATGATGGTCAGTTTAACGAAATTGCTATTACTTACGATAAAATTCCTGCTTTATTTTATTGGAATTTATATTTTAAAATGAAGTCTAATCCCATAGTTTATAAACCAATTGGAGATGGTAATTGGTTAGTTGATAAAAAGCGTATTTATAAGCATTTTTACACACCAACTAATCATTTTGCTTGCGCCGATGGCTTTTTCGCTTCTCGTCTACCTAGTATTTTAAAGCGATTGGAATCTGAAAAGAAAGATAAAATGATGGTATTAAGTCATCCAAAATCTATGGCGAGTTATTCATTTCAAACTCTTGATAACTTTATATCTGTAGCACTAAATAAAGGCCATCAAATTTGTAAAATTGTTTAATATAATTCTTTAATTCAGCAATTCATGCTTTAGTAATAGTGCGGTTGGTTTTGACGAAAGAGTGCGAACTGCAATTTTTTCGGTGGTTTTGCGAAGGTTTTTGAGGGAGAAAAGAATTGAAGTTGGTCTTTCGTCTTGATTTTTTGTTTCTTTTTGATCAAGCAAAAAGAAAGTAAGTATATAATTGATTAATAAAATATTTGGAATAAATAAATGCAAATAAAACACCTTTTACATAACCAAATAGATTTTGAAAAATGGGATAAAACAATTTTATCATCTCCATATCCTTTAGTTTTTGCACAATCATTTTATTTAAATGCCACTTGTCCTAATTGGGAAGCCTTAATCATTGGCGATTACGAAAGTATTTTTCCACTTACAAAAAGCGAAAAACTAGGAATTGCTTATTTACATCAGCCAGCATTTACGCCACAACTTGGTGTTTATGGTAATGTAAATCAACAAATTGAAACATTGATTTATAATTATATAACGTCTAATTTTAAATTAATTGAAATAGAATTAAATGCGAGTAATCAATTTACATCACAATATCATATACCAAAAACAACCTACATTATTGATTTTAAATTGCCCATAAAGCAAAATCAAAATACTAAAAGAAACATTACTAAAGCTACTGAAAACGGATTGCTGTTTTCTAAAGTTGAGTATAATGATGTTATTGAACTATCAAAAATCTATTTAAATCCATTTCTGTCTAAAACGCTTCATTTATCAGCAAATACCATAACTAAATTTAATAGTCTTTTGCAATATGCCATGAATACTAATAATTTGTATACGTTTAAAGTTACCGATTCAGCAAATAATGTAAAGGCTCTGGCTCATTTTATTAGTAATGGTAAACATACTGTTTATTTAAAAGGTACTAATTTTGATAAATCAGAAAATTCGGGTAGCATGCATTTATTAACGGCAAGTGCCATACAATTTTTTGAAGATAAATCTGAATTCTTTGATTTTGGTGGTGGTTCAAAAGAAAGTTTAGCTCAATTTTATAAAGGTTTTGGGGCTTCGCCTTTAAATTATTCAACCATTAAAATGAATAATTTACCATGGTTAATTAAACTTTTAAAAAAATAATTTTATTTCTTAGCTTTAACCATATTTTAAAATTAATGAAAGCCATTGTCTCACACGATATTGATCATTTAACGCTTACAGAACATTATCTGAAAGATTTAATTGTTCCCAAATATTTTATGAGGAGTAAAATCGAATTATTTACGGGCAAAATATCATTAAATGAATTTTTTATTAGAGTAGGTGATATATTTAAAAATCAATGGCAACACATTGAAGAACTTCATCAATTTAATAATTTGCATAATGTACCAACCTCTTATTTTATTGGTGTAAATAAAGGTGTTGGTTTATCCTATTCAAATGAGCAATCCTTTTTCTGGATTTCAAAAATGCTCCAAATGGGCTGTGAAGTGGGGGTACATGGTATTGAGTTTGAATCATTTGATAAAATAAGTGCTGAGTATAATTTATTTAAAAAGGCTTCCAACTTGCCATCATTTGGAACCCGCATGCATTATATTAGAACAAATGAACATACGTTTAATAATATGGCAAAGTCTGGGTATATTTATGATAGCAGCGAAATGGGATTTAAAGCACCCTATAAAATTGGTTCCATGTGGGAATTCCCGTTTCAAATAATGGACGGATATATTATTGAAAAACCAAAACAATGGCAAAGTAAAAATTTTAAGCAAAGTTGCGAAGAAACTCTTAAAATTATTGATAAAGTAGTTGAAATGAAATTACCATATTTAGGTATAGATTTTCATGACAGGTATTTTTCAGATGCACACAAAACTTGGAAAGATTGGTATATGTGGCTTATAGAATATTTAGCTAGTCAAAAAATTGAATTTGTAAATTTTAAACAGGCAATAACAGAATTAGAATCTTAAAGTGAACTTATTAATATTAACCCAATATTTCCCTCCCGAAGTTGGAGCGCCTCAAAACAGATTATTTGAGTTGGCTGTACG
>CALMMX010000075.1 GCA_937868545.1 uncultured Bacteroidota bacterium
TTTTACCTCTAAGGCTTCTCCACAAAGAAACAATTTGTTTTCTGAAAATAAATGCAGTCATTAAATAAGGTACAGTCATTAAATAAAGTATTCTTTGGTTTATCCTACCAGCTAAAGTATTTCTTTATTCTTTAATAAATATAAAATATATGTTACGTTGTGAATTTATGGTAGTTTAATTTCTTGAATCTTTGCAATTCTTATTATAATTAATCAATTATTTTCGGCATTATTTTATTAAAAATATGCATTATTAATTATTCAATAAATCATTAGTATTAAGATTTTATTTTACGTTTAAATAAAAAAATAAACGTTTTATTTGCTTTATAACACTCTTGATTTTGTTTGTTTTTTTTGAAATATTATATTTTTAAATTTGATGATAGAACTCCTTTTTAAATCAAAATGAAGATATTAAAATTCACATTTATAATTCTGTTATTAGTTATTATTAATTCTTGTACTAAAACAAATGGAAGTGAAAAATTAATTCAAAATATTAAAGATTCAATTATAGAGCCAGAAGTTCAATTAATTATCCCAGATACTTTTCATTATCCGTTAGCAGGAATTAATGTTTCAAAGGATATAAAATTACCAAATAAACTAGGCGGCTTTTATGAATTAAAAAAGAACGATGGAACGACTATAAAAATAGATTTAATTCCACCTCCGTTTATATATACTGATAGTTTATTTTCAAAAGGAGTATCCTATTTTAAAAATTACACAACACGTGATGGTTTAGTATTAGATGCTATTTCCTGCTCCCTAATTGATAAAGAAGGAAATATATGGTTTGGAACAAAAGGAGGCGGAGCTTCTAAATTTAACGGTAAAACATTTGTAAACTACACTACAGAATCTGGTTTGCCCGATAATACTATTAAATGCATTATTGAAGATGCCAAGGGCGACATATGGTTTGGTACTTTGGGAGGAGGCGTTGCTTGTTACAATGGAAATTCTTTTAAATATTTTACAATTGAAAATGGATTGGCAAATAATTCAATTAATTGTTTATATGAAGATAGGAAAGGTAATATTTGGATTGGGACAAATGGTTCTGGAATTTCATGTTACGATGGAAAAAAAATTACAAATTATAATACATCAAATGGTTTAAAAAATGATGTAGTATGGAGCATTATTGAGGATAATAAAAATGTTTTGTGGATAGGAACAAATGAGGGGTTATCATATTTTAAAAATAAAATTATTAAATTAACTGATTTAGATTCAGTTACTGTTAATAAAACCATATTAAGCTTATTAGAAGATAAGAATGGTAATATGTGGATTGGAACAGATAACAGTATTGTTTGCTATGGTAAAAATAACTTGAAAATATATAATAGTATTGGAGGACTTTCAATTACTGGAATTATGGAAATTTTAGAAGACCAAAATGGAAATTTGTGGTTTTCTAATTTCAAGACAGGCGTTTCTTTTTTTGATGGAGGAGTTTTTACAAATTACAGTAAAGCGCAAGGATTGCCAGATAATTCAATTTTAACAATATCTGAAGATTCATTAGGAAATATTTGGTTTGGATCTGAGACTTCTGGCGTATCTGTATTTGAAGGGAGAATATTTAGAAAATATGATAGCAATTTTGGATTAGCAAAAAGTATTGTTTGGAGTATTGCTAATGATAGTAAAGGTAATATGTGGTTTGCTACAGATGATGGAATTTCAAAATTTGACGGAAAGGTTATTACAAATTATTCTATAAATCAAGGATTATCAAAAAACAATGTAATTAGTTTGTATTGTGATAAATCAGATAATATATGGATTGGTACTATTTATGGAGGTGTTTTTTGTTTTGATGGAAAATCTTTTAAACAATATACTAAAAAGCAAGGAATGCCTAATAGTATAGTTTGGTGTATTTCTCAAGATAATAAAGGTCAAATGTGGTTTGGAACTGACAAAGGTTTTGTATCATGTTTTGACGGGAAATGTTTTCGGAATTATGCATTGATGGATGAAGAGTTTAGTACATCGGTAATGAGTATTTGCTTTGATAAAAAAGGAAAACTTTGGATTGGAACGATGGGGAACGGGGCATATTGCTTTGATGGTGAGAAGTTTTATAATTATACCACAAAACAAGGCATGCCAAGTAATAGTATTTTGAATGTTGCTGTTGATTATTATAATAAAATTTGGTTGGCCACTGATGCAGGAATATCTAGATTTGATGGCTCTAATTTTTTAAATTTCAATAAATCTAATAATTTACCTGGTGAAAGTATTACGCAAGTAACTGTTGATAAAATTGGCAATAAGAATATAGTCCTTGGAACCAATAATGGTTTGGCTATGCTTAAATCTTTTAATTCAAAATCATCTAGTTTAAACAATGTGCTTAAATATGATGTGCAAAATAATTTATCAAATGCTCAATTAAAAAAATATGATTTGGTAATGGATGTTTTTAATAATTCAAATTACTATCCAATAAAAGATGTAAATAGTGGACAAAACTGTTTGCTACAAGATGCAAATGGCCTTTATTGGATTGGAACAGGTAGTGAAGAATCTGCTTTAGTTATTTTTGATTATAACTCATTTAAAAAAAGAAATATTAATTCAAAAATAGTTATTAATAATATTAAGTTGAATCAGCAAAATATAAATTATAGAGTTTTAAATAAAAAGGTAATTGATGCAATTAAAGATAGTGTCAATTTAAATTCCCCATTTTATGATTTATTATTGTATAATAAAATTTTAACAAAACCCGAAATAGATAGTCTAGTTTTAAATTATAGTAGTTTAAATTTTGGTGAAATAAATAAATTTTATAATACACCTAAAAATTTAAAAATACCATATGATTATAATCAAATTACGTTTGAATATAATGCAATACAATTGAGTCGGTCTGATTTAGTTTGTTATAAATATATGCTAGAAGGATATGATTTGGATTGGAAACCTTTAACGAAAAGCACTGAAGCAACTTTTGGTAATATGAATGAAGGCTTATATAATTTTAAGGTTAAAGCACTTTACAAAGGAACAAATGGTAATAATAAATGGTCAGAGCCATTAAATTATAAATTTGAAGTTTTGCCACCTTGGTATAGGACATGGTGGATGTATATTAGTGAGACAATGGTGGGGGGGGGGGGGGTTTTTATATTTCTAAGGTTAAATAGCCGCAGATTAAGGATAAAAGCTAATGAACTAAAGTTAAAAGTTGATATCGCAACACATGAAATAAAGCAACAAAAGCATGTAATTGAAGAAGCTCAAAAAGAAATCAGCGATAGTATAAATTATGCAAAAAGGATACAAAATTCTTTTATGGCAAGCAAAGACGATTTACAAATGTGTTTGAATGATTATTTTATTTTGTTTAAACCTAAGGATGTTGTTAGCGGGGATTTTTACTGGGCAAATTTTTATAAAAATAAACTTTACTTATGTATTGCTGATAGCACAGGTCATGGTATTCCAGGTGCTTTCATGAGTTTGTTAAATATTTCTTTGTTAAATGAGGCATTATTAAGCAGAAACTTAATACTTACTTCTGATATTCTAAATTTTGTTAGAAAAATATTGATTTTGGGTATAAAGCCTGATGAACAAGGGCAAGGTGGAAAGGATGGGATGGATTGTAGTTTGATGTGTATTGATTTTGTTAATCTTAAGCTTCAATATTCTGCTGCTAATAATCCTATTTGGATTGTTAGAAATGTTAATCAGACAAGAGAATTAATTGAACTAAAACCTGATAAAATGCCTGTGGGAAAACATGATAAAGAAGATATATCATTTACTCAAAATGAAATTTCATTATATGAAGGTGATTGTATTTATGCTTTAACAGATGGATATCCTGACCAATTTGGAGGAGAAAAAGGAAAAAAATTTATGAGTAAAAATCTAAAAGAATTAATTGTTTTAAATTCACATTTGCCAATGAAAGATCAACTAGTTAATATTGAAAATACATTTACAAAATGGGTTGGGAGTTTAGAACAAATTGATGATGTAACCTTATTTGGCTTGAGAGTCTAATTATTATTTAGATTAATTATTCTTCAATTACACTTTTACCTCTAAGGCTTCTCCACAAAGAAACAATTTGTTTTCTGAAAATAAATGCCAACATGATATAAGGTACTGCCATTAGGTATAAAATACCTTGGTTTATTCCTCCAGCAACTGAATTTTTTTGACCTTCACTAGTTTCTACAGCAGCCTTACACATGGCGCATTGTGCATCCAATAAATTAGGTAAAGCAACCATAATTATAATAAGTAGCAGTATTATGTAATGTTTTTTCATTGAAGCAAAATTACACATTATTTTAATATCTATTTCAACATTATTACTCCCCACATTCTACCTGTTAATCCTTTATCTCTTCTATAAGAGAAAAAGTCATTTTCAGTCGTGCATCTATTCATACACCAAATATTATGTTCGTTTATGCCATTTTTTAGTGCAACTTGTTTATTTGCCTCGAGTAGGTCTAATTGCCTGCCATTCCAGCATTGTTCTGGGAACTCTTTTTGTCTAAATTCATTTATGACCTCTTCACTCACTTCATAATTCTTTGCGCTAATACCTTGTCCAATAGCAATTTTTATATGTTCTGTCACTGCACCAATACTGCACATAGATTCTATGGTGTTTTTTACAATTTCTGAAACAGTTCCTCTCCATCCACAATGTGCTGCGCCAATAACTCCATTTATATCATCGCAAAATAAAATTGGATAGCAATCGGCTGCACCAATTGCTAATGCTACATTTTTCTCCTTTGTAACTAGAGCATCGCCTGTTTGTTTTCCAATTTTTCCCAAACACACGGTATTACTATGAATTTGGTTAAGATAAGATACCTGATTAAAATCAATTTTTAAATCATTTAAAGCTATTTCTCTGTTTTTAGCTATGTTTTCTGGTAAATCATCAATTCCACCTAAATTTAAACTATCAAATGGTTTTGGCGAAACTCCTCCATGTCTGGTAGAAAAACCGTGAGTTACTGGTATGTTTGAACTTTTTAACCAATACATTTTTTTAAATTTTGAATATAAATACTAATATATCATCCGTTTGAACAGTTTTTTGTTTCCATTGTTCATGCTCTAACTCAAGCTTTTCCTTTATTTCTTTAGGTAAATTGTTCTCAGTAGATTTTAATATTTCTTTGAATTTTTTAGTGGTAAATTTTTTATCATTCGGTCCTCCAAATTGATCGGCATAACCATCAGTAGAAATTATAACTGTATCGCCTTTTGTTAATTGTATTTTATTCAACTCATAATTTTGATTGGCAGAATTTTGCCCTCCTACTGAGTACTTACTTGCCTTATATTCAATAAACTCATTTGATGACTTTAAAAGATACAATGGTCTATTTGCACCGGCATAAAATAGTTCATTGGTAACATTATTCAGCAAGCAAAATGCAATATCCATCCCATCATTAGTTAAGGTGTTTTCTTCTTGCCTAAGTGTAAGTTTCACTAGTCTATTTAATTCTTTTAAGACTTTTTCTGGTTCATATATTTTTTTTACATAAAATATTTCATTCAATAACATGTGGCCAATCATGCTGGTAATTGCTCCGGGAACACCGTGCCCTGTGCAATCTGCAATCGCAATCAATGACAAATGATTGTTTTTTGCGCACCAATAAAAATCGCCACTAACAACATCTTTTGGTTTAAAAAATAAATCGTAGTTTGTTAAACACTCATTTATCTCTTCTGCCCTTGGTATTGTTGCAGATTGTATTTTTAATGCATAATTGATGCTATCACTTATTTCAGTATTTTTCTCTTCAACTAAGCTTTTTTGGAATTCAATTTCCTTTTTTTGTTTTTGTAGTATTACCACAACTTTTTGTTTCGCTTTGTAGTTTTTAATAGCTATAATAAGTAAAAGAGAAATTAAGATAAGGCCAACTAATAAATAATTTCTTTGTAATTTTTGTTTCTCAATTTCGTTA
>CALMMX010000076.1 GCA_937868545.1 uncultured Bacteroidota bacterium
GGTATTTTTATAGGAATTTATTTATCTAAAAAAATTGATGGCGCAAAATTAAAACCAATATTTGGATGGTTCGTTTTAATCATGGGTGTATATATTATCATAAAAGAAACGATCTTAAAATAAAATGTAACCATTGTTACACATAGTAAAATCAAGTTTTGAGTGTAATAAATGTTACCATTAGAAAAATAAAACCACAGTATCTTTGACTCATAAAAATAAACAAATCATAAACTAACCATAAAAAATAAATCAAATGAAAATAGAACAAATTTATACAGGATGTTTAGCTCAAGGAGCTTATTACATTACTTCTAATGGAGAAGCAGCAATTATTGATCCGCTTCGCGAAACACAACCTTATATGGAGAGACTTCAAAAAGATGGTGTGAAATTAAAATACATATTTGAAACTCATTTCCATGCTGATTTCGTTTCAGGACATTTGGATTTATGCAAAAAAACAGGAGCGCCAATTGTTTATGGCCCAAGTGCAAAACCAGAGTTTGAATTTATCTCTGCTAAAGATGGAGAAGTATTTACAGTTGGAAAGGTGAAAATTAAAGTATTACATACACCAGGTCATACAATGGAGAGCACGTGCTTTTTATTAATTGACGAAAATGGAAAAGATCATGCTTTATTTAGTGGAGACACCTTGTTTTTAGGAGATGTAGGTCGCCCAGATTTAGCACAAAAAGCAGCATCTATGACTCAAGATGAATTAGCTGGTTTATTATATGACTCGTTAAACAATAAAATTATGCCTTTAGCGGATGATGTAATTGTTTATCCTGCTCACGGCGCTGGTTCAGCATGCGGTAAAAACATGATGAAAGAAACGGTTGATACTTTAGGCAATCAAAAGAAAATGAATTATGCTTTAAATCAACCAAATAAAGAAGAGTTTGTAAAAGCGGTTACTGATGGATTATTACCTCCTCCAGGTTATTTTGGAAGTAATGTTGCCATGAATAAAAAGGGTATTGAGAGTTTTGAAACTGTGTTAAATAACGGAATGAGAGCTTTATCTCCAGTAGCTTTTGAAGCAGCGGCAGAAACAACGGATGCTATTGTGCTTGACACAAGAGATGCGGCTGAATTTGCAAAAGGGTTTATACCTCGTTCAATTAACATTGGTATCAACGGAGATTTTGCTCCTTGGGTTGGTGCTTTGATTAAGGATGTTAAACAATCTATTTTGTTAGTGACAGAACTTGGAATGGAAGAAGAAACTGTTACGCGTTTAAGCCGTGTTGGATTTGATAATGTGATTGGACATTTGCAAGGAAGTTTTGCTAGTTGGAAACAAGCTGGAAAAGAAATTGATACAGTAAATAGAATTACTGCTGCACAATTTTCTAAAGAAGTTGATGTAAAAGCAGATACTGTGATTGATGCAAGAAGAGAAAGCGAATATAGAGCAGAGCATGTTGAAGAATCTTACAATAAACCTTTAGATCAAATTAATGGTTGGTTTGCAGAGATGAACGATGAAAAACCATTTTATATTCATTGTGCGGGCGGTTATAGAAGTATGATAGCAGCTAGTATTTTAAAATCTCGTGGAGTGCATAACTTTAAAGAAATTGAAGGTGGATTTAAAGCAATTGCAGAAGCTGGCGTAGCAAAAACAGATTTTGTTTGCCAAAGCAAATTACAAAAAGCATAAATAAATTAACTGCCATAGTTGGTGAAACTGGCTGTGGCAGTTTATTAAAAATAAAACATGATAAAAATAAAATCAATTATTGCATCAATAATGTTAGTGTTCACGTTAACACAATGTAATTCTCAAACTAAAAAAACAACAACAATGGAAACAACAAATACAACACAAACAGCTACTAAAGAAATTATTGTAGATGTAAGATCAGTAGAAGAATGGAATGAAGATGGTCATGCTGATTGTTCAGTAAATTACCCATTAGATCAATTTGCTAGTAAAATAGAAGAATTAAAAAAGTATGATAAAGTAATTTTAGTATGCCGCAGTGGAAATAGAGCGGGTATTGCTAAAGGACAATTACAAAGTGCAGGGTATACTAAGGAAATTGAAAACTTAGGACCTTGGCAAAATGTAACATGTAAAACTAAATAACATGAATTTATTAAAATCATGGGGTTTTATGCGAGTGCTTCGATTTGTTTTCGGAGCATTTGCTTTAGTTCAAGCAATAATAACCTTAGATATTGTTTTAGGAATATTAGGATTAGTAGTAGGTGGCATGGCATTTTTTAATGTTGGTTGCTGTGCTTCTAATGGCTGCGAAACAAATTACAAGAAGGATGATACTACCAAACAAATAACAGATGTTGAATATGAAGAAGTGGTTGCTAAGTAATAAATTGACAGTAATAGGTGCCATTGCAGGAGCGATAGGAGGGTACCTATATTACTATTTTGTGGGATGTGCTAGTGGAACTTGTGGTATTACTTCCAGTCCTATTAATAGTACCTTGTATTTTGCTATTTTAGGAGGTTTAATCGTTAATTTGATTAAGCCAACTGATAATAGTCAGAAAGAAAATTCTAATATGTGACAAATGTTACAGT
>CALMMX010000077.1 GCA_937868545.1 uncultured Bacteroidota bacterium
CTAAATCTTG
This sequence comes from uncultured Bacteroidota bacterium, assembly GCA_937868545.1. Classification (GTDB taxonomy): domain Bacteria; phylum Bacteroidota; class Bacteroidia; order B-17B0; family Aurantibacillaceae; genus UBA4416. Next base: position 11 of record CALMMX010000077.1, read on the forward strand.
CACAATTTTTTTAAAGTAAAGTTCTGTTCTTGGTTGAATTCTAAAACCTACATTTATATCAACTTTAATAACTTTATCATCAACTAACTCCGAAACATCATAGGTTAATGTGTAAGGTTGAGTAGTTCTATTTATATGTACAAACCAGTATACATCAGCACGTTTGGGTTTCTTTGAAAATATTGACTTTACTATTTTCTCCTCTACTTCATGCCTTGTATTAGCTTTAGTAAGATAAATTAAGTGGGTAGAAAATTTCGGAATATTATCATCAGCGCTAAGTTCTTTTAATTGAGATGCGTATTTTCCTAAATCTGTAAAGTGCGTAAATCTATTATTTATTTTTCGAGCATAATACCAAACATACATGGTTAAGAAAATAAATAACTCAAAAAATAAGAACATCCACCTTTCTTTAATTTTTGCAACATTGGCAATAAAAAAAGATATTTCAATAGTTGCAAACAGCAATAGAATTGCTACAACAAAAAACACATTCCATTTTAATTTATAAATTAAAAAATAACTTAATAAAATAGTTGTCATAATCATTGCGATAGTTATAGAAAACCCATAAGCTGCCTCCATGTGACCAGACTCTCTAAAATAGATTATCATTAAAATACATCCAAACCACAAAATATTATTTACGCTCGGAATATAAATTTGTCCTTTAGTTTCAGATGGTTGTCTAATACCAATTCTTGGCCAAAAATTTAAGTTCATAGCCTCGCTTATTAGTGTGAAGCTCCCACTTATTAAAGCTTGAGATGCAATGATAGTTGCGGCGGTTGCAATAAGTATACTTGGTACAATAAACCAATGTGGCATAATTTCAAAAAATGGATTTCGTCCAGATAAATGTGTTTGCCCTTGATTCATTAACCAAGCTGCTTGCCCTAAATAGCATGAAACCAAACTAATTTTTACAAAAACCCAGGTAATACGAATATTTTTAATTCCACAATGTCCTAAATCTGAGTACAATGCCTCTGCACCAGTAGTACAAAGAAAAACTGCACCAAGTAACCAAAAGCCCTTTGGATAATTAACTAATAATTCATAAGCATAATGTGGGCTAAGTGCTTTAATAACTTCAGGAAACTGAATAATTTGAGATGCTCCTACAATTAATAACATAAAAAACCAAATGGTCATAATTGGTCCAAATGCCTTTCCAATAACTTGCGTACCAAAACGTTGAAAGAAAAATAATAATGACAAAAGCACTATAACAATTCCTACTGTAAGATTATTACCAGCAACAAAGGTGGTTTCTAAGCCCTTAACCATTCCCAAACCTTCAATAGCAGATGCTACTGAAATAGGTGGTGTTATAATTCCATCAGCCAATAAAGCTGTGGCGCCAAGTATTGTGGGGATTACTAATTTTTTACTGTACTTACGAACTAATGCATACAAAGAAAAAATACCACCTTCACCATCATTATCTGCCTTTAATGTAAGCCATATATATTTTACAGTTGTTTGAAAAACAAGTGTCCAAAAAATACAAGAAACTCCACCATAAACTAAAGTTAAATCTATTGGCCTTTCGCCAATTACAGCTCTTAATGCGTATAAAGGACTTGTACCAATATCTCCATAAATAATACCTAATGCAACTAAAAGAGATGCTGCGGTAACCTTACTACTACTTTTATTTATTTCCATTTTACAATTTAATTACAATACAAAGGTGTTTTATTTTGTATTTGTAAAATGTAAAAGTGTATGGCTAATACATAAAGAAAATATAAAGATTAGTTAAACCTATATCCCACACCGCTTTCGGTAATGATATGTTTAGGTTGATTAGGATTTACTTCAATTTTTTTTCTAAGAGTACCAACAAACACTCTTAAATATTGAGTTTCAGTTTGAGAACCTAAACCCCAAATTTCTTTTAAAATATACTGATGTGTTAATACCCTACCTTCGTTTTTAGCCATAAGTACTAATAAATTATACTCGGTAGATGTTAGCTTAATCAATTCTGAATTTTTCTTAATAGTTCTATTCGTTAAATCAATTTCCAAATCGCCACACTGCAAAAAGGTATTTCCATTTGGAGTTTGATTTCTTCTTATTGCAGACCGAATTCTTGCTAATAATTCTGCAGTTCTAAACGGCTTTGTTAAATAATCTGTTGCTCCATTATCTAAAGCTTGCACTATACTTTCTTCGCTATTTTGAACAGATAAAATTATAATAGATTTATTATACCATGTTCTTAATTCAGTTAACACATCATGCCCGTTTTTATCAGGTAAACCAATGTCCAATAAAATTAATTCCGGTGGATGATTTGCTGCCATAACAATACCTTCTTTAGCAGATTCTGCTAACCATACTTTATAATCATTACTTTCGAGGGTTATTTCAAGTAATTTTCTAATTTGTGGTTCATCATCAATGATTAAAATTTCAACTTTATTCATTTTTCAAACTATTAACGTAAGATATTTCTACAGGCAATGAAACAATAAAATTTGCGCCCCCATATTCAGAAGACTCTATTTTAATTGTGCCATTATGAGCTTCTACAAAGCCTTTTACAATTGATAATCCTAAACCACTACCACCTGCTTTTGTATGGGGCAATCTATAAAATTTTTCGAATACTTTATTTCTTTCAATTTCCGGAATTCCATTTCCACTGTCTGAAACTGAAATTACGCAATTATTTAATATTTGAGAGGCAATAATAACAATACTCGAGTTTTGGGGCGTATAATTGATAGCATTATGAATTAGATTCAACAATACTTGCTCAATTAATCCACGATCAAACTTAAACAATGGTAATGATTCATTTTGTTTAAATTCAATACTTCGATTTTTAATATCACCTAATTTTTGAATTACTGAATTAATCAAATCATTTGTATCTACCCAATCCATATTAGGTTTCAACATGCCGGTTTCCAATCTACTCATGTTTAATAAATTCTCTACCTGTCTATTTAAACGAATACTTGCAGTATCAATTTCATTAAGCAATTCAAACTGATTTTGCGAACTAAGTTTATCTTTATTTTCTTTTAAAGTGTCTACTGCGCCAATTATTGTAGAGATAGGAGTACGTAGCTCATGAGATAAGGAATTTAATAATGTATTATATAGTTTAATTGTTTTTTCTTTATCTTCTTTATCTCTTGCCTTTTTTTCTTCTTTTCTAATTTTGAAGTTCAACACAGCATTTACAAGTGCAATAATAAAATATAAAAGAAACATCAATAAGTCTTCAGCGTTATTAATATGAAATGTAAAAATTGGTGGGATAAAAAAATAATTCCAAATTAAGGCACTAAGCAATGCAGCAATTAAAACTGGAAATATTTCAAACAACATGGCAACAATTGAAACAGACATAAGCAATACAAGAGCTACGGTTTTATACCCTAAAAGCTCAGAAGAAAAAAAACATGCAGTGGATATAAGCAACACAAACCCAATACAAATTAAATACTGAGTGCAAATGTTAATTTTTCTTGTGCTTAAAAGTTCCAAACTGTTGAAAATTTAAGATAAAGGTAGTTTTAAATTTATAAAGATTTTATAAAGAAATCAGCAACCAACTATAATAAGAAAGGGAGCGATTTACGCTCCCTTTTTGCTGTTGTACCCTGCGGGTTGGATTTATCGAACTTTATTGATGACTTTCAAGCACTTAGAACATTAATGAACTCACGTTGTTGGAAATCGATCCTGTAATTTAAATAACTAATGAAAATAAGCAAATAACTACTTAACTTTAATAACTACTTTACCTTTTGACCGTCCAGTTTCAACGTAAGATAAAGCTTCATTAGTCTGCTCAAACGGGAATACCTGATCAATTACAGGAACTATTACATCAGCTTCAATAAGTCGCGTTATTTGTTCTAATTGTTTTCCCTCAGCTCTCATAAACAAGAATTTAAAAGAGATATTCAGCTTCTTAGCTTTTTTTCTTGCACTAAAACTTATTAGATTAATCAATAATTTTAACGGCCAAGACAAACCAAGTGCATTTGCAAATTCAGGGGTTGGTGGACCGACTAATGAAATTAGCTGTCCGCCAGATTTGAGAACCCGTAGTGATTTTTCAAGAATTTTAGAATCTTTGTTACTGTGCAACACCAAATCGTAGCCTTTCAATTTGGTTTCAAAATCTTCTTTTTTGTAATCAATTATCAAATCTGCACCAAGACTTTTGACTAACCCCCTGTTTTTTTCACTAGTTGTTGTTGCCACAAAAGCCCCTAAATGTTTCGCTAGCTGAATGGCGAATGTGCCTACACCACCCGAACCTGCTTGGATAAAGACTTTCTGTCCTTTTTTGATATTTGCAGTTTCCACAAGAGCTTGCCAAGAAGTTAAGCCAACCAAAGGAATAGAGGCAGCTTCTTCCATAGAAAGGTTTTTAGGTTTTAATGCAACCTCATTTTCCGCAATAGAAATGTATTGAGCATAAGTGCCTAAATGATGATTACCTGAACTAGAATATACTTCATCGCCAACTTTGAACTTACTAACTTTTGCGCCAACTTTTGTTACAACGCCAGCCACATCACGACCCAATTGAAAAGGTGGTTTCAATGGTAGGAAAAGTTTAAAATCACCGTTTCGTATAAGTAAATCTATAACATTGACCCCTGCCGAATGCACTTGTATTAATACATCATATGGGTTTATTGCAGGTTCTACAATTTCAGTTAGATGCAATTTTTCTTTTTTGCCGTAGTTTTTTGCGATGAATGCTTTCATTTTATTTGTTTTTATTTTTTTTATTTTTTTAGCAATGCTATTTGTCCAACATGGTATGCTAAATGGTTGGCTCTACTTAAAACTACATTCAATTTATTACGATGTGGTTCTTTTGCAAAATCTTCGTTTGAAACAGAAGTGTGTTTTTCTAGTAGTTGTTCATAGGTAAGTAATTCTATTTTTTCTAACAGTAATTTATTTACTACATGCCATTGCTTTCTCAATTGTGAAATTGTTGGTTTTTCTAAACCAGACTTGTCTGCATTTTTAATAAATACTTCCACTAACTCTGAATATAAACTTTGGCCCAAGCCAAGCAATGGTAGTATATTATCATTTACAGCTATTAAATGCCCTAAAAGATAATGGCCAGTGTTTTTTGAAGGTGAAATTTCTAGTGCGAGTTGTTCGTCAGATAATTCCTCCAAAAGTTTTGAGGCTCTTTGTAAGTTGCTTTTAAAGCTATCCCAAACAATTTTTATAGCGATGTTGTCTTTATTTTCCATAGGTTTATTTATCTAATTTTCTTTCCGTTTTCTACAAAAGTAATTGTTTCAAAAATTTCGTAAGCATTTACTGCCGAACAATAAGTAGCAATTTTTTCAGAAAGATTTTTAACAACTTCACTTGCAAAGAATTTTTCCATTTCAGTTTTGTTTGTAAAGCCAAGTATGAGCGATGCTTGAAACTGGTCGTTTTTATCATTATCATGCATTACATTTGGGGTAAGCCAATCCTTTTGTTTCCAAGGGTTATAGACTTTGTTTCTCAATTCTTTGAGCATACCTGTATTGGCAAGTGTTGGCGTGAGTTCGTTATTGATGAATTTTTTAAAGTCTTTATCACTAACACCTTCTTTTTTTCTAAAAAACACTATTGAACTAGCTTCTATTTTAGATTCAGACTTAGCAACTTCAAACCACTTAGCATTTTTAGGATAAGCAATATATAAAATGCTTCTTTTTAAAAAGTTCACTTCATCTGCAAAAGCCAATTTATGTTGTTTCTTTCCTTGAAATAATCCTGCATAAAAACTTTTTAAAGTTACATCGGCTACCCCATCAATTTTGCGATTTTGCGGTATGGCAGTTTCTACACCATTTATAGCAGGCCAAAGCCCCGTATTGTTTTCTGCCAAATGTAATTGGCGGTATTGCCAAAGCCCAGGATTTGATGCGATAATTTGGGCATGCGAGCCTTTCCAGTGGTCCATACTTTCTTGTCGTGGCTTATCTGTTCGCATCCAAAGTGCTATTGTTGATGATAAATGTTTTTCGGATTTTACGGTTGTTGTAACCTTTACTGGTTTTGCCTTTTGTGCATAGCCACCAATAAATGTGGCTATGCTTAGCACGATGATTAATGATATCTTTTTCATATATTTAAATTATTGTTTTTTTAGTTGTCATATGGTATAGCTAGTTTAATGATTGGTGTTTGCGTTTTGGCAAACATGTCTATTTCATAACGTTTAAAATAAATTTGGTTAAGTTTTATTTTTTAAATTTTATTTAGTTAAAAATGGGATTGCTTTTTTAAGAAATTCTTCGTGATATTGAAATATTCCACCATGACCAGAATTTGGATAAATAATTACTGGTTCAGCATTTGGAAATCGCTTGGCCAAATCGTAAGAATTGTGAGTTGGCACCATTCTATCCACATCGCCATTAGCTACTAGTACTGGATGTTTGAATGCGCTCAAATCGGCAGGAGTGCCGTGTCCCCAAGTTTCAATGGCTTTCAATTGCTTTTTCAATACGCTTAGCTTTACTTTCTTATCACGATTTTCAGTTCTTTCTTTTAATCTTTTTAAAAAATCTTTTGCAGCTAGTTTACCTACTTTGTTTTGAGTAAAAAATAAATAAAACTTTGGATCCCTAAATGTGAGCAGCCCTTTAAAAATATCTTTGTATGTTAACCCAACCACAGCACTTACACCTTCTCCGCCTCTTGGGCCTGTGCCAGCAAGTATAATTTTGCGTGCCAAATTCGGCTCTAATAAAAGTAATTCTTGCGTAATGAATCCACCCATTGAAAATGCCATAATATCTACTTGTTTGTAACCAAGCGCATGAATAAAAGCAATAGCATCTTTTGCCATATCAGAAATGCTTGTGCCATGTTCGCCATTAGTAGCGCCTACGCCTCTGTAATCAAATGAAATAATATGACGATATTTTGCAATCGAATCCATTATTCTTGGGTCGCAATTATCAAGATTTGCTGTAAGGTGATTAAAATAGATAACTGGTATGTCTCCTTCTTTGCCAAAAGAACGATAAGCGAAATTTATTCCGTTGGCCTCCACAAATTGAGTAGGTACTGTTGCGTATGTATAGTTACTACTTTGAGCATTTGATGTTGTCATTTTAAAAATCATTAAGATTGTTAGAAGAAATATGTGTTTCATTTTATGCATTGTTTAATTGTTTAAGAACTGTTTTTTCTAAAATCCCATAAGCAAAGTGTTGTAAGGTAATTAATACAGACAAGCCTTTTCCAACCAAATTCCTAAATTTAGGTTTCTCTGTTTCAACTACTTTAAGTACTTTTTCTGCAACCAATGAAGGATCTTCACCTTGCTCTACAATAAAGTCTGCGTATTTTTCACTTTTACTTCTTAAGAAATTGTAATCTTCAATTCTATTTAATGTAGTTGATGAGTTTTCCATAATATTAGTTTTGAAAGAACCAGGTTCTATCATAGCTACTCGAATATTAAATTCAGTTAATTCATAGCGTAATGCTTTGAAATAGCCTTCCAAAGCATGTTTGGAAGATGCATAGTAAGAAGTATTTGGAAATGCCACAAGTCCTGTAATTGAACCTACAGTTAAAATTTTACCAGATTTTTGTTTTCGGAAAAAGGGCAAAATTGTATTTGTTACTTTGATAGTTCCCCAAAAATTAGTTTCAAATTGTTTTCTACCTAATTCTATAGGAATTTCTTCTGCAATACCTGTAACTAAAAAGCCAGCATTATTGATAAGAATGTCCAACTTACCTATTTCTTTAAAAAGTCTATCAGGCAGAGTATTTATTGATTCCTCCGAATCGAGATCTAATGCGATTATTTTGAATGGCACTTTAGATTGCACTTTTTCAGGATTTCGACTTGTGCCGATTATATTGTAACCGCTTTGGTGAAGCTTGTTGGCTATAACTAAACCAAATCCTGAAGATGCACCTGTAACTAAAATATTTTTTTTCATTTTTACTTGTTTTGTGTTATTAATTCGTAAATTCGCTTGCAATTTGCAAGTGCAAATATACAAACAACTTTCAATTTGCAAGTGCTTTTTGAAAATATTTTTAATTATTTTTTATGGAAACAGATAAAACAAGATCAGATTGTCCCGTAAGTCGCACTCTTGATGTGTTTGGTGATAAGTGGTCTTTGCTCATCATCCGAGACTTAATGTTTGGGAATAAGTGCACCTATAATGATTTTTTAAAGTCAGATGAAGGTATAGCAACTAATATTTTAGCTTCAAGATTAAAAGGACTTGAGGAAAATGGTATAATAGAAAAGTCGCCACATCCAGACAGTAAAGCAAAAATTATGTATAAACTGACCACAAAGGGAATTGATTTACTACCAATTATAATGGAAATATACATTTGGTCAGAAAAGTATTTCCCAATGTCCGCCGAGTTAAAAGCTATTATTAAAGAAGCCAAGAAAGACAAAGAAAAGTTTGCAAAACAGATAGCAAAAGGGTTAAAAAAGGCTTAATAATTATTGTTACAAACTGGGAATAGTATAAAAAATTACTTTAGAAAAAGCTGCTTATTAGAAACTAAGTGGCCTTTTCTAAATTAACTTCTACTGTTCTGCTTTTACTGAAAATATTTTTAATCTCTCCTTCTCTTGAATAGTTTTTTGATAGTGCTCATAAAACAAAATTGATAGTGCTTCAAGACTAGCTATTGTTTCTTCAGCCATTTCATCAGTATAATTTTCAAGTCCAGGATAAGATTTTAATTCTTCAATACTTAAACGCTTTTTAGGTTTTGTGTTCATGATTCTTAATTTGGTTTTGGGTGAACCGGACTCTAACTCGCAATTGCTTCATTATCAATGAGAATAGGAATTCGGATTATTTAACCACTAAAATATCGAAATGATTTTTAATTTAAGATCCCTTGATACTACTGGGGTTTAGAAACAAAAAAGCAGACTATTAAAAAATAGTCTGCTTCAGTACCCGAACGGTTGGACTTATCGAACTTTTTAGCTGATTTTGACAGAATTAAAAGTTTCATGAGTTCATATAATAGAAGCTAAGTATTCAATTCTTTTTTCGAGACAATGGAGTTGTCCTATACTGAATAAGTAACTAATTTTAATGATTATAATCATAAAATTAACAAATTGTTAAAATTAAATTTGTAGCGCCATTTCTTCATTTTTATTAATTTTAGAGAAATAAGAAATCTATTTATGCAAATTGATGCTGATATATTAATAACATGGGGTGCTGTCGCAAAAAAAATCAAAAAAGGCGATTTTATATTCCATGAAGGCGATCATCCTAGATTTTACTATCAAATAATGGAGGGAACCGTTAAAATGTTTAACACAAATTTAGATGGGAAAGAATTTACTCAGTCGGAATTTAAAACTGGACATAGTT
>CALMMX010000078.1 GCA_937868545.1 uncultured Bacteroidota bacterium
ACTATAGTTAGAGCTAGTAAGCGGCTTACAGAGAAAGCTATTTATATTGAAGATTCAGCGCGTTTTGCTTTAGATGTTGCCTCTGATTTGCAAAAAAACGAAGGCCGTAAATTGTTTTTAAGAGGCATGGATTTATTAATAAATAATAAAAATGCTAAAGAGAGTATTCCGGTATTTAAGGAGGCAATAATGTTTTTTCCTGACCCAAATTTTTATTATTATTTATCTAGAGCATTTATAGAAGAAAATGATGTTGCTAATGCTACCTTATCAAACGCAATGTGTTCTAATTTGAATTATTCTCAATATAATCAAATATTGTATAACGATGCATTGATAGCAGCTATAAAGATGGATACTAATACTTGTATTAATAGTATGTATGGTGCAATTGATGAGGGTTTTTTAAATAAAGACATGATTCTTAATGAAAAAAAGTTTGATTTTATTAGAGAACACCAAAAATATATAAGCTTAATGGTGAATGTATTTGGTAATGATGAAAAGTTAAAAGCTCGATTGTTTTCAAACTACATGAAGCTTTTCCCCGAATTAAAAACACCTTACAATGAAACTATTGATAGTGTTGCAAACCATTCTTTTGATAATTATATTAATTATGATTATGCTGTGTTTATTCCAGGAATGGAAGATGGTAGTTTTTCGAGAGATGTTACAAATGAGTACATGTATGTTGGGAAAATAAAACTCGAAAACAATTTTCAAGCGCTTATTTATAAAACATATTTAGCAATTGCAGACACGCTTAATCCAGTAAAAACATTTGTAATAACTTATGATTCACTAGGTAATGTAGTAGACAATGAGATGATTGGTTGTTTTTGCTCTCCAACAAATTCTCAAGCATATACAATTTTACCAGATTACACAATTGAAACCACATCTTATAATTACAAATGGAAATATGAACCATTAGAAAAAGGTTTTGCAGGAAATCAAATAGAGTCGTTTGAGATTGAAAAACCGAAACAAATACAGGTTGCTAAGGATGGTATTATAAAACGAGAAGGAATTGTGAAAACCCCTACAGGCAAAGAAAAATCAGGAGGATAGTTTTTTAAAGTAAATTATACTTTCGGCAATGACCAAGTTAATTGTCCAACTAAGCCAAGCAATTGTAGCATATTCAGTATGTGCACTCAAGTGAAAAAAATGAGGAAAGATTAAGGCCATTAGTCTAAGTGAAATAGCTGATAAAGTAAGTGCATAACTTCGTATCATCCATTTTTGGTGTTCTATTAAATCTTTTTTGTAAATCTTTATGATGGCAAAAGCTGTAAATGCAATCCAAAGTAATGATAGAATTATAAAACTAGATTTAGCAAGTGTTGTTCCGTTAGCATAGTAGGCCATAATTAAACCAGATGGCCCCGCAATAAGCAAAACATCAAACACATAAACATAGCCCATAATTTTATGAAGGCGTTTTTGTTTTTTTAAAACATAATTAGAAAACTGAGTGAGCCCAGCAATTAATGTAAGAATTGAAAACAGTATATGAAGATTAAAGGCATAGCGCCAATGTTTTAGATGGATAATTTTTTGTTTGGTAAGTAAAAAATCTACATCATAAGTAAAAGTTAAATATGGTATTGTTAAACCAATCATCAGCCAACAGAATAAGGCAATTGCTCCTATCCAAATCACTGAACTAATTGATTTAAGCATACTATAATAATTTGTTTAGAATTTCACCAAATCTGTATATGTCTTCAAATGAATTGTACATTGGAACTGGTGCACAACGAATTACGTTTGGTTCTCTCCAATCTGGTATAACACCATTTTCTATTAAACTATTATATAAAGCCTTGCCTTTACCATGCGCCACAATGCTAATTTGGCAACCACGATTTGCTTTAGGAGTAATAATTTCTAAGCAATTGTTTTTTTGTTTATTAATTTCTCCAACTATAAACTCTAAATATTCGGTAAGGATTTTACTTTTTTCGTTTAATTTATCCATTCCAACCTCATCAAATATATCTAATGATGCTTTGTAAGCCGCCATTGATAATATCGGAGCATTACTCATTTGCCAACGTTCAACAGTCTCAATAGGTTTAAATTCTTTATCCATTTTAAAGCGTGTATCTTTATCATGTCCCCACCAACCTGCAAATAGTGGCATGTCTGTATTTTTGTGATGATGCTCATGAACAAAGGCCCCAGCTACACTACCAGGTCCAGCGTTTAAGTATTTATAGGAACACCAAGCGGCAAAGTCAACATTCCAATCGTGTAAGTGTAATTTTAAATTACCTGCACCATGTGCTAAGTCAAAACCAACAATTGCACCAACTTTATGTCCCGCTTCAACAATTGCTTTCATATCAAATACCTGACCGCTAAAATAGTTTACACCTCCTATCATAATCAGTGCTAACGAATCTTTATTTTCTTCAATTGCTTTGTAAATATCTTCGTGCCTAACTTCATATTCTCCTTCGCGAGGGGCAATTTCAATTAAAGCATCATTAATAGCGTAGCCATGAAACTTTACTTGTGATTGCAGAGCGTATTGGTCGCTAGGAAAAGCCTTTGCTTCACATAAAATTTTATAACGTTGCTTGGTTGGTCTGTAAAACGACACCATTAACAAATGTAAATTAACTGTTAATTGGTTCATCATAACAACTTCGCTAGGTAATGCCCCAACTATTTTAGCCGTTTTATCAGTTAAAATTTCGTGGTAACTCAACCAAGGATTTTTTGCTAAAAAATGACCTTCTACGCCAAATGTAGCCCAATCATTTAATTCTTGTTGTAAATAGTCTTTGGTTGTTTTAGGCTGTAAACCTAATGAATTACCTGTAAAATAGACCATATCAGCACCATTGTGTTGAGGTATATGAAATTTACTTCTATAAGAATGTAAAGGATCTTGAGCATCTAATTGTTTTGCAAATGCAAGTGAATTAATAAATTGTGTCATAATGTATTATTATAAAATCAGGTTAAATTTAATAATAAATTATAATCTTTATCTTTGGTTAGGTGTCTTTATCTAATAACATACAATTACTTAAAAAACTTAGTTTTACTAAGCTTATTAATGCATGTAAGGTGTGGATGAGTTACCATGTTTCAAAAGGTTCTAAAAAGAACTTAAATAAAGGGTTTCCAATAAGTTTAGCAATAGAGCCTACTACTAGTTGTAATTTACGTTGTCCTGAATGCCCTAGTGGTTTGCGCCAATTTACAAGGCCTATTGGCATGTTGGAGCCAAGTTTTTTTAAACACACAATTGATACTGTTTATAAAGAATTAATTTATCTAACTTTTTATTTTCAAGGTGAACCCTATTTAAACCCTCATTTTTTGGATATGGTTAAATATGCGGCTGATAAAAAGATTTACACATCTACTTCTACCAATGCCCATTATTTAACTCCTGAAATGGCTGAAAAAACAGTAAAAAGTAAGTTAGATAGATTAATAATTTCTATTGATGGTACTACACAAGAGACCTATGAACAATACAGAATTGGTGGCTCGTTAAGCAAAGTTATAACTGGTACTAAAAACATTATTGAAGCTAAGAAAAAACTAAAGAGTAAAACCCCACACATAGTTTTTCAGTTTTTGGTAGTAAAGCCAAACGAACATCAATTAGAAGATGTGAAAGTACTAGCAAATGAATTGGGGGTTGATGAAGTAGTATTTAAAACAGCCCAAGTATATGATTTTGAAAACGGTAATGCATTAATTCCTGACAACATTAAATACAGTAGGTATAAAAAAAATGCAGATGGCACTTATTCTATTAAGAATAAATTATTAAATCAGTGTTGGCGCATGTGGAGTAGCTGTGTTATTACATGGGATGGTTTGGTAGTGCCCTGTTGTTTTGATAAAGATGCAAAACACCAATTAGGAAATTTAAAAACAGAGGACTTTAAAACTGTTTGGAAATCTAATTTATACCAGAGCTTTAGAAAATCTATTTTAAAATCGCGCAGTGAAATTGATATTTGCAAAAACTGCAGTGAAGGCACAAAGGTTTGGGCTTAAGGGTTTAACAAATACTTTAAAAATAAAAAGCCCATGCAATTTGCACGGGCTTTCAAATAAATTTAGTTTTAATTATACAACTAATTTTTTGTAGCGTGGGCGTTTTGGCTCAACATTACCTAAACGTTTTTTACGGTTTTCTTCGTATTCGCTATAACCTCCTTCAAACCAGTAAACACTACTATCTCCTTCAAATGCTAAAATGTGTGTACAAACACGATCTAAAAACCATCTATCGTGGCTAATAATAACCGCACAACCAGCAAAGTTTTCTAAACCTTCTTCTAAGGCACGCAAGGTGTTAACATCTAAATCATTGGTAGGCTCATCCAGTAATAACACATTACCTTCATTTTTTAATGCCATTGCTAAATGTAAACGATTTCGCTCTCCACCCGATAACACACTCACTTTTTTACCTTGGTCGCTACCAGCAAAATTAAAACGCGAGATGTAAGCCCTTGCATTCATTGGTTTACCACCTAAGGTAATGTTATCTAAACCACCACTCAACACATCGTAAACGGTTTTGTTTGGTTCTAATTCAGCATGATTTTGATCTACATAAGAAATTTTAACAGTTGGCCCTACTTTAAATTCTCCGCTGTTTGGTTTTTCTTCACCCATAATCATACGGAATAAAGTTGTTTTACCAGCACCGTTTGGCCCAATAATGCCTACAATTCCAGCTGGTGGCAATTTAAAGTTTAATCCTTCATATAACAATCTATCTCCAAATCCTTTTGAAACATCAATAGCTTCAATAACTTCGTTACCAAGGCGCGGACCGTTAGGAATAAAGATTTCTAATCTTTCTTCTTTATCTTTGATATCCTCGCTCATCATTTTATCGTAGTTATTTAAACGGGCTTTTTGTTTTACACCACGGCCTTTAACACCTTGGCGAACCCAGTCTAACTCACGAGCTAATGTTTTTTGACGCTTGCTTTCTGTTTTTTCTTCTTGTTTTAAACGATTACCTTTTTGTTCTAACCATGATGAGTAGTTTCCTTTCCAAGGAATACCTTCCCCACGATCTAATTCTAAAATCCAACCGGCAACGTTATCTAAGAAATACCTATCATGCGTTACTGCTATAACAGTTCCTTTGTAGTTTTGTAAATGTATTTCTAACCAATCTACTGATTCAGCATCTAAGTGGTTGGTAGGCTCATCTAATAATAAAATATCTGGTTCTTGTAATAACAAACGGCATAAAGCCACACGACGACGCTCACCACCTGATAAAATTTTGATTGGCGTATCGCTTTCCGCACAACGCAATGCATCCATCGCGCGTTCTAAACGAGTATCTAAGTTCCATAAATCATGTTGGTCAATTAAGTCTTGCAATTGAGCTTGACGATTAATTAACTTATCCATTTTATCTGGATCGTTTAATATTTCTTCGTCCATGAACTTGTTGTTCACTTCTTCAAACTCATTTAAAATATCAACGTGTTTTTGTGCGCCTTCGCGAACAATTTCAATCACTGTTTTTGTTTCATCTAAATTTGGTTCTTGTTCTAATAAACCAATGCTGTAGCCAGGTGATTGGTGGATTTCTCCTAAATAATCTTTATCTAAACCAGCCATTATTTTTAATAAGGATGATTTACCAGAACCATTTAAACCTAAAACACCAATTTTAGCGCCATAATAAAATGATATGTAAATGTCTTTTAAAACTTGTTTTTGAGGCGGATGTATTTTTGATACATTCACCATACTGTAAATTATTTGTCTTCCTACTTCTGACATGATTAAAAATTTTAGGCAATAAAGTTAAGACAAGTTTTTGAATAAAAAAGCAAGGAATTGTGCTAAATAAGGGGTTCTATTTTAAAACGGTTACATGACCAACGTAAGCATGGTTATCACCAAACACATCAGTTAGTTTTACCTTCCAAACGTACACATCTTGTTGCACATAGTTAGGTTTTCCGGTCATTTTGCCATCCCAACCTACATTAATATCGTTAGTGTAAAATATTTTGTCGCCCCATCTATTAAAAATCCACATTTCATATTTTGCTATGCCCATTCCCATTCCTGTAAACACATCATTAATACCGTCTGCTCTTTCGGGCGTAAAGCAATTTGGAATATAGAATGCAAATTCAGGTTTTACTTCAACACAATGCGATGTTGTGTTTAAACAACCGTATGCATTATCAACAGTGAGCTCAATACAGTAGGTTCCAATTTCGGAATAGGTATGAGAAGGATTTAATAAGTTACTTGAATTATTTGTTTGATTAATATAGTCTCCAAAAATCCATGATGAATTAATAAAATCGATAGAAGTATTTGTGAAATTAATAGTTGGTTCTAGTATACTCACAAATTCAGGAGCGTTAAAAGCTGCTGTTGGCCCAGGATAAACATTTATGGTTAATGTATTATTAATTAATGATGTACACCCATTGTTATCAATTGCAGAGACACCAACTGTATAAAGTCCGGCACTATTAAAACAAACCGATGGGTTTTGAATTGAAGATGTGGAACCATTACTGAAATTCCAACTCCAAGATGTGATGGACGAAGTGCCAGCGGAGGAAAGTCCTGAAAAATCAACACACAATGGCGGACATCCTGACGTAACACTTGTATTGCCAGATGCAACAGGAAGGGGTAAAACAGATACATTTGCTGTAGCGGTTGATACACATAGGTTTGCATCGGTACCAATTACTGTGAAAGTGATTGGTGAAGTAGGGGAAACTGAAATTGAGTTTGAAGTTATGCCATTACTCCATAAGTAGGAAACAGCACCAGTTGCAGTAAGTATGGCTTGTGTGCCTGTACATACAGTAGTTGATGTTGCAGATACTGGGGGTAAATTAAATACATGCACGGTTGCTGTAGCAGAACTAATACAACCATTTAAATCGGTACCTTGTAATGTAAATAGGGAATCGGTGTTATGGGCAGTAACTGTAATTGGATTAATAGATGAGCCAATTCCCCAAGTATAACTTACTACTCCAGAACCTGTGAGAACCGCTGTTTGGTGTGGACAAATTGTAGGTGAGTTTACTGTAATTGATGGCAGTGAGTTTACTATAACTGTTGCTGTTGTTGGAAGTGAATAACAATTATGACTATCTACAGATTGCACTGTAAAAATTTGTGTTGCTGCTGGAGATGTTGCCAAGGTTGATGTAGTTGCACCATTATCCCATAAATAGCTTGCACCGCCCGATGCTGTGAGAGTAGCTGTTTTTCCGACACAGATAGAAGAAGATGTAACTGCTACTGTTGGTTGAAAAATAGAAATGATGGTTGTAGTAGTATCTCTAGAAATACAAGTATTATTGTTTTGAGCTATTAATGTAACAGTATAAGTTCCAGTGGTTGTATATGAATGAACTGGAGTTACAGAAGTTGAGGTGATACCATCTCCAAAATCCCAATAATATGAAGTTGAGTTTGTTGAACTGTTTGTAAATGTATTTGCAACATTTACACAACCAACACTTGATGAGGTAATAGCTGCTACAGGTGGTGAAAGAATTTCTAAATCAAATTTAAAAACAGCATTATTACAATTTGTACTGTTGTTGGTTGGCGAGTATGCTCCTGGAGTAACAGGGAAACCAGAAGACGTGCCGCCACAACTTGCGCAAACTGCCTGATATACAATACCTTGGTCATCAAACAAACTTGTTCCCCCATCTACATGATCAGCTGTACCACCAACTTGACCAAAAAAAGTGGAGTATAACAAAGTACTACCAGACCTATCTAAAACTATAAAATAAAAATCACCACCATCTGTTGTGGTTCTATATGCCCCAGCAGTAGTTGCCATACCTATAGATGTTCCACCGTCAAAAGCTCTTCCCCATCCACAAGCATAAATGTTTCCACAAGTATCTACCTCAAACGCAGTAGGTGAAATGTTAGGATTTGCACCACTTCCAAAAACGGTAGAAAATAGAGTTGTATTTAATGCTGGATTAAGGGAGTGTAAAAACTGAGCACTTCCTGTGTTTGAGTATGAACCAGCTGTTACAGGGTAAGTTCCTCCAGTGCTTAAACCATAAACAAAAACATTTCCCGTAATATCTAGATCAACATACATTGCGCCATCTTTATTTGTTGTACCTAAAAAAGTAGATGCAATGAGAGATGAACCAGTTGGATCTAAAATAGAAACAAAACCATCAGAACTACCATGTATGGTTGTTGACAATACACCTGCTGTAGTTGGAAAATTAGCACTTGATGTAATTCCACAAACGTAAACATTATTTGTTGCGTCTATTTGTAAACTAGTACAAGCCTCATTTACAGTTCCACCTAAAAAGGTTGAAAATATTAGGGTAGAGAGATTAGGATCTAATTTCACTACAACACCATCTAAGCCACCATTGAACAGAGGACTTAAAACACCAGCAGTAGTTGGAAAATTACTTGATGCAGATGATGATGCAATAAGCACATTACCTAAGTTGTCAATTCTAATTTGGCTTCGATTTTCATCTGAGTAAGAGTATCTTGTATCTGATGTAGCAGTAAAATTATAAGCATCATCAGCAGAACCACCAATATATGTAGATGCAACAAGTGTTGTGAATGTAGAATTTAGCCTAAAAACAACCATATCTCTGTTCCCATTATGAGTAGGGTCAAAGGCACCAGCTGTTACAGGAAAATTAGTAGATGTTGAAACACCCACTACTAATAAATCGCCGCTTGGGTCTGTAATTAAACTATAAGGAATATCTTTTAAAATCCCTCCCACGTAAGTTGAAGCAAGCAGAGTAGTTCCAGTTGGACTAAATGCACTTACCGAAATATCCCAATCACCATTAAAAGAAACATCAAAAGCACCAAGACTAGTAGGATACCCAATACCAAATGAAGTTCCTGCAACGCGCATAGAGCCTCCAGGACCAGGACAAGCAGTGTTTCCCCAATTATCTGTAAGAGCTCCTGAGTATGTTGATGCAACTAAAAAAGGATCAATTATTAAATCATAATTTGTATTGTAACCATTAGGAAAATCAAATGAAACAGTATTATTTTCAACTTTAAATTGAGTTTTAACCTCAATTTTTTTACCATTTATAATTTGGTAAGAGTATGGTTTTTGTTCAATTATTTCGCCCAAACTATTAGCACAAATTAAATTTCCAGCTTTATCGCAATATAATTTTTTGTGAAATTCATAACTTACTTTATAAGAATTAGGGCTAGCGCCTACATGTATTAAAACATCATATTTAATATTCGAAGAATTTGAGGTATATCGCAAATCTATGCCATCATAAAGGTTTTCATAAATTATTTCATCGTATAATAAAACATTACTTGCCCATTTACTTTTATCATTTCCAATAAAGTAATTTCTGTAATAGCTCGAACCACCTTTTTTTGATATGGATACATTTGGATTTGACCCAACAAAGTAAGTGCGAAACGCCTCCTCTTTTACCATTAAATTTTCATTTTCAATGGGTTTAGAGTGGTGTGCTTTTTCTGAAACATCATTTAAATTTGTGAAAACAGTTGTAATTCCATTATTTTCGAAAAACAAGGCACCATTTACAATTTCGGTTTTAAATTTCACATTAGTATGCCATTGTCCTTTATTTTCTTCAAAACGGGCTAAAGCTACTATGCTATCATTTGCACAAAACACACTTTTAGACATAAAATTAATTATGAATAAGGTAATTATATGAAATGCTTTTTTTGTCATGATTAAGTTAACCGTATTATAACCAATTAGCCTATCATCAAACTTATTAACAATTAATTAAAAATCCAATAGTTTTAAAAACTAAAACCTCGGTTTTACTCAATTTAACCTCGTTTTTATGTATAATTATTAGAAAAATTAGCCCTTTGGAAAATACACTGGATGTTTTTCGTTATAAAGCCTAAGGTATTTAAACGCTTCGCTTTTTTTCTTTTTTCTATTTAAGGCCATAAATTCTTTGTATAAAATGGGATCTCTTTTTAAATATTCTTCTAATTTTTCTATAGAAAACTGAGTAATTTCGCCTGAATAAAAATCAAACATATATTGCCTAATTTCTTTTGTTTTGTATGGAGTACTGGTAATTGGAGCTTGCGTATATGGATTATAACCATTTGTATAATTAGTTACTTCTACTGTACCTATAAAATTACTGATTGCACCAAAAACAGGGATTCTAAAAAAGCTATTATCCTGAAAAATAAAAACTACATTGTTCTGGCAATATCCCCAAATTTTATCCGATTTTATTTTAACAATTGATCCATCTCGCTCTTTGTATTCAATAACATCGTATTCAGTAAGTTTGCTAAAAAAATCAAGTTGATCTTTAGGTATTTTGGTTATGATTTTATCTTTATCAATTGGCCAATTGAACCTAAACTCTTGGTAACTTGCATAAATCCCTTCATATAGCCTAAAATCTTTGGTATACTGTATAGAGTCTTGAGCGTTTATGTTTGTGAAAACAAAAACAAAAAAGAATATTATGCCTAATTTTTGCATTAGGTAAATATCTAAAAAAATTGTAACTTAATGCTATTAAATTTAATCAATGAAACAATTTTTAGCATTTATTATCATAGTTTTTTCTTTGTGCACTGTAAATGCACAAACGGTTTTAAACGCCGAACTAATTGATATATTAGAAAAAGATGCAACCATAGAAAAACTTAATATTTTAGTATTGGTTGATCCTGTTCAATTTTCTAATGTTGAAGAGAGCAATTTATTTAAAGTAAATTATAGAAATGGAAATATTTATTCTATCAACATAGATGGAATAAATATAAAAAACTTGGCAAAGAAAAAAGGGGTATTGCGTATAGAGTATCATAAACATAATTTGCATTTAATGGATGATACGAGTGATGTAAGAAACAGAATAAACCCCATAAAACTTGGAGCTGCGCCACTTAGCTCAAGTTATGATGGAACAGGAATTATTATTGGTATAATAGATTCTGGAACAGATTTTTCTCATCCAGATTTAAAGGATGCTAGTGGCAATTCGAGAATTAAATTTTTGTGGGATATGACAAAACCTATTGCGGCAAATACTCCCACGGCATTTGGTTATGGACAGGAGTGGACTAATTCTGAAATTGATTTAGGTTTGTGTACACATGATGATACTCCTCATTTTGGACATGGAACGGCAAGTTCTGGAATTGCTGCAGGTAACGGATTGGCAATAAACCATCACGCTGGAGTTGCACCAAAAGCAGATATTATTGTTGTAGCTATGGATTTTAATAGACCAGGATTTACTATAGCTGACGCAGTGCAATACATTTCAACAAAAGCAGCTTTATTAAACAAACCGTTTGTAATAAACGCAAGTGTTGGAGAGTATTATGGAAGTCATGATGGAACCGATTTAGAAGCACAAATTATAAATGGTATGGTGAGTGGTTCTGGTAAATGTATGGTGGCATCTGCTGGTAATGCAGGTTCTATTCCTTTTCATGTTGGGTATAATGTGGTTCCAACAGACACTAATTTTTCTTGGATTTCAACCACTTCACATACTATTCAAGTAAGTGAATTTGCAGATACCTTACAATTTAAGAATGTGAAGTATACTGTTGGTGTAAATAACACCGGTTATACAAACCTTGGAAACATTGGGTTTAAAAATTATTCTTATGCCTTAGGCACATTAAAAAGAGATACTATTTATAATGGAATTAATAGAATTGGAATTGTTGAAAGTATAGCAAGTGTTAATACGTTTGGTGTTTATGAGTTAAAGTTTACTATTCTGGCAGATAGTCTAAATTATTTATGGAGAATAGAACATACAGGAAATGGTAGAATTGATTCTTGGAATTTTGATTATATAACTTCAAGTTTGCCAAGTGCTACACTATTTCCTAAAATTTCAAAGTATAAAATTGCCGATACAACTCAAACAATAGTTAGTAGTTTTCAGTGCAGTGACGAAGTAATTACCGTTGCTAATTATGTTAACCGAAATAAATATTTAGATGTAACAAGCACCTTACAAATTACAACAGAAACACCTGGTGAAATAGCAGCTAGCAGCAGTGTTGGCCCAACTCGAAATAATAAAATAAAACCAGATATTGCATCAACAGGAGCAACTGTTTTAGCTAGTGCAGCTATGGCAATGCTGCCTGGATTAATTTCTGGAGCACCATCTGTTGTAGCCCAAGGTGGTTATCATATTACAGCAGGGGGAACGTCTGCATCTAGTCCAGTAGTTGCTGGTTTAGCAGCATTGTATTTGCAAAAGAACCCAAGCGCTACAAACATTCAAATAAAACAGGCTATTACAAATTGTGCGTATACCGATGCTTTTGTGAGTTTGCCAGTTCCAAATTACAGATGGGGATATGGAAAGTTAGATGGTTTCCATGCTTTGACTTGTGGGATGGTAGTAACTAACATAGAGGTAAACTCTTCTAGTGTAATTAATGTTTATCCTAATCCTATAAGTAATGAAGCTAATATATTATTTAAAGATGATCAACTTAGAACATTAAAATTGATAAACTCTGTTGGACAAATAGTGTTTATTGAAAAGGTAAAATCTAACACATATAAGTTAGTATGTAAGGATTTAACCCCTGGTATGTATATATTGGTAAGCGAGGAGAAAGATGCTATTAATAAAATAAAAATTGTAGTTTTGTAAACGCAATAATAGCTAATACTGCTGCGTTATATAGGTAAAATGAAAATTATTTACGTCATATTGTTTGTTTTTAGTGTTGTGTGTATAAACGCTCAAACTAAAAAACGAAATTTCAGACAACATGAAATGGGAATATTAATTGGTGGCTCTTATTATATTGGCGATTTAAATCCTGGTAAACATTTTAATATGGCCCAACCTGCATTTGGTGCATTTTACCGTTTTACACCAAATTACCGTTATGCATTTAGGGGTGGAGTAAACTTTGGAGAAATTAGAGGTGATGATTCTCAAAGTGATAATATTGATCAAATACAAAGAAACTTAAATTTTAAATCCCAAATTACTGAGTTTAATGTGTTGGCTGAATTTAATTTTTTAGAATATAGAATTAGTAATGATAAATTTAAGTTTACAACATTTTTATTTTTAGGAATTGACGTGTTTAATTTTAAACCAAGAGCTGAAATAAACAATAATTGGGTTGATTTACAGCCTTTACGTACAGAAGGTCAAACAAAAAAATATAAATTAACACAAGTTGCAATTCCTTTTGGAGTTGGTGTTAAAATGAATGTATCTAAACAAGTTGGTATTGGTTTAGAGTGGGGACCACGTAAAACTTTTACTGATTATTTAGATGATGTAAGTGGCACTTATCCAGATATTATTGCTAATCCATTTAAAAGCGAACTTGCAAAAAAACTATCAGATAGATCTAAAAATGCAGGAAGTAATATAAATGAACAAAGAGGTAATCCACGTACAAAAGACTGGTATATCTTTTTTGGAGTATCGCTAAACGTTAAGCTTAATCCAAAGCCTGCTCCTTGTCATGCTTACGACCATTAATAGATTAGCTATTGGCTTTTACTATTGAAACTATAATTTAGTCCAACACTTATTCTACCAACATTTTTTAATTGTCCTACAGAAACTTCCTCATGTGCAGTTAATTGAAAAGATGTATTAATAGATATGTTTTTATAGTATAAATCTAAACCTGGTCCAACCATTAATGTATTTACTTTCAATCCATCAACCAAATTATTTTTGGCATACAATCCTTCTGAATATTCATAATTAAACTGTACAGATGGATATAAAATAATTTTTTTAATGGGTACTTTATAAAACACAGTAGCAAAGTTTGTTGTACTTGGTGCTAGTTTTTCGGCATAACTATTTTTACCATTGTATTTAAAATTGCAGTTTATGTTTGCCCCCCAATTTTTTATCATTAGTAAATAATTTGTGTTTAATAGTAAATCCCAAGAACCTGTTCCCGGCTGCATTTCAAATGGCAATCTATTACTAAAATTGTCGTGTGCATAATAGTTACCAGTTGGAGTCTTTATTCCTAAACCGCAAATTAATTTGTGTTTTATTTTATCATCAACTTTAGGTGAAATAAAATGATAACCAATGAGCATAGAAACATCACCTAAGCCGGTGTGCGATACAGACTGATTATTGTTTTTGGATTTATTATTTAGTACTGGAATAAAAGCATTTATTTCTAATCGTTTTAGTGCAAAATATTTTAATCGTAACTCAAACACCTTATAAGATTCAAAATCTTTACTTGAATACGTTTTATTTTGCAATGATGAATCTGTTGGCGTATCATGTGTTACTTTATATGCCGCAGTTGGAAAAAACTGACCATGTGTTTGGTAGTTTCTATAACCATTGTAAACTCTATATCTATGCAAAAATGTAACCATGTTTTTATTGTCATAAGGAGTAAGACCCATATAACTGCCACATATATCACAAGATAAAGTTGTGAGTGTGTTTATTAAAAACACACTCACAAATAAAAATTTAAAATACATTTTAATTAGTTATGTATATGTTCAATTGTAAACATATCTGCATAATTATCTGCAATTTTTTTAGCAGTTGGACTAGGCATTGTAACTGAATTAGTACTTGAAAAATTTATAATATTAGGTGCAGCAAACCATTCAGCAATGTTTGCAGATAAATGAATTTGAGGAGTAATACTAGATGTTACATGTGCTGTATCTGTGTTAAAAGAAGGAGATACAGTTTTTAACGTTTTGTTTGATCCAGAGAAACCACCAATATGAAATTCGAGTTTATTTGCAGGAGCAGTTGATTGCGGTGAGGTTCCTTCAACTTTTGCCATAATATAACCAGAACTCCATGACCAAAACATGCCTTTAGCAGGATCTAATGCGCCTGTTTGAGCACCAGAAACGTTTCTTGCACTGTCAACACCAATCATAAATTCTATAGATTTGTAATCACCCAAAGGAACTCCAGCAACTGTAAATGATGTTGAAGCAACATCTGATAAATCTATTAAATGATAACTATTACTTTCTGTGAAAATAGAGTTATCCATTTTTGTAAGCTTAACATTGCTAATGTAAAATTTTACCATAGAAACATTAAACGTGTTTCCAGCTTGATTTGTGTAAGTATCAGTTGAAAATACTAATGGGCTGCTACCAACCATACCTTCAAACATTAATGAAAGACTACCTGCTGCAGGTACAGTAGGTTCTGGAATTGGTTCAGGCACTGTGTTTTTATCTTTTTTACAGTTTGTTAAAGTAATTGCAAGTAAAGCTATTGTTATAAATTTTAGAGTTGTTTTCATTTTTAATTATAGTTTAATTCGTTATTTAATAGTTTTTGAATTGAGTTATTTATGTATTTGTATGTTTTAATAAATAACACTGTTAGTTTTGAAGGCGTTTTACCCTTTGTTTTGTCAACGTATAGTTTAATTAAGCGACATTCGTTTAACAACAATAGAAGTAACGCCACAAAAATTAATGCAATAATTTTCATTTTTGTTAATTTTTAAGAAAAATAATGATAATCCTAAAAACCCATATTTTGGATTAATAAATTAGGCTTTAATACTAAGAAAGGTTATCCTTAGGTGGTTGGAAAATAGATTTAGTAAAACTAATTGGTTTATTTTCAACATATAAAAAATTAGGAGTTTCGTTGCTTACTTTAGGTATAAAAACACATAAAAGATAAGTAGTTAAAATTTCGGTTTTTTCAACTTTATCTTTTAATCCATTTGGCAAGTTGTTTTGGCGATTATCTTCTTTTTTTAATTCTTTACTTAAATAACACTTTGCCTTACAACAACTTTTGGGTTTGTTTTTATTTTCACAAACCGTATTAGCCAGTTCTGTTT
Source organism: uncultured Bacteroidota bacterium (assembly GCA_937868545.1). Lineage (GTDB taxonomy): Bacteria > Bacteroidota > Bacteroidia > B-17B0 > Aurantibacillaceae > UBA4416. The sequence goes on from CALMMX010000078.1 coordinate 15,877, forward strand.
GGTTTTTTTTGAAATTGATAAAAATAATACTCTTTGCAACAGATTGCCAGCTAAAGCTTAGTAACAAGATAATTGAAAAAAGTATATTGATTTTGTTTTTCAAAATTTACATTATTATTACGCAAAGGTATTAATAATTTTAAATTTTATTATGTTTTAATACATAAAAACCATTTTGAGTATTTTTTGGCTTTTAAGTTTTGAATTAATACAATGACGATGCGGTGATGAAATCTAATTTTTAATAGAATTAAATAGAAAAGCTCATAACTCCTTTCAAATACGCAAAAATCAATTAACAATTAGTTTTTCGGTTTTAGTTTTTCCTGTTTCGGTTGTTATGTTTATAAAATAAACCCCTTTGCTATAATTTGAAACTGATAGTGTAATTGAACTTGAATTATTTGGTTTAGTTTGATAAATTATTTTTCCCATAATATCTAAAATAATTATTTCTGTAATTGCCTCTTGAGAAGAAACAATAAACTCATCTGCTGTGGGATTTGGACTTACAATTACATTAGTTTGTTTTTCATTTTCTAAAACTAAATCTACTGATGATGTTTTTAAAACTAAATGGTATACCGATTTTGGTTGCATTTGATAAGTTAAAGTGTTTCCAGAAATAGTGCTGTTACCAGTAAGTAAGTTAATTTTAGATTTCACTGTTAGCAAGTTGTTTCCATCAGCTTCAGCAATTCCATAGGCATCTGTAAATTGAGTGTAAATGCTTGGACCAGTGATGGTAATAGAGGCTGTTGTTGCAACTGAGTTTTTATTAATTAATACAATGTGCATAATGTTTGCAGTAGCGTCATCTATAGATGAATATATGGAAGTTGTTGTGTTATTTGATGTACTACTTTCTAAAGAAATACTTCCAAATGTTTTTTTAGTACCATCATAATTTCTGTAAATTTTAAAAGCTGGAGAAATGTATTGATCTGCTATTCCAAAGTAAGTTGCATAGTAAACATCATTTTTGCCAAATATTCCTAGTGCATCTGCTTGCGCAATTGTACCCGAAATGTTTGTTCTTCCGTAAAAGTCATATTCTGTAATAGCTAATTTTGTTCCAGGATAAAAATCATTAATAGCTCTTTGGGTTAATGGAATCATTCTTAATCCTCTGCCTTCCGTTAAACCATTTCCTATTTGTGTTATCCAAGATGATTCTACGTAAGTACTATCCCATAAACTACGTGGAGCTTGCATTCTATCAGCATCAGACGAAATTCCTTCTGGGTAATAATGCATTGCATAAACATCTATTAAACGTTTGCCTTCTATAATTTCTTTTTGCTTCATAGATGCTAAAAAAGCATTTTGCCAAGTCATTTGATTGTATCTATATGTGTTTCCTGTAGAATTTGTTTTATACGGTTCAATATTAAAAGTACTCCAATCACTCGGTTGATGTGATGTTCCGTCCCATACACTCCATAAACTATATGCTTCCATATAGCCCCACCTACCAGCTGAAAACACTTTTGCATTAGCATCAGTGTTTTTTATGGTTTTAGCTAATTGATACGTTTTATTAATTACTTCATTACATGTAGTAAAACTTGGATGTAAAACAGAATGTGTTCCATCTGTACCACCACCAGTTAAATAATGTGCCCATAAACCAACTTCATTATCTGTTTGATAAAACTTGATACCATTTGTAGTTGATGCATCGCCAAATTGATTTTTTAAAAAATTGATTTCTTCATCCACATAAATATTTCCATCAGCTAAATCGGGAGTTAACGAAAATGCAGTTGGTTTTGTATTAACAACTTGTTTCCAGCGAGTTGGCGTGCTTACAGGAGTTCCACAAGTGGAATTTGTAATATCTGCCGCAACGTATCCTGCCATTGGTAATTGAATAAGAGCAGCAGCACCTATTGTTAATGCATGGTTTTGTGTAGTAACTAATGCTTGCGCAGGTGTATAAAATGCTGGTGCTGCAGATGCGCCGGAACTTGTAACCATATATGATTGAAAGTTGCTGTTTTTGTGAGCATCATCATTACCACCATTATTTGCACCTTGCTCCCAATTATAAGATGTCATGGAATTGCCACCAACTCTCCAAGCGGTTACATTCATTGCACTTAAATTAGCTGAGCCCCCATGGTTAGATAAACCTGTTGCCCATGTTGAACCCCATGTGTTATCATATACATAACCATTTAAACCATATATATATGGACTAATGGGTTTTTGACTAGCTGTTGAGGTATTAATTTGCATGTTTACTTGCGCATTAGATGCAAATCCAAATGCTATTAGAAATGTATTTAATATTGTTCTCATTTGTTTTTTTGTGCTACTAAGTTAATGATATAGTATTTAATTAAATAGAAGAATGAATAATATAAAATTATTTAAATTCTATACTGTTATGTGAGTACTAAATAATTTTTTATTTAAATATGATTTGGTGATACTAAAATTAATGTTTGATTTTGAGTTTAGTTTCATGCACAAAAACCCTAAGCCAGCGCCACCTTTATCGTTAAACATACCGTTAGAAAGCGTATTTAAATATTCGGTTTTCAATTCGGTTTTAGTATAACTATTAATTGAATTTAGTTTTGACTCGAGTTTTTCTTGCTGAGATTGAGTAATATAATTTTTACAGGAAATTATAAAAGTGTTGTTGTGTAATTTAATAGAAAAAAAACAAACAGGCGTTTGTTTTTTTTCTACTACCCCATAATTATATGCATTTTGAAGTAGTTCAATGGCAATAAATTTTAAACGTTTTTTTATTTGGTCAGAAAGATTAAGCGCTTGTGTTTTTAGTTTAAGAGTATTTACTATTTCATTAATATAAAAAGGATTTATGTTACCTGAAAAATTAATGATATCTGTTTTCATTTTATTATTAAAGTAATAAGAGTTATTCAACTATTATTTTTTTTATGGAATACCTGTTGTATTCAAAAGAAATTTTAATGAAATACACACCTTTATCTGTGTTATTAAGGGAATATGAATTTTCAGAAAGTTGAGTTATGTTTATTTTATTTCCTAAGACATCATATACAATAATTTCTGATATAGTTTTATTTGTTTTGATAGTAAACAATCCACTGGAAGGATTTGGAGATAACACAAATTCATTGTTCGAAGAAAATGTGTCAACGCCTGTTGCAGTGCTGCATATAGCTGTAGATGTTAAGCTATAAGAATTACAAAAGTTCCAAATTGACAGTGCAGGATTGTATCCACCAACACTTGGCCAACCATGACCACCACCTATAATTCTTACTAAAGAAACTTCTTTAACAGTTGCTGTAGGCAAGCAAAAATTTAATTTAGAAACACTTCCTGCAACAATTGATGATATAGAAATATAAGTATCGTTACCACAATTAGGATAGCTAAAACCTGACAGTGGCCATTCTCCCCAAGCTACAGGCGTGTTATCAGGGTCTGGATACGAAACAGTACCATCAGTATCGCCATGAATATGATAAATTGGAACAGGAACATATGATGTAGAAAAGTAATTAGTTATGTATGCATTATCTCCCCATAAGCTAGCTGAAACTGGTGCAAAGGCTGCAATTTTAGATGACAGTTGCACTGCTAAACAGTATGCCATAAAACCACCAGCCGAATGCCCAGTTGCATATACTTTATGAGAATTGATGTGATAGTTTGTACATAAATATGAAATTAAATCACTTGTAAATTGAACATCATCTGGAGCTCCTGGGTTTACTAAGCCAGCATCACCTGGCACATTATCTACATATCTGTTCCAAGAAGTAGCAATGGCATCAGGATAAACTGCTATAAAATTTTGTGCGTCAGCAACTGCATCAAAACCTGAATAACCTTTTACGCCTGCTCCAGAACCACCATCGCCATGGTAAACCAACATTACTGGTAAATTTGAAGCAATACTTGTACCTGGAGCATGATATGCAAATGTTCTTGTAATACCACCAGATGTAAAAGAGCCTGTACCATCAATAGCTAAAGCAATATTGCTTAAACTAATAAGTGTTGTAATCGTAAGTGATTTTAATAATTTCATATTGATGTTTTTAAAAGTTAACTTTTTTGACTAGTCCTTTATGTTAAAGTATTTAGCAACTTCTGCATAATTACTATAATCTATGTTTGCTTTTCTAAATATGGAGCCTGTTGGTGCAATAACAACTCTAACTTTTTGCCATGTTACTGTTCCTCCAGAATAAGGCGAACCATTAGCATTTTTAAGGTATACATTTACACTTGCATCAGATGGTTCTGTGTATTGTATTGTAGCATAAGTTGCTCCTGGGCCTAATCCATTTGCCATATTCCATTGAGAACCATCGGCGCTAAAGTAAACTAAAATTAAGCTAGAATCAATTTTTTGAGCTGTTAATCCTGCCGGTTTAAATGATGTATAAAAGGCATTAGCTGACTCTAATACTGTACTTCCATAATTGTAAATTTTTACATTGGCATTACCTTGTGCACCTGTTGCACCTGTTGCACCTGCTGCACCTGCTGGGCCAGTAGGTCCTGTAGTTGATTTTTTACATGATGCAAATAGGGCAATTGCTCCTATAAATAAAATGGTTGCGATTTTTGTTTTCATTTTTTTAAGTTTTTAAGTTTTTTTTGATGTGTCAAAATTAGCTTGTATAAAAAACATAACAATCACATAAGTATGTGGTTTTTTGATTATTACTTTTTAAGTACTTTTATAAAGTGAGAATTAAACCATTTACCATATTTATGTTAATTGTACTTTGTTTGCAACAGGGTATTTCTCAAAACAAGCTCTATAACTATATTTTTGAAAACCCAAATTTTCAAAACTACAGCATGAAAACAGGGCTACCATCTAGTTTTTGTTACAAAGTATTGCAAGATAAAAAAGGGTATATGTGGTTTGCAACTTTAGCGGGTGTAGTAAGGTTTGATGGCAGACATTATACTTATTTTCAGGAACAAAGTCCTAGTAATTATAAAATCCCAAGCAATTGGGTAATTGATTTAACAGAAGATGCGATTGGAAACGTATGGATAAATACAAATGAAGGAATTTGTAAATATGATTATGATACAGATAAAATAAGAGTTTATAAAAAAATTGTGCGCGGCTGGGGAATGATTTGTTTTACTGCCCCTAATACAATTTATGTTTCGTCATGGATAGGAATAGACCGTTATGCTATTGATAAAGATTCTTTGATTTTTGTAAAAAATTATACTGAAACACAAAATAATAGTATTAGTTCATTAACCAATATAAATAATACATTGTATGCAACTCCCGAAGACAATCCATCGTTAATTGCAATAGAAAATGGTGTTTTAAATTACTCTAAAAACCTTAAGTGTAAAAAAGATTCAACTGCAATTGTATTAAATACTGTTTGTAAAAATGGCAAAAAATTATTGCTTAATACTAGAAAGCATGGCTTGTTGAACTATGATTTACAAACAAAAGAAATACAAGCAATTTTTGAGAATGAATTGCATTTTACAAGAAGCATTAACTGTTCAAACTATTATTATTTAAATAATGACACCTTTTTGATTGTGGGAACAGGAGGAAATGGTTTGTATATAATAGATGTTAAAAGTAAAGCAACCTATCATTATAAACACAATGATTTTGATTTAAGCAGTATATGTTCAAATGTTATTAATTCTGTTGTAATTGATAGCAATAATGGGATTTGGTTAGTTACTGATAAAGGAGTGTCTTATTTTCATGCATCTTTGCAAAAAACCAAATTAAATTATTTTTATAGCAACTCTGTTATACCAAGCGATTTGCAAATAAATTGCGTAAAGAAGATAAATTCAAATCAAACGTTATTAGGAACAGCAAATTATGGTTTGTTTTTACAAGATAAATCCAATGGGCTTTCAACGTGTTTGTTAAAGGACTTAAACATTACTAGCATTGAAGAATCTATTAACAACGGTTGTTTTATAGGAACAAATAGAGGTTTATATATTTTTCAAAACAATAAACTAGCAATTAGTAATTACGAGAAAACTGCATCTATTTTTAACGTAAAAATGTTGAATGATACACTGCTAGGTGTGTGCACTCAAACAGGTTTTGTGTTGTATAATTTAAAAACAAGTAAAATTCTTTTTAGAGAGATTAACCCAAATGCTAATAGCTCAGAGCTTATAACTAAAGATGCGCTTATCGACAAAAATGGTATAATTTGGGTTTTGAAGTTCTTTAATGGATACTGCATCTTAGACCTAAAAAAAAATACATTTAAAAATATTACTGCAAGTAATATGAAGGATAGACCTATAGATTTCCATAACCTGATTGTAAATTCAAAAAACAATACCGTGTTAATTAGCAGTACATCTGGTATAATAGAACACAATATAGACAATCCTAATTTGTATAAAACTTATACATCCGCAAATGGGTTAATTGGCAATACTATTGAGCAAGTTACAATTGGTTTTAACAATACACTATATTATAATACCTCAGTAGGATTGTATGAATACTCAACCAGCCTTCAACAAAGTAAATTGATATTTAATTATGATAATTATCCGCAAAAATGGTTTAATCAACTTTCGTTTTCTTACGATAGTATTTTAACAGCTAGTATTTCTAATTATTATATTAATTATTCACCCGTATTAAATTTCAAAAACTTACAGAGACCAAAAACATACTTAAGTAAAATTAGGATTAACAAATCCAACAGGAAGTTTAGTGAAGGTGAAGTGTTGAAATTAAGTAATGGTGAGAATAATCTTGAGTTTGATATTAGTTCATGTGTTTATGTTGATGCTGAGAAGAACACATTGTATTATAAATTGAACACTGATACAAGCTGGACTGCTTCATCAAATGGAACGATAGTGTTTAATAATTTATTGCCAAATAATTATACGCTCAACTATTATGAAACTAATAACGAAGGAATAAAAACAGATGGCATTAAAGCGTTTAGTTTTTATATTGCAAATCCTTTTTATAAAACATGGTGGTTTTATGTATTATTATTATTTGTTGTAGTGGTTATAGTTTATGTTTTAATTTTAATACGACAAAAATCTCAGAAGCGAGTTGCGTTGATTCGACAACAAATTTCTAGGGATTTACATGATGAGTTAGGAGCAAATGTAAGTAGTATAAACATTTTAGCACAGCTTATAAAAAACAATAAAGAGTCGAGTGATTCCATAAAACCATTTATTGATAAATTATCTTCCAACTCTAATCAAATAAGCCAAACTATTAATGATATTATTTGGAACGTTAACCCAAAATTTGACAATTTAGAATCACTTATAAATAAAGTAACGCGTTATGCGTCTGATGTATTTGATTCATCTGAAATAAAGTATGTGTTTGATACAACACAGTACAACACAAACCTAAAACTATCAAATGTTGTAAAGTATAACCTCTATTTAATTTGTAAAGAAGCAATAAATAACATTGCTAAATATTCTAAAGCAAGTTATGTAACGGTTACAATATTTAATAATCAGCAATTTGCTACTATTATCATAAAAGATAATGGTGTTGGTTTTGATTCAAGTGCTTATGACATAGGAAATGGCTTAAATAATATGACTCAAAGAGCAGAAAGTATTAAAGCAGAATTTAAAATTGAGTCGGAGATAAATAAAGGAACTAGTATTAATATTAAAATAAAACTATAATGATTAAAATTTGTGTTTACGAAGATCGTTCTGTAATGCGAGAGTCATTAAAACTGTTGTTAGAATCGGTTCCTAATTTTAAAGTATTAGGAATGTTTCCTAATTGTAAAAAGGCTGATACACAAATATTGGAATTGTGTCCTGATGTTGTATTAATGGATATTGATATGCCTGAGGTAAATGGTATAGAAGGCGTAAAGCGTATTAAAAATGTAAGGCCTGAAACACAAATTATTATGCTTACAGTTTTTGAAGATGATGATAAAATATTTGATGCAATAAAAGCAGGTGCAGATGGTTATTTATTAAAAAACACTATTCCTTCAGATTTAATAAATGCTATTATTAATGCAACAAGTGGTGGTTCATCTATTAGTCCTGGAATTGCTTCAAAGGTGTTGAATGCCTTTAGAGCTATTTCTAACACTAAAATTAAGAACAATTTTGATTTGAGTAAACGCGAACAAGAAGTGTTAGAGGCTTTGGTAAAGGGCTTTACTTATAAAAAAATTGCAGAAACTAGTTTTGTTTCGGTAGATACTGTGCGCTCACATATAAAAAATATTTATTTAAAATTGCAAGTGAACTCTGCAACCGAAGCGGTTTCTAAAGCACTAAAATTAAAAATCGTGGAATTGTAATTACTCTTTAATAATTTTTTTATAAATTAATTTTGAGGAAGTTTTAATCTTTAAAATATAAACTCCTTTTGCAAGATTTGAAACTTCAATGTTTTGGTAACTAGATTGGTTTAATAATACCTTGCCAGTAATGTCAAGTAGTTCCACATACTTTATATCGTCGTTGTTTTGTAATTCTATTTTTAAATTAGTGCTTGTTGGATTAGGGTAAACAGTTATTTCTGACTCATCCTTTATTTCTGTTATTCCAGCGCTGATACAATTATCATTATCAAAAAAGCTTGTAAGATTTGTAATGCTTGGAGCTAATGATGTTAATGTATATGAATACATATCATAAACAGTTAGTGGAAATGAAGTTGAGGATGTTGGAATGGCTCCACCAGGGTGAGATGTAATAGTGAAATTATCAACAGGTGTTTGTGTAGTAGTACAAACAGTTGTAAAGGTTAGATTCATGTTTTTCCAAATTGGGTTTGAAATATCTGCTCCATTAGCAAAATAAACAAACTTATCCGCGTAAGTATTTGTTAAATTTGTTTTTAGTTTTTCTGTTGCAATAGGTGAAGTAGGGTAGTTATTTAAAAAATTAATTTGTGTAATAGGTTTTACTCCATTTGAATCTAACACATAAGCAAATTTAGTATAAGTTTTATATCCAAACTTAGATATGGGACCTTCAGACATTGAAAAATAGCAGTTTTTATTCTCATCTTCTTCAAAACTTTCGGCAATTCGCGAATCCGAGCTTTCATGAAAATAGTAAAATGCTTGTGCGCTCCAATTACTGTAAGGATCATTTAATTTAAACAAAGACATATAAGTTGTGGGACACCCAACACAGCCCCAATTAGGAAAAAACTTGTAATAGCCAAAAATTGTATTTGGATTGTATTTGGATTTAAAAAAAGAGCACTTTTCAAAAACAGAATGAGTATTTCCAGATGCTATTCCGCTACTTATAGTAGCTGTATTTAATGCATCATTATACTTATGTATCACAACTATAGAGCTTTCAAAAACGTGCGCCATTGACGCTAGTGTGTATATACCTGCAGAATCATTAATAATATTATAATTTTGGTCGGCTACAAATCTATCGTAAACAGCCTTAAATTTTATTACATTTCCTAAAGTATCTAATTTTAAAATTAAATTTTTCCCAGCAGAATTGCCAGTAATTCCAGAGGCTATTAAGTTATTATTTCTATCTAAAAACAATTGATGGAAATTTCCAGTTGTATTCGAAATGGTTGATGTAGCAGTGACAAAGGAATTTCCGCCAAGTTCTTTCACCCAATTAAGATTTCCATCAGCTTCTATTTTCCCAACTCTATTGGTATTGTTATAGGCAGTACCATTATCAGCAGCTATAAAATACAAGCTTCCTGTTTTGCTTAATAATAAACTATAAAAATATAGATCAGTGTACGATTTTTTCCAAATGGAAGTATAATTTTTATCAAGCTTTTCAATAACCTGCCCATAAAAAATAAAAATATTTGTATCCTTATCTACAACAAACTGTCCTTTGTTTCCTGTTGAAGCATTTAAATAAGGATAATTTTGGGCAGTAAGTGTTTTTATTAAAACACATAATACTAATATGAATAACTTCTTTTGCATCAGCCTCTATTTATAATCTAAATTAGTAAGAAAATGCTGAATAATGTAATTAATAAAATTGGATAATAATTATTAATGTTTAAATTATATAACTAATCCTCCCAATAATCAATAATTAATCCATCACTAGGGCTTATTCCAATAGTTCTTTTTTCTTTAAGACCAAAGTTTACAATGATAGCATCATTTAAATAATCTTCTCCGTCTTTAGTCAAATCAATAGATTCAATTGTTTCACCAATTACATCTGTCCACATTTTTGTTGTGGATGCATCAATAGGAATAATTTTTATTTTACCTGCAAACTCTTCTTTTAATTGAGCTTGTTCATCAGCTAAATTAAAATCTGTTAGAGCTTCTATTCCTGTACTGTCTTCATTACATGTAATTACAAGGCTTGTAGAGTCTGTAAAAAATAATTCCACGTTATCAATTAAATCTACATGCGCTTCTGGATTAAAACGATTAACCCAAAAATAGATTACCACCTTTTGTAATGTTTTTCCTTCTGCTGAAGTTAGATTTTTTAATTGTTGATCTGTAAAGTGTAGCATTATAATAAAATTAGAAAAGTATTTTGAGTTTTAAGATTACAAAGATAACCAACCTTTTGCAGCATCTCCCATTATTGTTTTTTTATCTGTTTCAGATAAGGGTGATGTGCGCACTAAATCTCCTGGTACTGCTTCACCTAAAGGAAACGGGTAATCAGAACCTTGTACTACTTTATCTGCACCCACTAAATCTATAACATATTGTAACATTTTATGATCACACACATGAGAATCTACCCAAAACTTTCCTAAATATTTTTTTGGATTAAACTCATTATCAATAGCAACTAAATCTGGACGACAATCCCAGCCGTGTTCAATGCGGCTAATAGTAGGTAAAAACGAACCACCACCATGTGCAAAACACACTTTAAGTTTGGGGAATTTTTCAAAAATCCCACCAAAAATCATTGAACATATTGCACGACTAATTTCTGCTGGCATACCAACTAACCAAGGTAACCAGTATTTACTCATGTGCTCTTGCCCCATCATTTGCCAAGGATGCACTAATATAGCCGCGTTTGTTTTTTCACAAGCTGCCCAAAAATCGTAAAATCGAGGATCATCTAAATTTATGTTATTTACATTGCTTCCAATTTGTACACCTTTAAAACCAATATTCATACATCTTTCTAATTCTTGAACCGCAAGGGCTGTATCTTGCATTGGAACTGTAGCTAAGCCAATAAATTTATCGGGATAGGCCTTTACAGTATTTGCAATATCATCATTTAAAAATTGTGAAATTTTTAAGCAATCATTTGGTTTTGCATCGTAATTAAACATTACAGGAATTGTACAAATAACTTGCATATCTGCTTTATGTTCAGCCATTTCTTTTATTCGCACTTCAGGATTCCAGCAATTTTCAACTATTTCTCTAAATCGCTTGTCACCTTGCATCATCCATGCTCTTCCTGGTTCATGATGATCTAATTGTATAAAATTTCCATAACCAAATTTTTTTGTAAAATCTGGAATGTGTTTAGGTATAATGTGTGTATGCGTATCTATTGTAAACATAGTGTATTAATTATTAGTTTTTAATTCTGCAGCTGTCATCAACTCCTTAATGTATTTAACTGGTGCACTGCCGTAACTTAAAAATTTTTCGTGGAATTGTTTTAAGTTAAATTTATCTCCTTGTTGTTGTTTTAATTCTTCTCTAAAATCATAAATTTCTTTGAAGCCAGTAAAATAAGAACATAATTGAACTTGAGTTACTGAAACTCTTTTCCATTTACCTTCTGCTTCCGCTTGTTGTTGAAAGGCCTCGTCTACAAGTAAATGTATGGCATCTTCTTTACTTAAATTATTTACATGAACCCCATAATCTAAAATGGTGTTGCATGTTGTACGTAAATTCCATTTATAATACATTAACCACATTTCATCTTCAGGTTCCCCTGAGCCTGTCGAAGGGTTGTTGCCATAACCGTTTTCTAACATCATACGTTCTGTATATACCGCCCAACCTTCTACCATTGCGCCATTTCCAAAAATTGATTTTATTAAACTAGGAGATTGATTTGAATAAATGAGTTGAGTGTAATGACCAGGAATTGCTTCGTGTATATTTAATATTTGTAATATATAATGGTTGTATTCTTTTAAATAACTTTCAATACGGTCTTTTTCCCAACCAGAAAAACTACCAACATTATAATACGTGTTTCCGTTTTTATCATAAGGTCCAGGTGATGAAATGGACGCACCTGCTACACCTGCCATGTATGCTGGTTCTTTGCGCACAACAAGTGGTTTAGACGGATCTAAATAAATTAAATTTTTGTCTTTAATAAATTTTACTAATGTTGGAATTTGATGTTCTATTTCAACCTGAAAGGAATCTGCATTAACATGTTTTTCAGAAATTTTATCAATCACCATTTTTGTTAGCAATAATTTGTCTGTTGGCTTTGGTGTAAAGCCTTTTTTACCAACTGTTAGTTTTTCTTTTTCTGTATAATACTTATCCCATAATTTATCTGCTAGTTCAAACATTTTTTTGTGAAGTTCAATTTTATGTTCAACCGCTTTTTTATAAATATCGTGTGCTGTGTAACTAGATTGAATATCATTTTCAAATTTTTTAGCATAAAGGTCTTTGCCAATTCTAAAACTTCGAGGTGTTTCATTTTTTAAGTTTTTAAGAAAACCGACGTAGTCTTTAATTGCTGCCACTGCTTCTTTGGCACTAATCATAAACGCATCACGTATTTCTTTACTTGGATTATCTTTGTTTAATGCATTTACAAGGTCTTCTTCAAAAACAGAAATGCCCCCTAAATTTTGGTCAATTGCAAGTTGAGTATGTTCTATTGTTGGGTTTTTAATATTTTGTTTTGCTGCTTCGTAAAATGATTTAACATGTTGCATTTTTAAATAAAAATTATGCAAGCGCATTGGCAAAGTATCATAATTATTGTTTAGTATTTCGGCAAAGCTTCCACAAACATTGTAATCAGAGGGGTTCCATTCGTATGATTTAAACTCATTGCTATACCATTGTGTTGATTTTAACTGTGACTCAATCATCTGGAAATCAATTTTGTTATTATCAGATAATGAACTTAAGTCAAATTGCTTTAATGAATCTAAATGTTGAGAACAAAAACTTAATTCTTGTTTTCTTGCAGCTTGGTTAGGAATAACTAGCATACTATCATAATTATGATAACCTACACTACTTGCCCAGCCTGGATATTGTTTCCAAAGTGATAAAACAAAACGTTCTTTATAAGCATCAAATTGTTTGTCTTGGTTATTAGTTTTTTCTGATGTTGTTTTATCTCCACCACATGAAGCAAATAGGGTAACGATAGCAATGATTAATAGGTTTTTCATATTATATATGTTTGTACTAATGTGTTTAAATGTAAAATAGGAATTGTTTAGTTTAAAATAAATTATTTAAAATAGATTCGTCAACCAAATTAGCAACAGTAACTTTTAAGTTTGGAGTGCGTTCCATTTCGCGTTTAATTGCAAAGTTAGCTTCTTTGTTTCTGGCCCAAGCTCGTCGTGCTATTCCATTATTAACGTCCCAAAACAACATTGATTTTAATTTTCTATCGGCATCGGCACTACCATCTAATACTAAACCAAATCCTCCATTAATTACTTCGCCCCAACCAACACCACCGCCATTGTGTAAGCTTATCCATGTTGCGCCTCTAAAACCATCACCTACAAAATTTTGTACAGCCATATCAGCCGTATATTTTGAGCCATCGTAAATGTTTGATGTTTCGCGGTACGGAGAATCAGTTCCACTTACATCATGATGATCTCTACCTAAAACAACAGGTGCTGAAATTTCTTTATTAGCAATAGCTTTATTAATTGCCTCAGCAATTTTCACCCTACCTTCGCTATCAGCATACAAAATACGTGCTTGAGAACCTACAACTAAATTGTTTTTCATAGCATCTCTTATCCAAACTATGTTGTCATTTAATTGAGGTTTAATTTCTTGTGGAGCAGTTTTGTATATTTCTTCTAATACATGTAATGCTATTTCATCTGTTTTACGTAAGTCGTTTTCGTTAGCACTAGTGCAAACCCATCTAAAAGGCCCAAATCCATAATCAAAACACATTGGCCCTAAAATATCTTGTACATAACTATTGTATTTAAATGTTGCGCCTGTTATACCACCATATGTTGCAGCTTCGGTTTTATAAACATTTCCTCCAGCTCTTCCAACCTCTAATAAAAAGGCATTACCATAATCAAAGAAATACATACCTTGAGAGGTTAGGGTATTTACAGCATTTATATGTCTTACTAACGTATCTTGAACTAGTTCTTTAAATTTAGTGGGGTTTGAAGCCATTAACTCGTTACTTTCTTCTAAAGAAATACCAACGGGGTAATAACCACCAGCCCAAGGGTTGTGCAATGAAGTTTGATCAGAGCCTATATCAACTTTTATTCCTTCTTTTACTATTCTTTCCCATAAATCAACTATATTTCCTTGGTAAGCAATTGATACAGCTTCTTTATTTTTTTGTGCCTCTTTTACGCGTGGTATAAGTAAATCTAAATTCTCAAATACTTCATCTACCCAACCTTGAGATTTTCTTGTATTTACAGCTTTAGGATTAATTTCAGCAGTTATTGAAACTAGGCCAGCAATTTTAGCAGCTTTTGGCTGAGCACCACTCATACCGCCTAAGCCACAGGTAACAAATAATTTCCCTATTCTATCCTCTTCTGATTTTGACACTTTGCGTGCTGCATTCATAACTGTAATACAAGTACCATGAACAATACCTTGTGGACCAATATACATGAATGAACCAGCTGTCATTTGTCCATATTGAGTAACACCTAGAGCATTAAATTTTTCCCAATCATCTGGCTTACTATAATTTGGAATCATCATTCCGTTTGTTACAACAACTCTTGGTGCATCTTTATGCGAAGGGAATAAACCCATAGAATGGCCACTATATAAAACCAAGGTTTGCTCATCAGTCATTGTCGCTAAGTATTGCATAGCAAGTAAATACTGTGCCCAATTTTGAAAAACCGCCCCATTACCACCGTATGTAATTAGTTCATGAGGGTGCTGTGCAACAGCATAATCTAAATTATTACTAAGCATGTGCATGATTGCGGCTGCCTGTATGCTTTGATGTGGATAATCGTGAATAGGACGAGCATATATTTTATAATCTGGACGAAAACGATACATGTATATTCTACCATAGGTTTTTAATTCTTCAGCAAATTCTTTTGCCAGAACAGCATGATGTTTAGCATCAAAATAACGAAGCGCATTTTGTATTGCTAATTTTTTTTCTTCTACATTTAAAATATCTTTTCGTTTTGGAGCATGATTAATAGAACTCTCAAAAGGTTTAATTGAAGGTAGTTCATTTGGAATACCATTTAATATGTGTTGTTGAAATTGTATAGTGTTCATGGGTAATATAATTATGCTTTGAATATACAAAAAAACTTACTTCTTCATTAAATCTCTGTATATATTAACAGCATCAACTTTATTATTAACATGTAGTTTAGTGTATATGTTTTCAATATGTTTTCCTACTGTTTTGGTGCTAATAAAAAGTTTATCCGCAATTAATTTATAAGATAATCCAAGTGAAATTTGTTCTAATATTTCCAATTCTCTGTCTGATAAATTGTAATTTGTAATAGGTTGTTTTTTAGTGCTTATGAAATTAAAGTATTTTAATAGTTTTTGGGCAATACTTGGTGTTATTGGAGCGCCACCGTCTATTACGTCTTTTATAGCTTCTATAAGTTTTTGCGGTTTCTCGCTTTTTAATATGTATCCATTTGCTCCTAACATAATACTTTCAATTATTGCCTCATCGTTATTTAGAACTGTATGCATTAAAACTTTAATTACAGGAAACTTTTCTTTAATATATTTTACAGATTCTATACCATTCATTTTAGGCATCTGTATATCCATTATAATTAGTTGCGGCAATGAAACCTTAAGGCATTCCATTAATTCTAAGCCATTATGAGCAACAAACAACACTTTAAAATCTCCAAAAGAGGAAAGGATTTCTTCAAGCGTATTCGCTATTTGTTTATTATCTTCAACAATTGCTATAGTTGTCATTTATAATTGTGCGGTTAGATTAATAGTTGTTCCACTTTCTTTCGAAGAATTTATTTCAAATTTAAAACCCGACTTTTGTGCTCTTTCATGCATATTATCTAAACCATAGTGTGCTTTTTTACGATGTGTAACATCAAAACCAATTCCATCATCTATAATATTTGCAGTTAGTATTTTATCTAATTTTTTAATTTTTACTTGCAATGATTTACATTGTGAGTGTTTTAAAGCGTTGTTTGCAGCTTCTTGCACAATGCGATAAAACATTAATACTTGTTGAGGGTTAAAGTTATGGTTTTTGTCATAAGTAAACTCAAAATTAATATGAACAAATTCATAGTTAGTTCGTAATTCAAATACAAGATCCTCAAATTTTTGCTTTAGTTTTATTAAATCTATTTCTGTAGTATTTAATGCCCAAATTGTTTCTCTAAGTTCCGAAAGTGTATTTCTGGCGTAATCTGATAAACGCTCTGCACTTTCTGCTTTTTGAGTTATTGTTATTTTATCAATACCTGAAATAAGCATGGAAATTTGCGAACCAATGTTGTCGTGTAAGTCTTTTGATATTCGATCTTTTTCTTCAAACACAGATTGTATAATTTTCATTTCAATTAATTGTTTTTTTATTTTAATACGAGATATGTACCAAACAATATATACAATAAGAGTAATACAAAGAATTGAGCTTAAAACAATAAACCAAGTTGTTTTCCAAAATGGTGGACTAACAATTAGAACTAATTCTGAACTTTGTTGCCAATTATATTCTGGCAATTCACCTTTTACATATAAATGATATTCGCCATAATTTAAGTTTGTAAATGTAATGGGCTTTCCGTTTTCAAAACTTCGCCATTCATCATCAAAGCCTTTTAACTTATATTGAAGTTTTATTTTTTTATAATACCTAAAACTAGGAACATTAAAAGTTAATGATACAATTTTATCTGTGTATGTTAATGCGACAATGTTTGAAGGCTCAATTGTATCAGTATGATTTTTAAATATAGAAACTAAATTTAGATTTAATTTCTCGAGAAGATTGGAGTTTAAAACAACTTCGCTATTAAATGCTACTACTCCCGAATTACTACAAAAAAACAACTGATTCCCTTTTTGAAACGACCCATTTGTAATAAATTCAGGTGAAGAAACGGCTATTTCTTTTGTAAATTGTAACACATAATTATTGGGTTTAATACAATTAATACCATTGTTAGTGCTTGCCCAAACAACACCATTTAAATCAGTTTTTAAAGCTGCAATTACATTATTGCTTAATCCATTTAATTGATTAATTTGAGTAAACGAGTCGTTTCGAAAACGATAAATACCATTGCCTAATGTGCCATACCAAACAATATTGTTTTGATTAATTACGACGTCAGTTATCATAATTTCACTTTGACTTTTGTATTTGAAATTTTTAAACGGCTTATTTTTTATACCTAGTTGTTCATTAAGTGTAATACTTCCGCTTGTACTATTTATGTAATAGTTATTCTCTTTATCAATAGTTGTATTAAATATGTAATTACTAGTTAATATTGGTTTGCCATCAATAATTGTTTTTTTATCAAGATGGTAAATAATAGTATTGTTGGCATCTAAAATAAACACCCCCACGATAGATGAAACTATAAGTTGATTTTTCGCATTTGATTTTATATCAAAAATGGTTGGAGATTTTTTTTGTAGTTCAATGTCAGCAAAACCTGAGTTTGCTAAACTAAATAATCCATTAGTTGTGCCTATATATAATTGATTTTGTTTGTAATGCAGTGCGGTAATTTTGTGATTATAAAAGGTATTGCATTTATAAACCCATATGTCATTTTTTAAGTTAAATTCATCTATGCCATTACTTGTGCCTACAAATAGAGTACTATCATTTTTTAAACAACAACAATTAGATATGTATGGTTTGTTTTCTTCAGGTTTTATGATTTTAAATGGAATGGATTTTTCATCAAAAACACTTAAGCCTGAATTTGAATGTCCAATCCAGAGTAAACCATCATGAGTTATACTGATGCTTAATATTTTATTTTCTGAAATAGAAAACGCATTAGAATCATGAGTTTTGTAAATATTAGTTAGTTTTTGATGATTATCAAACACAAAAAGTCCGTCATCGGTGCCAACATAATAGTGTTTTTTAAATTTTGTTATGCAATTAATTTTAGTGTTACTAAGTTGAGTTTTAAATAATTGATGCACGCTATCATTTTGAATAGTATATAATTTATTGTTAGTAAGAATAATATATTCATCTTCACATTGAAATAATATGCGAGAATCAGCTTGTGCAAATTCACTTGCTTTTATTTTTTTTTGTAATACACATTTATTTTTCTCTAAATTATATTTATAAATAGTGTCTTTTATTAATCCAACAAATTCATTTTGAACAATGTATGCTAAGGAAAAAACCGAATTGTTATTTAATACGTATTCTAATTTAGGCGATTTAGCAGACTGTTGTTGTTTATTTATTTTTAAGAACCTCCCACCAGAACTAAATACAATGTTTTTTTGTGAATCAGTAAATAAATGCCATATAGAATTGTGTCCAAAGTGAATCCCTTTAATTGTATCCGTATTTAAAGTTAAAAATGTTTGCGTAGTAGAATTATATCTACAAATGTTGTTTCGTGTAGCAAACCAAATATTTTTTTCTGCATCTTCAACTGCTTTTAAAATAAAATTATCGGCCAGTTGCGAAGTGTTGTTTGCATAAATGGTTGTTATGTTTTTACCATCAAATTTATTTAAACCAAATTGAGTACCAATCCAATAGTATCCATTTTTATCTTTAATTACACTATTCACTGAACTTTGAGATAAACCATCTTCCACTTTAATATGCGTAAACCTCATTTGAGATGCACCACAAATGGAGTACAAAGTGAAAAGTAATAATACCACAAAACGCATATTTAAAAATAAGGAATTTTCCTTATTTCTTCTTTTAGTTGCTTGGATTATTTTTACTCACAAAATTTATATTTTATTAGTTATGAGAAATTTACTATTAATTATTTTAGGGTTGTTTACACCAGTATTATTTTCCCAACAAGGTGGATTGCATATACAATGGCATAAAGATGCGAGCGGACAGTTTGTTAGAAGTGCAAATGATACTATTTACTTGCCAGTAAAAATTGCAAATACAAGCACTTATAATGCAATTGCAACTATTAATTTGAATACTGAAGGTTGGAGTTATATAACAAATAGCAGTGTTTTTACTTTTAGTTCTGCAATAAATCCAAAAGTATTTATGAAAAATGCTAATGAAGGTGTTTGTACCGAAGGTGGTTATGCTCGCTATGTTACAACTGATAGATGGGAGAGTTCCTCAATGTTGACACCATCTGTTACCTTGTTGGAAACTACTCCATTTGGTTACTTAGGTTATACAAGTTCATCAGGTACTTATACCGCTGTCTTTTCTGCAGACGCATATTCATGGACTGGATTGTATACTACTACCTTAGTACCTCAGTTTTCTAAAACTAGTAATAAAGTGTTTACTTGTCATAATGGCGCATTAAAGGTATCTACAAATGGAGGAGCAACTTTTTCTGTTTTAAATCCTACTGTTGCATTAGTTGGTAGTCACATTTATTCTCCTAATAATGATACTTTGTTTATTTTTTCTAGCCAATGGCTTCAAAGTTTTGATGGTGGTATTAATTGGGTTAATGTAGCACTACCTTCAACTAGTATTTCACAAGTAGCCTGTAAGAATGGTAAAGAAATTATGTTGTTAGATAATTTTTCATTAATTAAAAAGACCCATTACAGTAACAATAGTGGAACTAGTTGGACAACTTATACAACTGTCAACACCTTTTATTCTGGAGAGAAGTTAGAAGTTAATGGATCTAAATTTTATTTATTACCTGGATATAGGTCTACTGATGGAAATTTGTGGGATAATTTTTTGGCATCAGCACCAGCTCCTTTTCCTAATGATATTACACATACAAATGACCTTGTTTTGGCTGGTTTCAAACAGGGATATTTCGGCTATTCAACTAATAAGGGATATAATTTTACATTTTTACCTAATAAAATTTCCAGTAGTGAAGATATTATGTCGGTAAAAGCTATTGATATTAATACATTTATTGCGGCGGATAGAAAAGGACAAATTTATGTGAGTATAAATCAAGGTGCAACATGGAGTCAAAAAACAACTTCAACTATAAATACAATTCCACGTAAAATATGTTTTTCTCAAGATAAATCAACTATTGTTGTCACCTCTGTTGGTTCGGCCTACATGTCTGGTAATGGTGGTTCAACTTTTACATGGTTAAATACAACAGTTGGTAGTGGTCACTATCAAAGTATAAAACCTACTCTTAATAAAATTGTAGATGTTGCCCCGCTTTATACAGCACCATCTTTTACACTTTCTGGATTTGAATTTTATGATATAAATAGCAGTAACATAAGAACATTAACTGGTTCAGTAAGTGTAAGTGTTGCTCAAGATATTGTTGATGTTCATATGATAAATGATAATGTAGGTTATTTGTTAACTCGCAATACAGTTAGTAATGAAACAATTGTGTATAAAACAACAAATGGTTGGGTAAGTACGAATACTATTTCGGTTGTTTCATCCCCTTCTGTTGGTATAAGAGCTTATGATTCAAAGTACGGGTTTCTGCAAAATTTTGGAAGTGACACACTAATTTTAAGTGGTTCTGGCAACCCAATTAATAATCAAACAAATTATTATCATGTTTCATATAATGCTGGTTTATCTTGGGAAGTAAAAAGTACAAATTTTTCTACTCCTGCAAGTAATTTAGGGAATAGAGTATATAAAATGGAATTTTTTACACCTAATCAATTTATTTCATTAGTTTCAAATACACAATGTGGAAGTATACAATCAAGTGCTGGTGTGTTTATTGGAACTACCAATTTAGTTGCTGAAAGCGTTTCTATTAACGAACATTATAAAGGTGCTGAGAACACAGAGATTGTGTTTTTTCCAAATCCTGCTTGTGAAATTTTGAACATTAAACTATCATTAGCCAGCGAACCTGCAAGCTTGTTCATTTTTAATACTTTAGGACAAGTTGTATTATCTCAATCTGTTAGTAGTCAAACGGAGGTGTTAAATATTCAACATTTGAAAAGTGGAATTTATTTTATTAGTATATGTCAAAACAACAAGTGTATAACAGAAAAATTTATAAAAAATTAGGAATCATGAAAAAATTCATTTTAACATTAGTAGTTATCCCCCAATTTATTTTTGCTCAAATTAATTTTCAGTGGGCGGGATCTTTTGCTGGAAACAGTGGTGCAAATTCTACAAACGATCTTGTAATAAATAATAACGGACATGTATTTTGTACTGGTTCTTTCATAGCAAAGACAGATTTTGATCCTTCTCAAAGTATAGCTGATACATTTTTTTTAAACGGCTCAACAAGCATTTATAATTCAAACATTTTTGTGACGAGGTTAAATAAAATAGGAAAACATGTTTGGACAAAAGAAATTAAGGGGAGCGCACAAAATGTTGGAAAGTCAATTGCTATTGATAAGGTTGGGAATTTATATATAACAGGTTATTATTCTGGAGCAACTGATTTTGATCCAAGCTCTGGAGTTTCTAATTTAATAAACACTGGTTGTTTTGTTTTGAAGCTTGACTCTACAGGTAGTTTTGTTTGGGTAAAAGAATTTAAAGGGGCTTTTTCTGGCAGCGTTTCTGGTAATTCAATTGAGGTTGACAAAAGTGGAAACATAATTATTGGTGGTCATTTTACAAATACTGTTGATTTTGATCCTGGTGTGGCTGTTGTTAATTTAGTTAATACAGATGGGTTTGGTTTTAATGATGGATTTGTTGCAAAGTTAGATGACAATGGAAACTTTTTATGGGTAAAGCATATTGCTAGCTCTAAAGAAGATGCTGTACAGTCTAACATATGTGATAATGCAAACAACATTTATAGTTTTGGTATATTTAGCGGAACAGTTGATTTTAATACAGGAGTGGGAACAGAAACCATCTCAACTAATGGACAAAAAGATATATTTATAATTAAGCATGATTCTGCAGGAAATTATTTGTGGGTAAAAACTATAGGAGGGGTTGCAGAAGAAACTTCTGGAGCAATTACTTTAGATATAAATCAGAATATTTATATTGCAGGAGGTTATAGCAATAAAGTTGATTTTAATCCATCAATGGCATCAACTGATACTTTATATCTCACCGCAACAGATCAAAAGGATTGTTTTGTTTTAAAGTTAAATAATACTGGAACTTTTATGTTTGCAAAAAGCTTTGGAAATGGAATAGGGGTAGCTGAGGCAAAAGATATTGCAGTTGACAAGTTTGAAAACATTTATACATATGGGCAGTTTGCTAATAATTGTGATTTTGATCCCAGCATAGGAGTAACGTCTCTGGTTGCAGATGGTGGTAATGACATGTTTGTATGTAAATTAAGTAATCTTGGAAATTATAGTAGTGCATTTAGAGTGGGAGGAAGTAATTACGCAGATAATGCTAAAGCTATGAAATTGGATACACTTGGAAACATTTATGTGTGTGGTTCATTTTTTCAAGTAGTTGATTTTAATCCTACCATCGCAACGTATACTTTAAATTCTTTAGGCTATGATGATGGTTTTGTTGCAAAATATGGACAAACAGGTTTTGTAGGATTAAACGAGTTAAGAGCAGATGCTGATTTATTCTCTTTTTATCCTAATCCTACAAGTGGAATTGTGCACATAAATTTAAAAGAAAGTATATCATCAAACATTATTATTAGTGATATAGTTGGGCAAGAGGTTTTTACTAAAACAATTTCAAGTAAGAATGAAACCATTGATTTAAGCCACTTAGGAAGAGGGATCTACTTTATTTCAATTATAGCTGAAAATAAAATTTATAGTAGTAAATTTATTAAAGAGTAGTTATTAAACCTTATCTTAGTTTAATTGTTTGAACTATGATGAAGAAAGTTACAGTATTTTGGTTTAGGAGAGACTTGCGTTTAAATGATAATGCAGGGCTTTATAGAGCATTAAAAAATGGAAAAACAGTTTTGCCTGTTTTTATATTTGATAAAACGATTTTAGGCAAACTTGAAAACAAAAACGACAGAAGGGTGGAGTTTATTCATAATGCTATTACAAATTTAAGTAATGAGTTAAATGAACTTGGATCTTCTCTTAAAGTTTATTACAGCACACCACTAGAAGCATTTAAAGATTTAGTGAATAACTATAGTATTGAAAGTGTTTATTCAAATCATGATTATGAACCTAATGCAATAAAACGTGATGATGAAATAAAATCGTTTTTAGAACAAAAAAACATAATTTTTAAAACCTATAAAGACCAATGTGTTTTCGAAAAGTTTGAAATAACAAAAGACGATGGAAAACCATATACTATCTTTACTCCTTATAGTAGAAAATGGAAATCTAAATTGACGGATTATCATTTAAAACCTTACCCTACATCTAAGTATTTTTCCAACTTTTTAAAAACCGAATCTTTCAAAATCCCTTCTTTATCTGAAATGGGTTTCGAAAAAACAGATTTAGATTCCCCATCAAAAACAATTAGTAAAACTATAATTACAAATTATAAAGAACAACGCGATTTTCCTGCAATAAAAGGAACTAGTAAATTGAGCGTGCATTTGCGTTTTGGTACAGTTAGCATCAGAGCATTAGCAAAGCAAGCGCAATTGTTAAACGAAACTTGGTTGAATGAATTAATATGGAGGGATTTTTATATGATGATAATTTATCATTTTCCACATGCAGTAAATAATTCATTTAAACCACAGTATGATAAAGTGGTTTGGAGAAATAATGAACATGAGTTTAAAGCTTGGTGCGATGGAAAAACGGGTTTCCCTATTGTTGACGCTGGAATGCGAGAACTGAACAAAACTGGCTTTATGCACAACCGTGTAAGGATGATAGTTGCTAGTTTTTTAATTAAAGATTTATTAATTGATTGGCGTTGGGGCGAAGCTTATTTTGCTGAGAAATTATTGGATTTTGATTTAAGCGCTAATAATGGTGGCTGGCAATGGGCTGCAAGTAGTGGTTGTGATGCGGCACCTTATTTTAGAATTTTTAATCCAACTGAACAAACTAAAAAATTTGACCCAAAATATGAATACATTAAAAAATGGGTGCCAGAGTTTGGAACCCTAAGCTACCCATTACCTATTGTAGATCATTCGCAGGCTCGCTTAAGAACTTTGGCGGCATACAAAGAAGCATTAACTGAAACTAAACAAACGAAGTTGTTTTAAAAAGATGGAGAAGAAATTGTTCTATATTTTTTCTTTCTTGGTCTAAGTGTTTTTGGATATTTTGTACTATAGCCTAATTTAATAACTTTAGTTTCTCCTGCATTAAGCATAAATTTCCAAATTAATTTTCCAGAAGCTTTATCATATTGTGCATTTGATATATCACCAACACTAATTTCTTGATCAGAGTTAGAAGCAACTGGTACTTGGTCTTCAACAGTTATAAAAATAGGCTCTTCACGAGTGTTTTTAATGGTAGTTTCATATTTTAAAACTTCCTTTTCAAAATTACCTACAAAGCTTCTTTGGTAATCTTGTTTAGATTCTTTACGAAGCATTTGTATTTTTTTATCTCTACCAAGCGATATAGTTAATGAATCTTCTAAATCAATAGTTTTTATAGAGGTTTTACCAATATAGGAACCACTAAAATAAACGCTTGCCTCTCCACTTACTAAATCTGGTAAATCTTTAAGCGCTAATTTTGTTTGTAAGAAAACATCTTTTTCTAAAGCTGGTACAGCTAAGTATTCATAATTAGCATTCACACTTTTTTCTAACACATCAACTGTATAGGGTTTAGAGTCTGCATAAATAGTATACGGTTGGTCAATTGTATATTCTGTACTTAACATATCTACTTCAATTTTTTTAAATTGAACTTGACTCTGTTTTTGATTAGCTTTTTTTAAAGCAGCATATCTATTTTTACCATCACTAATTTCTTCTTCATCACCTACAATTTGAACTTCACTTAGTTCTAGTTTGTCAATATTAGAAGCAACAACTCCAGGTTGCACTTGTAGGTATTGCGCAATATCATTTTGTTCTGCAGATTGTTCGTTACCCAAATACCATTTTGCTAGTTTTGGCGTATTTATGCCCACTTCCGGATTTGCAGTAGATAAAATAATTTTTATGTCTTTCCAATCTAAACCAGAGTTGTTAAATAAAATGGCTCTATATACTAATTTTACTTGGCTTCCACTACCATCAGTTCTTATATCATATTTAGGTGTCCAGCCAGCTGTAGGAATAATATATTTAAATACTATAGTTGCTTCAATATCTTTATTAGAAACAAACGTTGCGGTAATATCACTAGTTGGTGGATTAACCTCTGCATCAAGTTCTAATAATTGTTTTTTGTATTGAGCTTTTTGTTTTTCTAATTTATATTTTACTTTATTATTTTTAAAAATAAGTAGATTAATTTCTGTGCTTCTCTTTCTATAAAAATCGGCAGACTTTTCAACCTCAGCAATTGTAACCCCAGCTTGCCCACCAATAGATTGGTTTTTAAATAAGAGACCTTTTTCAGTTTCTAATTCATCTTGTTCAAACTTTAACATGGCTAATTTATCTTTATATAACTCAACACTATCTTTTAGATTTTGAATTTTTTGATTATCTTTTTTTTCATCTAAATAATTAGTATGTGTATTAATATACAATACGTTAATGTCTGAAGTTCCGGGGTCAAGATTAATACTACGTTCATCTAATCTTGGAGATAAACCATTAAATGTTACAATGTTTTTCCCTTTTTTTAATTTTACTTTTGCTTCATGGTTTAGTTCTGCCCCAGTTAAAAAAACAGTTACTTTTTTAACTTCAGATGGAGCGTTTAGTTTATTTTCTTGGGCAATAGTTTTAATTGAAAAAACTAATAGAATACCTAAAATTGATTTTTGCATAATTTTAAATTTTAAAAGTGAAACTAAGTTCGTGAATTATTTCCGAATATTTGGCATGCATCCAATAAGGTTCAATACCATAAACTATCTGCCATTTTTTTGCATTAAAGCCAAGTTTAGATATAAAAGAAGTATAGTTAAAGTCTGTGATTCTACAACCTATTCCAGCTATTATTCCTCGTTTACCGGACACATGAACATTTAATGCATGTGATTGTATTTTATCTTGAGCTATTTTGCTTGCAATAGTTTGTAAATTATTTATACTGTTCCAATTGGCATTATACCAAATAGTGGCATTTATATTTCGACTTATTGGTTTTTTATATTTTAAATATATTGAGCCTGTAGAATAATTTGTCCCTTTTTTATTAGATGTATTAAATATACATTGCTTAGGTTGATAAGAAAAACCAAGCATAAGTCTGTCGTAATTTATAAGGCCACCAAAGTTCAGTGAGGCGTAGTTTGAATTTTGTAGTTTTCCATTTCTAGTTTCGTTATATACAGAAAAGTTGGTGTTAGAATCGGTTTGTAAGGTATTATAATTTAAACTTATGCCCCAGCCAGTGCTTACTTCGTTAAAAAAAATGAGGTGGTGTGATACACCAATTCCCATTATTTGATAATTACTGTTTTTTTGATTTATATAATTATAGTGTGCAGATAGCCCTAAATTTTTATCAAGAAAGTAATACTGCCCAGTCATAGTAAAATCACTTTGTTTTTCGGCTACTCTAAATGATGCATTAATTTGTTTTGGGATATAGTTATTATTAAACCCACTTCTAATGGCAGAAAAGGCTGGATTAAATAAAACGATATGATTAGAAGGATTATTCAAAAACAGCAGTTGTGCTTTAACATGGTTGTTAAGCAACATAATAGCTAAAATATATTTTATGAGTTTATTCAATCAATTTAGCTTATAGACGTTTATTATATAAAATTCCATAATGTAAATTAAACACCTAAAATTTGTAGTATTGAAATTACAATAAATTTATTAATATTACTTTTTAAATGTAATAACTAGGCTCGTGCCATTTTTAAAATTAAATTCTGTATTGGCATCTATTTGGTCGGCTAATGATTCAATAAGGGACAAGCCTAAAGATTGGTCTTTATCACCAATAGTAACATTACTACCAATTCCATTATCAATTAAAGATATTTTTGTACTATCATTTATGTTTTTCATTTCAATTGTAATAGTTGGGTTTTCAATGTTTTGATTAAACGCATGTTTTAGTGAATTTGTAATAGCTTCATTAATAATTAAACCAATGGGTACTGCTTTAGTAATTTCTAGTTCTAAATTATCGAGTTCTTGTATTACTTTAATTTGTTTTTTTCTTACTGGAAAACTTTCCATTATTTCTGATACAAGTTCTGATACGTATGTTTTAAAATCAATAGTGGATAAATTTTGATGTTTATACAACCTATTGTGCACCATGGCAATGCTCATTACTCTGTTTCTTGATTCTATCATTAAATCTTTTGAAATGTTGCATGGTGCTTTTTCTGTTTGTAAATTGAGTAAACCTGTTATTACAGCTAAATTGTTTTTTACTCTATGTTGTAGTTCTGCTAGTAACACCTCTTTTTCTTTAAGTGATTGCGATATTTTTATTTGAGCTTCTTTTTCCTTGTCTAACAATATTAGTGTTTCTTGGGTTTGTTTATTAATTAGTTTAACAACAAGGTAAACCAACACAATTGATAATGTAAATGCTATTATCTGATTATAAAACAACAGTACTTCTACATCTCCTTCAGATGTACCTGGTAAAAGAAGGCCATTAAAAGTGAATAGCTTTGTAGAAAGAAAACTAATGAAAATTATGCAAAAAAAGAAAATGGTTCTATAGTTTGATCTTGTAGGGTTATGAAGGGCCGCAACACAAAATATAATAAGAAAAAAGTATAAATAGTTGCCAACGCTTTCGTCGTATTGGTGACATAAAATAAACACATTTATATTTATTGGAATCACAAAGAAATAGGTTGCAACATCGTATTTTTTGTAATAGTTAAAAAGCAATACTAATATGGATGTAGATGTAGTAAATAGTACAATTGGTGATGGGTATTTAACTGAAACAAATAGTATGTTTGTTAGGCCAAATAAAAGAGACACTAAAGTAATAAGTGCAAATAAATTTACAATTCTAATTTCTCTTTTTTGATAAAACTCTAATTCGTTTGTTACACCTAAATTAATTAGTTTATTAAGTATCATTTAAAATTTTTCTTTGTGGTTTTTATTAGGAGTAAGTGATGTGTTTGTATATAATATTTTTAACCCAGTAATAGTTATGTTTTTCAAAAATAGAATTAAAACTTTAAACCTATTAATAAAACATCATCAATTTGCTCGTAGTTACCTTTATATTTGACAAAGAAATCTTTTAAAATTTCTTTTTGAGTTGACAATTCTTCGGTAGAGTTTTTTTGAATTAATGAAATTAAGTTCTTACTCATTATTTTTTTATTTTTTTCACCCCCAATTTGGTCATAATAGCCATCAGTAAAACAATACAATAAATCCCCCTGTTTAACTTGTATTTCAATGTCTGAGAAGTTGGTTTTATAGTCAAATTGTGTTCCTCCAATTGGTCTTTTAGTGCCCTTATAATCTTTAAGTTGATTTTCACTTATATGTAGCAACGTTCGGTTTGCCCCAGAATAAACAATATTATTAGTGTCGTTGTTTATTTGAATAATTCCAACATCCATCCCATCATTGTTATGATTATTGTTTAAATCATCTTGGTTCAGTGTTTTTATTATTGAGGTGTGAAGTTCTGTTAATATTTCACAGGGTGTCTTTGCTCTTTCGGTACTTAAAATAATTTCAAAAAGAAAGTGACCTACAATTGATAATAAAGCACCAGGAACACCATGCCCTGTACAATCTGATACAGCTATATAAATTAAATTATTTTTTTTATATCCCCACAAAAAATCCCCACTAACCTTGTCTTTTGGCATAAATAATACAAAAGATTGTTTATGTAATTTTTGTAGCTTAATTTCATTTGATAAGATTGCTTCTTGAATATTTTTAGAGTAATCAATGCTATTGTCAATTTCCATTTTACTTTGTTCAATTTGGTCTTTTTGTAATGCAAGTAGTTTATTTTTTTTATTAGTTTTAATAAAAAAGTAAATAAGAAATAATATAAACAAGAACAATACTATAAAAGAAATGTAAGTAAGTTTTTCTATCTTTTTTTTCTGTATCAACTTTAGTTTGTTGTTTTCCTCTATTTCTTTTTGTAAGGCACTGTTGTTATAGAAAACACTATATGCTATTGAGGCCGTTAGGTCATAACGTTCTACAGATTCTAATATATTTAAACAGTTGTTATAATATGTAAATGAAGTGTCAAAATGTTTTCTTAAATCATATATATAACCAATATCAAGTGTTAATGATTTTAAAGTGTCATACTTTTCGAGCTCAACCGATAAATCTATTGCTTGTTTAGCAAAACTGGTGTTAAATTTAAAACAGTTTTTTTCATTTAGTTCACCCAATAATGCTAATTGATAATAATGGATTTCAAACAGTAAATCTAATTGTTGTGATGGAGAGCTTGAAAGTTGAGCCTCTTTAATTAGTAGGTCAAATTGTTTTAATGAATCTTTATGTGTTTGGGAATTTAAAAATTGGATAGAAGTAAATAGTAGTACAATTAATAAATGACATTTACTTCTTCTTACCGCAAACATTATAATTTTACTTTTAATTGATGTCTTTAAGTTATAAATATAAATGATTATTTTTACATTATTGACTATGGGTTGATTCTATTTATATGAAAAAATTATTTATTTTAATTCTTACCTTTTCCTTTTATTTTGCTAATGCTCAAAAAGGTGCATTAACAGTTAAAAAGTACACTGTTGGGTTTAAAATTAAAAATGCTAATATTTATGTAAGTGGGGTTTTTAACGGAGTAACCGCAGATTTAAATTTTGACCCATCAAATCCTGTATTAGGAAGTTTCGAAGGTAAGCTAGATGTATCTTCTTTAGCAACTGGTATAGAAATGCGCGACAAGCATTTAAAAAAAGCAGAATTTTTTGATGTTAAAAACAATCCTTTTATAATAATTAAATCTGTTTCAATTACTAAAGTCAAAGAAAACACATATTCTGCAAAGTGCAGTTTAACCTTAAAAGGAAAGACAAAGGAAGTTGTATTACCTTTTACTATTGTTAATAATGGTACAACTTATGAGATAAAGGGTGTTTTAAGTTTAAAACGATTAGATTTTGGAATTGGTTCTCCTAGTGTTATCATGTCTAATAATGTAGAAGTTTTATTAAATTTTACAGTTGCGCAAAATTAAAGCACCAATAATTTATTGTTAGTTAAATACGTTTACCTACAATTATAAGCCCTCTTTCTGCGTCTATCATGTTTGCAATCTTTGGTAAATGCGCCCATTTTTGAAAACCCATATTATAAAATAGTTTCAAACTTGGTTCGTTATGGTCAAAGATAAAACCTAGTAAAGTTTTTATTTTTAATCTTGGACTCTCATCAAATGCTTTTTGAATACAATGTTTACCTAGCCCTTTTCCTCTATATGTGGGTTCTAAATAAATACTAATTTCAACAGTTCCATCATAGGCAGGTCTTCCGTAAAACGAATTAAAACTCAACCATCCAGCATAATTGCCACCTACTTCTAGTATCCATAAAGGCCTACTGTTTTCATTGTGGTTATCAAACCAAAGTTGTTTACTTTCAATGGTAACGGGTTCTAAATCGGCTGTAACTAACCTCGATTCTATGGTAGAATTATAAGTTTCAACTATTCTTGTTAAATCATCTTGTTGGGCAATTTTAAAAATAACATTCATATGTTTACAAATAACAGGCTCTTAAAAATTTCCTTAAATGTTTATTACAAACCATCGGACTCTCTAAAAACCCCATGTGTCCATCATATTCTAAATATAAAATATGTTTTTGTTTTATCAACTCAGCTTGTTCTAATAATTGTTGATATGGTAATACATTGTCTAATTCGCCTATTACCATCATTACAGGATAATTTACCATGCCTAAAATGATATCTCTATTTGGCCTATCCTTCATGCCCTCAAGCGATGCAATAATACTTTGTTTTGAAACAGATGATGCTATTTTCTGAGCAAATACAATTTCGTCTTTTAAATATTTAATGTTTTTTGAGGCAAATAAATTTTTTATAACTTCAGTTGTAAAAATTTTATGATTGGCTTTAACAACCTTGATAGATCGTGTTCTATCTCTTTTTTTGTCAGGACTATCTTCATAGGCAGTTGAATGAAATAAACACAAACCTCTTAAATTATCTGGGAACAATTCGGCAAAAGCAAGGCCTGCATAACCACCCATACTGTGCCCAACTATAACGTATTTTTTTAAACGCAAACTGTCCATTACTGCTTTTACGCATTTAGCCATTAGTTCAACTGTATGCACATAACCAAAACATTCCGTATCTCCATGTCCTGGCAAATCAATGGCAATTACTCTATACGATTTAGATAAATTTGAAATGGTATTTTGCCATATTTTATGTGAACCTAAAAAGCCATGCAGCAAAACTACCACACGCCCCTTTCCTGTATCAGAAAAACTTACATGTCCTTTTTTAAATAAAGCTGTTTTTTGCATTTACTGTTTTCTAAAAAAATCATTAGCGTCACTAATGTAAGCGATATATTTCGAATTTCCGTTTAGCACAGTTAAAATTTCAATTGTTTCTGAATTTGAAAATTGTACTGGTTTTTTTTCCCAATTTTGAAATTGCACAACCTCATTAAAACCTCCCACCACATTTTTATTTAGACTAGTATTGTTTGGATCCCAATGATTACCCAACATACATTTCCAATAAACCCCTGTATTAGGTAAAAAAGAAAACTCAATCAAATAATCTTTTTGCAAATAAGCGTACTGTAAAAAGTTGTTGGTTTTATTTTCATACACACAAATTACAGCATCACAACCACTTGAATTGTTTATCTTTAAAACATTGTTTGTTTCAAATGTTTTGGGTTCACCAAAATAAGAAGCATATGGTTTATCGCCATTTTTCAATACTGGCGCAGGGTTTTCAGAAACAATTTTTATTGCTTTATTTTCATGCGCAGTTGGTTCTTTAGAAAATATTGAAACGATTAATAGCAACAAACCTACAGCTATTGGAGTTGCAAACATTACATATTTGTAATCTGAATATTTATTTGTTTGTTGTTGTTGAGTATTACTTTCCTGTTTTTTTGCATTGTAATAATCTTTGTAATACTGCCTCTGTTTTAGCTCTTCTTGCGTTACATCCCAATTTTTTTTGTTTGCTTGGCGCTGATGGGCTCTACTAACGTTTTTGGAACTTGTTGCATTTGATTGTGAAATTAAATAGTCGTACCTTCTTTTTTTATCAGGATTAGATAGAACGTCATAAGCAACTAAAATGTTTTCAAACAAGGCTTTCGCATTAGGATTATTAGGGTTTTTATCTGGATGATAAATTTTTGCTAATTTCCTAAAGGCAGTTTTTATTTCGACAATTGATGCGTTCTTAGTTAAACCTAATATCGAATAGTAATCGGACATTAAGCAGATCTTATTTTACCTTATACGCTTTTGTTAAATCGTAATAGCGCATTGCATTTAAATGCAAACCTTTAACTTTGCTTGTAAGTAAACGGTAAGACCCTTCGTACCAAAGCGGAATAATTACAGCATCATTCATAAGCTGTTGTTCTGCTTTCATAAAATAATAGTATGATGTGTCTTTATTATTTGCAAACTTACCTTTTGTAAAGTAAGTATCGTAATCTTTATTTTGGTATCTTGATGTGTTTGGATAGCTGTATATAGTATCTACACTAGGAACTCCACTACCATAAAATAATGTCAAATAAGTTTCAGGACTAGGATAATCAGCAACCCAAGCATCTCTATAAATGCTGCCTTTGCCAATCATTTGTAAATCAGTTTTTTGTTTATTTGGTAATGATTCAAAATTGATATTAATGTTTAAATTTTCTTTAAGTTGTTTTTGTATTTCAACTGCAACACTACTGTTTCTTGAGTTCCCAGAGTTTACTATTACAGTAGTTTCTGGAAAACCTTTACCTTCAGGATATCCTGCTTCTGCTAATAATTGTTTTGCTTTTGCAATATTTAAAGAATATCCAATAATAGATTTTATGTCGTAACCAGAAAATGTATTTGGTGTAATTCCATTAATAGCAGATGCAATAGCTTGGCCTTGTAAAATATTGTTTATAATTCTTTCCCTATCAATTGCATAATTTACAGCTTGCCTTACTTTTACATTATTGAATGGTGCTTTCTTTGTGTTAAAAGTATAGTATTGGCTAATCATTTCTGGCTCATGATGTAATATTGATTTTGGCGGATTACTTTGAAATTCATTAATGTTTTTTTCTAGCATGTCTTTTACTCTTAATGAAGGTAAAGTGTTTACTAAATCGGTTTTCCCATTTTCAAAACTAGTTAAACCTTCTTCAATAGAAGAAAACAAATTAATTATAACTGTATCTAAATATGGTAAAGAGCAACCTGCGCTATCAGTTCTATAATAATTTTTGTTTTTAACTAAAACACACTGTGATGCATTTGAAGATGGGTCATAAATAAAAGGGCCTGCACCTACTTTCATATTTGTGCCATACGCTTTATATGCAACTTCACTAATGATAGAAGCTGCTGGATGCGCCAACAGCTGTATAAAGCTTAAACTTGGTTGTTCTAATAGTATTTGTATGGTGCTTTCATCAATAACTTTTACTCCAGCCAATGAGTTTGCTTTTTTGTCGTAAAAATCATTCGCTCCAAGCAATTTATCTTTTAAAACTGTTTCAAACTGGAAATTAAAATCCGATTTAGTAGATAATAATTCTAAAGAAAACTTCACGTCATTACTTGTAATTACAGGGCCTTTTCCATCTGGAAAGCATTTGTCATCATGAAAACGAGCGTTTTTATTTAAATGAAAAGTAATAGTTTTTCCATCTGCCGAAACTTCCCACTTTTCTGCAATTCCAGGAATAGCATCCAATGTATGAGGATTAAGCCTTACAAGGCATTCATGCATTTGCGAAGTAATAAGAGCCTCGGTTTGGGCTGTAATTAGCAATGGAAATACAGATCTAATCTCTGTGTTTTCTGCAATTGAAAAGGCACCGCCGTTTTTTTCAGATTGTTTTTTTTCACCACCGTTATTTTTTTCGTTGCAAGAAAATAATAAAACCGAAAAAGTTATAATGGAAATATTTAGTAATGATTTCATAGGTCGCTTTACCTTTAAGTTAAAAACCGCTTAAATATACAAAATTATCGATAACATAAATAATATATCTGTTTATTTTAGTTTTGACCCTAAAAAAAAGGTGTTTTTATTTTGTTTTTTCCAAATATCCTTTTAATATTGCATGACTTTTAGCTAAGGCTTAAAATTTACTATACTATGAAGAATTTTTGTTTATTAATACTTTTATCTGCTATCCTTAACATTAAAGGCTTTTCACAGGGCGGTGTTATAATTTTAGAAGGAAATTATCAAGGTAAAAACCTTTATATACAAAACCCGTTTGGTAGTGGTGGCGTAGGTTTTTGTATAACTGAAATTTTAGTTAATGGAAATATTACTACTGATGAGATTAACTCAAGTGCTTTTGAAATTGATTTTAAACCACATAAATTAACTATTGGAGAAAAAGTTGAAATTAAAATAAAACATAAAGTTGATTGCAAACCAAAAGTTTTAAACCCAGAAGTTTTAAAACCAAAAAGTACATTTGAAGTTGTTTCTATGACAATTGATAAAGATGGTACAGTGAAATGGTCAACTCGTTCTGAGACAGGAAAACTTACTTTTGCTGTTGAACAGTTCAGATGGAACAAATGGGTGAAAGTTGGAGAAGTTGAAGGTGTGGGAACGCCAAGTAATAATAATTACTCTTTTAAAATAACACCTCATTCTGGTAAAAATCAAATTCGTGTTCGTCAAACAGATTATACTGGCCAACCACGTTTATCTAAACCAGTAGATTTCATATCGGATGTTCCAGATATTACATTTGCTCCTGTAAAAGTATCTAAAGACATTAATTTTGTTGCTTCTGATAAGCCAGTAGAAACTATGTATGAAATTTATGACCAATACGGTAATGTTGTAAAAAGAGGTTTTGGTTCAACAATAGATGCATCTAACCTAACAAAAGGTGGGTATTTCTTAAATTACGATAATAAAATGGGTGAGTTTATTAAAAAATAAACCATTCAGAAACACTTTAAAAAGCGCCTTATAGGCGCTTTTTTTATGCAATACAATTACATCAAATTAATACAATGACACAACACATTGCTCATACAACTGTTTTAGTAAAGGAATATGATGAAGCTATTTCATATTTTACCCAAAAGTTGAATTTTAAACTTATTCAGGATATAAATATAAGCGAACTAAAGCGTTGGGTAATAATTTGTCCTCCTGGCTCAATAGGAGGCAGTTTGTTGCTTTCAAAAGCCACAAACGACAAACAACTCACATTAGTTGGAAATCAAGCTGGAGGAAAAGTGTTTTTGTTTTTATATACTGATGATTTTTGGAGAGATTATAAAGTGATGTCAGAAAATCAGATTAAATTTTTGGAGTTACCAAGAGTGGAGCCTCATGGAACCGTAGTTGTTTTTGAAGATTTATACGGTAATAAATGGGATTTTATACAGCCTAAATAGTGTTAATTTAATTTCGATTAAATGTGATACAAATTTTATTCAATCTTATTTTAAATCTCTAAAACGCCATTATTATTGATGTTCTTTAACAGTAGAATTTGCTGTGAATCTATTACTAAACATAAATATAAAAGCCAATTGAGCCTCACAACGATGTTAACCAATTAATGTAAATGTGGTTAATTATTAAATACAAATTGGTTTATAAATGAATTGGTTAAAGTATATAGGTGTTTTAAAATGCTTTATATAAAAAAACCTCGAAAGATATTTCTTTCGAGGTTTTTTTTATAATGTTTAATGTTATTTACTATTGCTCATAAGTAACAACAAATTCAACACGACGGTTTAAAGCACGTCCTTGTGGAGTTTTGTTATCAGCAATTGGTTTTTCAACACCGTAACCAGCAGGTTTCATTTTGTTAGTTACACCTTTTGCTTCTAAGTATTTCATAACTGCAATAGCTCTACGGTTAGATAAATCTTTGTTTTTATCAGCATTTCCAACGTTATCTGTGTGTCCGTTAATTTCAGTTCCCCAAGTTGGGTTTGATTTTAAAACAGAAGCAACGTTATCTAAAATACCATAAGATGTTTTCTTAATTACATCTTTACCTGATTCAAATTGAATACCAGCCATAGCTTTTTTGAATACTTCAGCTGATTTTTTATCAACTTCAACAACTGGACATCCTTTGTTTGCAGCAGGACCATTAACTTTAGGACAGTTATCTTCAGCATCAGTAATACCATCACCATCAGTATCAGGGCAACCCATAAATTTAGAAATACCAGCTACGCTTGGGCATTTATCATCTGCATCAGTAATACCATCACCATCAGCATCTGGGCAACCAGCTAAACTAGCTACACCGTATGTATCAGGACATTTATCGTCTTTATCTAAAACACCATCTTTATCTCTATCCATTGGCACTTCTTTTACTATAATAGAAGAAATATAGTAGTATGCTTTGTTTCCAGCAAAACCACTTCCACCACCTACGTTTTCTAATTTATAGTTTTTGTTAAATACACCTAAAGTGATAAATTTTTCAGAACCTGTAGCAGTAAATTTTGCTTTTAATTCTGTCCAACCACTTTTGTCTTTTACAACCTCAGAAAAAGAAACTTGAGGAGTAACTGTTAAACGTTGGTTAGTTTTTTCATTTGTAGCTTTATCAGCAAAATAAGCACCAAATCCACCAGTTGCATAACCAGCTTTATCAGCTAAACTTACTTTAAAAGAAATTTCATATTCTTTACCAGCACCTAATGCATTTGGTAAAGCTGTTTGAATAAATTCAGCATAATTAACTGCCTCTTCAGAACTGAAATCAGTTAAACCCGATTCAATAGTTTTTTCTAAGCTAAATCCACCAGTACCATAATAAGAAATAATACCAAAGTAATTATCTCCTGTTGCAGCTTCTTGAGACCCAACGTAGTTGTTTGGTATAGATACTATATCTTTACCGTTTTTTCCAAATAAATCAACTGTAGCTGCATTAGCATTTGAATACCCACCTGCTAAAGTTACTTGATGATAATATGTTGGGGGAACTGTTGCATTAACTTTAAGTTCCATTGTTTCTTGCGCTATAGCAACACCTGAAGCTAAACAAGAAGTAATAATAAGTGACTGTAAATTCATTTTCATAGGATGATTTTTTTTATTCAGGGTGAAAAATTACAATTATTATGCCAAGAACAAAGTAATTTTTCCTAATATATATCATAGTTACCAAATTTGTCATGTTAAAAACTACATTTGTGGTTTTTTATTTCAATGAATAACAAAACAATACAGTGGTTGCTTTTAATATCCTTGTCTTTTATTTGGGGAAGTTCATTTATTTTGATGAAAGAGGGCTTGAAAGGCTATACTAGCGACGAGGTAGCAGGTTTACGCATCACAATAGCCTCAGTTTTTTTGCTCCCATTTTTGTTCAAATATTATTCTGTTGATTTAAGGAAGTACTTTAAAGGCTTAATGTTTTCGGGTGTTTTCGGAAACTTATTGCCTGCTTTTTTATTTACAAAAGCCGAAACTCAAATTAGCAGTAGTTTAACCGGAATGCTCAACGCATTAACACCTGTATTTACCGTTATTGTTGGCTATCTATTTTTTAAGCAGAAAATCAGCAAATTTCATATTATTGGGGTTTTGTTGGGTTTTATTGGGGCAATTGGCGTAGTGTATTTTGGTTCAGGCTCAGAATCCTCTAAGAATGCTTTGTATTGTTTGTTTGTGTTACTGGCTACCTTGTTTTATGCCTTAAGTGTTAATGGGATAAACACCTTTTTAAAAGGATTAAATCCATTTACCGCTACAGTTTGGTCTTTTACCATGATTGGACCTATTGCCGCCATATATTTATTTGGTTTTACAGATGTTGTAAAACACACCATAGAAAATCCACAAGCTGGCAAGGCACTACTATTTATTTCTATTCTGGCTATTTTTGGATCGGCACTATCTGTAATTGCTTTTAATAAGTTGATTCATTTGTCGGGGGTTGTATTTGCATCAAGTTGCACCTATTTAATTCCAATTTTTGCAATAGCTTGGGGCTTAGTATATAATGAGGAGGTAAAATGGCTTCAAATTGTAATGATAAGCTTTGTGGTTTTAGGAATTTGGGTAATAAATTTAGGCAAAAAGAAGGTTTAGGAAGTGTAGACTCTTTAAAAAGGGGGCTTTTTTGTTAAAAAGTAATGAAAACCTTTGGCAGATTAAAAAAACCGTGTATCTTTGCCGTCCTTAAAAAAATTATTAACTTAAAACCAAAACCCAATGTACGCAATAGTAGAAATAGCAGGGCAACAATTTAAAGTGGAACGAGGCAATAAAGTTTACGTTCACCGCCTAGATGCTAATGAGGGTGCTAAAGTAGAGTTTGACAAAGTTTTCTTATTAGATAACGGCGGAAAAATCTCTGTTGGAGCCCCAACTGTTGATGGCGCAAAAGTTGCAGCCACAGTAATTGAACACTTAAAAGGCGATAAAGTTATCGTGTTTAAGAAAAAAAGACGTAAAGGTTACCAAAAATGGAATAATCACCGTCAACATTTAACTCAAATCTTAATTCAAGGAATTCTTGGAAAAGGAGAAACTTTAAAAGAAGAGTTAAAAGCAGAAAAATCTGTAAGAACATTTTTAACTCCATCTGCTCGTAACAAAGCAGAAGTTGTAGAAGTAGTTGCTGAAAAGAAAGCTCCAGCAAAAAAAGCAGCAGCTAAAAAGGCTCCAGCTAAAAAAGCAGCTAAGAAAGAAGATTAATAATAAACATTAAAACTAAATAAAATGGCACATAAGAAAGGCGCGGGTTCCACAAACAACGGCCGCGAATCGCACAGTAAACGTTTAGGAGTTAAAATATTTGGAGGTCAAGCTTGTATTTCTGGTAACATTATTGTTCGCCAAAGAGGTACTCGCCACAACCCAGGTGTAAATGTTGGTATGGGAAAAGATCATACTTTATTTGCATTAGTTGATGGAACTGTAGTTTTTAAAAAGAAAAAAGACGATCGTTCATACGTTAGCGTATTACCTGCAGGACAAACTACTGGTAACGCAACAAAATCTGCAACTAAAACAGCTCCAGCTGTAAAATCAGCACCAGTTGCTAAAGCTGCAAAAGCTTCAGCTTCAATAATTGATGATTTAAGAATCATTGAAGGTATTGGACCAAAAATTGCAGAAATTTTTAACGTAGCAGGTATTAATACATTTGCTGAATTAGCAGCTACTTCAGTTGATAAATTAAAAGAAATTTTAGCTTCAGCTGGTTCGCGTTATTCAATGCACGACCCAGCAACTTGGCCAAAACAAGCAGAATTAGCAGCTGCTGGTAAAATGGATGAGTTAAAAAAATGGCAAGATGAATTAAACGGAGGAAAATAATTTTCTGTTTATATATTTAAAACCTCATCTGCTAATGTAGATGAGGTTTTTTTTTAATTTAAATCATTTTATTAATACCTTACAACTATTAAATTTACAACATTAAAAAACTATAATTATGTTACAACTAAGCTATATAAGAGAAAATAAAGAAGATGTATTAAAAAGATTAGACATTAAAAATTTTAAAGATGCAGAGTCTGTTATAAATACCATATTAAGTTTAGATGATAAACGTAAATTAGCACAACGCCAAGCAGATGATGTAAAAGCAGAAGCAAATGGACTTGCCAAACAAATTGGCGAGTTGATGAAAACTGGCAAAAAAGAAGAGGCTGAAACACTTAAACTTAAAACAACAGAGTTAAAACAAAGTGAAAAGCAATTTGACGAGGAATTAAAAAACATTGAAGCAGAAATTCAAAAGATATTAGTTACAGTTCCTAATACACCTAATTTAACTGTACCAAGAGGTAAAACACCTGAAGACAATGAAGTTGTTAATGAACACGGCGTTATTCCTGAATTGCACGCTAATGCAGTTCCTCATTGGGAGTTAACCACAAAATTTGATTTAATAGATTTTGAATTAGGTGTAAAATTAACAGGTGCTGGATTTCCAGTTTACAAAGGAAAAGGAGCACGCTTACAAAGAGCTTTAATTAATTATTTTTTAGATAAAGCAACATCAAAAGGTTATTTAGAAGTTCAACCACCAATATTAGTAAATGCTGATAGCGGATATGGCACAGGGCAATTACCAGATAAAGAAGGACAAATGTACCATTGCCAAGTTGATGATTTATATTTGATACCAACTGCTGAGGTTCCAATTACAAATATTTACAGAGATGTAATTTTAAAAGAAAGTGATTTACCAATTAAAAATTGTGGCTACACACCTTGTTTTAGAAGAGAAGCAGGTAGTTATGGAAAAGATGTACGTGGTTTAAATCGTTTGCACCAATTTGATAAAGTTGAAATAGTACAAATAACAAACCCTGAAAAATCATACGAAACATTAGAAACAATGCGTGAGTTTGTTTCTAGTTTATTACAAGAATTAGAATTGCCCTACCGCACATTAAAATTATGTGGTGGTGATATGAGTTTTGGTTCTGCTTTAACCTATGATTTAGAAGTGTGGAGTGCTGCACAAAAACGCTGGTTAGAAGTGAGCTCTGTTTCTAATTTTGAAACGTTTCAAACAAACCGTTTAAAATGCAGATACAAAGATGCAAATGGTAAAACACAACTAGCACACAGTTTAAATGGTAGCGCTTTAGCTTTACCTCGTATTGTAGCTTCTTTATTAGAAAATAATCAAACTGAAAACGGAATTAAAATACCAAAAGTATTAGTGCCTTATACTGGTTTTGATTTTATTGGGTAGTGTTTAATATATTATTAAATATCATTTCTTAGATATGTGCAAAAACAAAATATTTCTTTTAGTGATTTTAATCTCTATTCAAGTAATGTTTTTTTCATGTAAGGAAAAAAAATATGCCTATGATAATATTGAAATATTTTATAGGGATATTTCAAACAGTGGAAGGTCATCAACAAAGAACAACTCAAAAGTTAGTTTTAAAACTGAAATTATCTATATTTTTGCAGATGGCAATGGTTGGCAAATTCTAGATGAAAGAAGTAAAGAAAATATACAAGATATTTTAGACGAAAAACTAATGTCTATAAAAACTGATGATATAGAAAATTATAAAAATAATATTTGCAAGGTAAAAAAAATAAAAATTGATCAACATAATTTTATTGTAACTTTTTCTAGTTTGGCATATCCAGGGTTACATTATAAAGTAAATCAACCTCTAAATTCAGATAAATTAAAATATAAGCAATTCATAATTGAAAATGGTGACACCCTTAATATTAGAGAAAATGATAAAGACACAACTGGCATATTTTATTTTGAATTATTCAATTTCAAAAAGAATGAAATAGGAACTGGACACATTAGAGATATTACTTCTGAAGAGCCGAAGAATAAAACATTATCATATGAGGAGGAATTAAAAAAACAGGCAACTTTTGAA
The DNA here is from genome assembly GCA_937868545.1 of uncultured Bacteroidota bacterium. Classification (GTDB taxonomy): domain Bacteria; phylum Bacteroidota; class Bacteroidia; order B-17B0; family Aurantibacillaceae; genus UBA4416. Next base: position 57,740 of record CALMMX010000078.1, read on the forward strand.
TTTGTTAAAGTTGGTAATTTGAATGAACTAAAGGCCAAATTTAGTGATAAAAAATTTGTAATCAATTTTGTAACTTTTGTAAAACTTAATGAAGGAGATTTTGTACAACAAATTTTAGTATCTGATGATTCACTAAAGCTTTCATTTGTGTCAACTTTAGAAGAAAAAATAAATTATAAAGAATATTTACGTTTAAAACCCAATGAGTTAAAGAAGATAAAAGAACTTTTGGCGCAATGTAAAATTTCTCAATCAAAAGTAGATTTAGTCCCTAAACCAACAGAAGATTATGTCTGTTTGAATACTATGGTTTTCATCAAAAATAGAGGAAATACTTTAATAGGCGGTTTGCTGGACCCTCTTTTGTTGAGTGAAAAATTAACAGCTCAGAAAACTCCTGAAATTGTTCGAAAAGATTACAGGAAATATAGTTCGACATTAAATGGAGATTATGAATTACTAATGGCGAATCTTTCAGATCGTTTTGAAAAATTAGATAGTCTGAATAAAATCCTTTATTCAACTATGCATTAGGTTATAATCATTTAGTTGTTATATTTTAGATATTAATATCATTACTTTTTACAATACACATCGCTTTTATCAACTGGTTGTTGGTTATCCCAATCAATATTATTAAAGCTTTTTTTATTTCCCCAATTAAATAGTTTTTCAAAATAGGGTAGGAGTTTGTTGTTTTTTATTTGTTTTAAGAAGTACTCTTCGTGTTCTTTTTCTTTCATTCCCATTTCATAAAGCAATACATCATGCTCTATTATGCCGAGTGAATTAAAGTAATATTTCATTCTAAAGTATTCGCACACATTGCCACTTTCTAATCGTCCAGCAAAATAAAAGGGCATAAACCAACCAATAATTAAACAACTTGCCGAAATAATTTTTCCAATTATATAAAAGCGGATTTCGTAGTATTTAGAAACAGGCACATTATAAAGTTGCATCAATTTTAAAACTTCAGCACGATGATTCCATTCATCTATTTCAATTTGTTTAATAGCAATTTTTTCTTCGTTATTTTTAACTGAGGCCGCATGCCCAATATAAGCAAAGGATGCAGCTCTTTCGGCAGAATACGCCTGTTGCAAAAGCTTTATTAGTTTTGGATGATTAAGCTGTGGCATAAACAATTTCAGCCTTTGTGGTTCCGTTATATTGAATTATTAATGGTTGTTTTTCTTTAACTATATTCAGGTTTTGGGCAAAGTGTTTAAAATCAAAATCGATAGGCAAAATCACAAAACGGTATTTGTGATGATTTAATTTTAACTCATTAATTACTTTTGTTTTTTCGGCTTGAGAAAATTCTTCGAGGAATAATGATTTTGGTTTTACTTTAAAATGTAAATAATAATCAATAGCTATCATTTGCTTTAAAATCAAATCATCTGGATGATTGATGTTTGCATAAGCGGTTAAAATTTCAAACACATCATTTAACGAATATTTGTGATAATCTTTTTGAGTACCAAAATAGGCGCCAAGGTTAAGTAAAAAATCAAAAACACTGTAATGAGCAGTTACATATTTCAATGTGTTAATCGCTTTTTTTCCATTCCAGTATATTTCTAAAGCATGTTCTAATTTTACAATTTGAGCTAATTGTTCTTTAGATAAATAGTTGCTTTCAATAATTTGATACGGAGGCAAGGGGTCATACACAAAGCCATGATCGTTAGATTTATCTCTAACAGGCGTACCTTTTAAAAATTTTAAAAATCCTAATTGCATTTCAGGTGCAAATAACTTAAATACTTCTTCAATACTGTATTTAATATCATCCCACTCATCTAGCGCTAAGCCCACAATTAAATCAAGGTGCATTTCAATTTTATCCTGTAGATTTAAAATGATGCCTTTTGTTTTTTCGAAACTTTGTTTTCTACTTACTTGTAAATTTGCTTTTTGGTTTACAGTTTGAATCCCAATTTCAAAACGGAATAAATTTTTTGGAACTTTTTCGTGAATATATTTTATTATATCAGGGTGTAATATATCTGCTGTTATTTCGAATTGAAAAACATTATGAGGTTTGTAGTTGGCTAAAATAAAGTCAAAAATATCTAAGGTAAAATCTTTCTTAATATTAAAAGTTCTATCTAAAAATTTAATAACCTTACCATGTTCCATCATATAAAGCAATGTTGCTTTTATGCTTGCGTTTGGTAAGTAGCGCACTTTGTTATCTAAACTAGCTAAACAAAACTCACATTTATAGGGGCAACCACGAGATGTTTCAATGTATAATACTTTTTTTGATAAATCTTCTGGCTTATCAAAACGATATGGCATGCTTGTTTCAAAGTTTTTTAAATCAAACATTGGGGCTGTATTATTCACCTGTATTTGATTGTTTTTTTTGTAAACTAAACTTTGAACATGTTCTACATTAGGGAAACTATTAATAAATTCATTAAATGGAGTTTCTCCTTCACCAACAATAATGTAATCTACATCATTTCTACTAATTACATCATCGTATTCGTAACTTACTTCTGGGCCACCCAATAAAATTTTAGTGTTTGGGTTTATTTCTTTTATACGTTTTGTAACAGCTAAAGTTTGTGTAATATTCCAAATATAACAGCTAAATGCAACAACATCATATTTAGAACACTCTTCTGCTATTTCATTTGTATCTTCTTTTATGGTAAATTCTTTCCATGCTAATCCTTCAAAATTTTGATTTAATTCATACAATAATCTAATAGCTAAATTGGTGTGTATATATTTAGCATTAAGAGTGGTTAAAAGGATTTGCATAATAAAGTAAAAATACAATTTTTAAATTAAAATACTTTATTATACCTATGTAAATCCAATAAAATTAGTTCATGACTAACGTGTGTGTAATACTTTGTTTTGGGAGTAACATTTTTATTTTTGATTGCTTCTCAAGAGCAACAATTTCTTGTTCTTTGGCATTGGTTAATTCTCCATAACATGCATCAAGTGTTTGTTGAGCTTTAGCTTCTTCTCTCATCTCTCTGCTTATTTTTATAGCGTAATCGGCTTCATCTATTAAGTTTTGAATATCGTTAAACTTTTTGGTTTTACTAGATAATTCATTTAATACAGCTAAAATTGCTTGCTTTGTTTGGTTGTAATACTGGAGAGTTATTTGTCCTTCTAAATCAGATAATTCTATTTTTCGTTTTAAATAGTCTTGTTCTAATTCGTTAGCCTCTTTTAGCATTATTGTAGCTTCTCCTAAGGGCTTATTAATTGCATTATTTCTTATTTCGTCAATTGTAACTTTTAAATTGTCGGCATTTTCTATGAGTTGTTTTATAGCTTGGTTTGTAGCATTATCTTTTGAAATTATGCTTACTGTATTAGCTAAGTAACTTTTAGAGTTTTCTGCTTTTGTATTTTTAGAAACAATTTGTGATTTTTGATTTTGAATAGACTCTTCGTATAAAACGTAAAGGGCCTTTTTTTGAATTGCAAGAGCTTGCATTTCTTTATAATTTGCATTAGTTAAGCCCTTTAGTTTTGCCGAATTGTCTATTTGGGATGTTGCATCTTCAATCATTTGTAAGCCAATTTTTATAAGCATTTCGGCTTCATTGTTAAAGTATGCAGCATTTTTTTTAACCTCGTTAACTGTATTTTGTTCGCTTAATTTTTTTAATATTAGTTGCTTATTAGTATTATAGGTAGAATAGTTTTTTTCAATTTGAAATGAAGCAAGATTGATGTTTAATTCTAAGGTTTTGTTTTCTAATTGAATTAAATTATTCTTTAAATTATTTTGACTTTCACTTAACAAGTTTGCTTCTTTTATTAGCAAATCCATATTAGTTTCGTTACTGTTTAGCGAAATAGTTGTGGGATTTGTAATTTTACTTCCCATAATATCTTCTCTAATTTTAAGAGCTTGGTTCTCTTGTGTTTGGCCGTATACCATTGCTTGGAAGGTAATAGCCAACAATGTTGGAGTTAAAGTAAAAGTTTTCATGGCTTAAGTTTTTTAAATGGGTTTGATTTTTCATTCGTGGTATGTTTTATTTTTTATTGATTATTATGGGCAATACATTTTCACGCGTTAAAAAACGATTATTATTAAGCACGAAAAAACGAATTGAATGTTGCTACTTTTTTACCAGCCCCGCATTAAAAATTAATGTTGGGTACCTAGTTCTTTTTTGTTTAGTTACTTGTTTGTACTCTAAAAAATAAAAAAGGTTATCATTTTAACATTCACTTTATAAACTTTTTTTAGTTAATAAACTTTTGAAACCTTGTAAATATTAATCTTAAAGGTTCAATGCAGGAGAAGATAAAAACATTAATTTAAAAGTATAGGGAGTAAACCAAGTATTAAAATGGCCATTATACTTAGCCCAATTCCGAACCAGTTTTTCTTAGATAATTTTTCTTTGAAAACTATCACTGATATAATGGTTGAAACAGTAAGTATACTTAAATTATTAATTGGAAATAATGCTGATGATTCTAATATGCCAGAACCTAATGCCTTTGCCAAGAAAAACATGGTTCCATAGTTAATTACTCCTAATACTATTCCTGCGGGTATAGCTTTTACATCAATTTTTTCTTTCTTAACAAGTATTTGATACGCTAATACAATAGCTCCAAAACAAAATGCTGTAGAGAAAATGGTAGATAGAAAAACATCTAAATCGTTACCTTGAAGTAAATTGCTTTGAACATGATTTATGGATGAGTCAATAATACCACTGGCAATAAAAATTACAAGCGGAAATAACCACCAGTATTTAGATTCATTTTTCTTACCAGCTTCTTTATGTGACACAAAATACACGGCGAGTATGGCTAATAAAACGCCTATTACTTTTGTAAGCGTTAGTTTATCGTTATAAAAAATAATGGCAAGACTTATTGGTATTACAACCGACATACGCTGTGACACTTGAGCAACAGATATCCCTTGTTTTGCAGTAGTTTCAGATATTACAAATAAACTTCCAATAAAAACTAAACCTAAACCTAGAGCAAAGGTAATCCATACTTGATCAAACACGTTTAACGGCGTTACATTTGATTGTGTTGTTAAAAAGCCTAACGACCCAGCAATGATGTAGTTTACAATAATTGTTTGAAACGAATTAATGTTTTTTATTGCAATAATTTTAAATGATATCCCAAATAATACGGATACCAAAATAGAGGAAATTAAGAAAATCATAGGGGAGTATTTTTTATTATGTATAAATTATCATTTCCTATTTGTTGAAATGATTGGTTTTTGAATTCGAGTTCAGGAGCTTCTAAACCTGAATGAAAATTAAGATTAGGATTTACAAACACTCTTGCTTCATCCCATTGATTAGTATCTATAAAGTGAGTAAGTGTTCTAGTGCCGCCTTCAATTATTACAGAATTAATATTTTGCTTGTATAAATAAGCAAGGAGTTCATCAATAAAATTTGTGAAATCTATTTTAATATAATGCAAATTGTTTTTTCTTTCAGTCTTAATTGAATTAAATATTAAGGTTGTTGCATCATCATTAAAAATATGATGCTGTAAATTTAATTGCAAGGTTCTATCAATAACAATTCTTATAGGGTTGTTACCAGAATGTAAACGTGCTGTAAGTTTTGGGTTATCTGCAAGTACTGTATTAAAACCTACTAAAATAGCCTGTTCCTCTGTTCTCCATTGGTGAGAAAGAGTTTTGCTTTCATAACCAGTTATCCAATTTTCTTCTGTGTTTTTTGGAATAGGCATTTTACTTATATACCCATCATTTGTTTGCGCCCATTTTAAAATAATGTATGGACGTTGTGTGTTGTGAAATGTAAAAAAACGTTTATTTAATTCTTTGCATTCATTTTCTAAAACTCCATGTATAACCTCAATTCCTGCAGCTTTTAATTTTTCAATGCCTTTGCCTGCAACAAGAGGATTAATATCTAAATTACCAACTACAACTTTTTTGATGCCTTTACTAATTATTAAATCGGCACAAGGTGGTGTTTTGCCATGATGTGAGCATGGTTCTAAATTTACATATAGAGTTGACTGTTTTAATAAATCGTCGTTTACTTTTTTTATTGCATTAGGCTCAGCGTGTTCATTTCCATATTTACTATGAAAGCCTTCTGCAATTATTTTATTATCATGAACTAAAACGCATCCAACCATAGGGTTTGGTGCCACATTGCCAAGTCCTTGTAACGCAAGTTCAATGCAACGGTTCATGTATGTTTCGTGTATATTAATCACTATAAATTTATTAGTTGAATACTTCTAAATCATTACCATTAAAACTAGCAAAAACCATTTTTGGATGAGAATCTTGGTGGTAAATATTTCCGAACTTATCAATTGCAATTGCACCTGCAAAACCATCAATAACTTTTAGTTCAGCAAATGTTTTTTCAAAAGCTTCATCAATTAACATTCCATCTGTAACACGAGTAACAATTTTTGTTGCTACCACAGCACTTACAATGTCTTCCCCAACTCCTGTACAACTTACACCACAAGTGTTTGTTGCGTAATTTCCTGCAGTAGTTGCAGAGTCAGAGATACGACCAGGCATTTCAAATCCTTTTCCACCGGTTGAAGTTGCAGCAGCTATGTTTCCATTAGCATCAAGTGCAACACAACCAACAGTACCTGTTCCTTTACTTGCTACTTTATCTTCATATTCTTTTCTTCGTTGAGGTATTTCTGTACTAAATTTTTCAAAGCCATTGGCTCTGGCAAAAGTTATTGCCCCACTTCCGCCTAAAACTCTATCATCATAGGTGAAAAGTTTTTCTGCGACTCTAATAGGATTTTTAGTTTCTTCAATATTTATTACTCCGCTAAATTTTGTAGTAATTCCATCCATAATGGAAGCACTCATTCTAATTTTGCCATCACTTTGAATTTGTGAGCCAATACCAGCATTAAACAACTCATCATTTTCAAGCAATTCTACTGCATAAACAACTGTTTGTAAAGCTGTATGAGATTTTAAATACTCATATGATTTTTTTACAATATCACTTAGCGCATTTTGTTTAGCCGTTTTGGTTTCTATTGATTGTGATGATTCGCTGAAAAATCCTCCGTGTATAATAATTTTCATTTTATTAATTTTTTAATTAACCAATTTTTATTTTTTCACCTAAAAACTTGGGTTTTGTATATAATATGTAAATATCTAAAACGCATTTTGTTTTTGCAAACACTTCTCTTAACCTTGTTTTAAAAGAGTAATTATAATTTACTTCTTTAGAATTAAATGCAATGGCATTAATATTATTCTTATTAGCAATAAACAAAGCTCTTTGATTATGAAATTCTTGAGAGACAATGGTAATACTATCTTCGCAAAAGACTTCATTGCATCTTACAACACTATCAAATGTTCTAAACCCAGCATAATCTAAAAACAAGCAAGAATCTGGTACACCCATTTTTATTAATTCTTCCTTCATATCTGTGGGTTCATCATATCCTTTAGAATGATTATCACCACTTAGTATTAGGTATTTTACTTTGTTATTTATAAATAAATTGTAGGCTGCTTCTAGTCTGTATTTAAAATATAAATTACTATTACCCCTTGCGGTGTTTTTACTTGCACCTAAAACTAAGGCTGTTTTTCTTACTGGGATATTTTCAATGCTTGTATATATTTGGTTTTTAGTTGAATAAACTATCCAGGAATTACAAGCATAAATAAATAATAAAACTGCTACTCCAATAGTTAAACTAATTAGTATGTTTTTTTTACTTATTATTTTTTTAAACATAATTTACTTTATATGTAAAATGACGCAATAGTACATACAGCAAATACAACACTAGCAATACCGTTTGTTGTAAAAAATGCTAGGTTTATTTTAGATAGATCTGTAGGTTTAACCAACGAGTGCTGATAAATTAAAAGACCTGAAAATAATGATACACCTATCCAATACACAACATTAAAGTGTCCGTAAACACCTGCTATTACAATAAATGAGAAGGATAAAAAGTGTAATAGTTTTGAAACAAGTAGTGCGTTTTTTGTTCCTAATAAAACGGGAATAGATTTTAATTTATTTTCTTTATCAAATTCCTGATCTTGTAAAGCATAAATAATATCAAAACCGCTAACCCAACAAAAAACTGTAAAAGAAAATAGTAAAGGCAACCAATTAAATTCGCCTGTTACTGCTAAATAGGAACCTATTGGCGCAAGTGCTAAGCCAACACCTAGTACTAAATGACATAAAGGAGTAAAACGTTTGGTGTAACTATAAAAAAGTACTACAAAAAGAGCAACAGGAGATAAGTAAAAACAAATGGTGTTAATGAAATAGGTTGCTGTAACAAACAAAGCACAATTTATAATTACAAACAGTAAAGCATTTGTTGGATTTATGACTCCAGCCGGAATTTCTCTTACTGCCGTTCTTGGATTTAATTTATCAAAGTGTCTGTCGATATATCTATTAAATGCCATTGCAGCTGTTCTGGCAAAAACCATACATAATACTACCAGTATAAATAATTTTAATTGAAAGGTATGATTTGTATTTAATGCTAACACAAAACCAATCATAGCAAATGGTAAAGCAAATATGGTATGACTGAATTTTATTAGTGATAAATAATGTTTAGCGGTAGACATAATTAATGTGCTTTATGTTGTAAATATGATTTTTTATCAATGCCAAATATAAATACATCTAAGTCCCAAAATCGTGTTTGTTTTAAATTGAGCATTCCATTTTTTATGGCAACCGCCTGTGATGTTACATTTTGAGTATCAATAATGGAAACTATTTCATCACTAAAATCTGATTGAAAGGCATAGTCCTTAAAAAGTTTTGCGGCTTCTATAGCATAGCCTTTATGCCAATGAGGTTTTAATAAACTATATCCAATTTCTAAAACTGGCTGATTATCTACTTCTTGTAAAAGTAAACCACACTGCCCTACAAACTCTCCCGTTTCTTTATTAATTAAAGCTTGAAGACCAAATCTATTTTCCCCATATCGGGCTAACTGTTTTTGTATCCAAAATGCAGCTCTGTCAGTTGCATTTGTCATTCCCATAGTTGGAAAAAAGCGAGCACAATCTTTATCGTTAAAAAAAATTGTCCAAATAGCTACATCGTTACTTGTTAACAAACGCGTTGTTAAACGTTCTGAATTCAAGTTATCTTTATATAAACTATGGTTTTTTATGGACATTAATTCCCTTTTATTATCAATATTAGTAAAAAGATAACTGGCACAGAACTCAAAATCATACCAATGTAGCCAAGACTAAACGCTTTTTTTGTTATTTCGTATTTTGCATTTAAATATATATTAACTGTAGAAAATACGAAGCCTAATATTGCAAAAAGAAGTGCAAAAAATAAATAATAAGGATTAATTAAACACAAGCAGCATATTACTCCTAATACAACAGATAAATAACCCGAAACTTTGAACCAATTCATTCTACAATACGTTATTAGTTTGTTCTTTTATTTTCTCTAGTTCATCTTTCATTAATACAACAAGTTTTTGCATTTCTGCATCATTTGCTTTTGAACCAATGGTATTAATTTCTCTTCCAATTTCTTGTCCAATAAAATTTAATTTTCGTCCGCCAGCAGGCTCTTTCATGGTTTTGTTGAAATAGTCAATATGCGTTTGTAAGCGTACTTTTTCTTCATTGATATCTAATTTTTCGATATAGTAAATTAGCTCTTGTTCAAAACGGTTATTGTCTATTTTATCTTTTCCAACAGATTCCTCAACATTTTTTCTAATTCTATCACGTATGGTTTGTATACGCGCCGCATCATGAACTTTAATGTTTTCTAAGGCATTTGATATAATTGCTAACCTATCGTTAAAATCTTTTTCAATTGATTTTCCTTCATCACTTCTAAATTTATTTAATTCAGTTACAGCGGCAAAAATCACTTCTTTTAAATCTAACCAATCTTGTTCATTTGGCTCTTTCCTTTCTGATTTTAAAACATCAGGCATTTTTAAAACTTGACGAAATAAATCATCGGTTGGCTCATTAAGTTCAGCCGCTAAATGTTTTAATTTTGCATGATAAACTTTTGCTAGTTCAACATTAAATTCAACAGGAGTTTCTTGAATTTTGTTTTCAACATAAATAGATAAGTCTACTTTACCTCTTTCAAGAAGTTTTGTAAGTTCACTCTTCAACTCATATTCTTTATCTCTGAATACAGAAGAGAGTTTTAAATTTAAATCTAAATTTTTACTATTTAGTGATCGTATTTCTACATTTACAGTTTTGGTTTCAAACTCTTTAGAGGCTTTCCCAAAACCAGTCATTGATTTTAACATGGGTTAAAAGTACAAAAAATTATACTGTTTTATGCGTTTTTTCTATGCAAAATAAATTTATCTATTTTCTTTTCTGAGCCTTATTGCATCAGCAAATGTGATATTAAATATTTTTGAATCGAGCCATGCATAAAAATTGAAAAACTCTAAGGCATTTTTTTCGTACCTATCTTTAAAAACAGACACTAATTCATCCTTAAATGTTTGGTATGTTTCTACTTGTTTTGATGCTTTTTTTGAAATGGCTATTTTCTTAAAATTCTCTAGAAAAACGTTTTCAAACTTGTATTGTTTTTTTTGTGAATTAAAGAACCTAAGTGTTGATTTATAAATGTATTGTAGCAAATCATCATTGCCCAATTCAAAGTGAACAATTAAATAAATAAGTTTCGAAATGCGAATGGTGTCTTGTCTTAAATCATCAAAATTTTCGTTTATAATTTTATTTAACCAATGCAATGATTTATTAAATTCACCAACTCCAAAATATACCATTGCAATAGAATGATAGATTCGCAATAAATCTTCATTATTAATTTTTGATTCGTATTTATCTAAGCCTTTTATAACATTTGGAATTATTTTTTTAGCTTGTTCGTGCTGTCCAATGTAGCTATATAATAGTATTTCGTTAATATAAGATTGGATGAAAATGCTAATTTGCACATCTGTTGCTTTAAACATTTTGTTGAGTGACAGTGATTTTAATTTGTCAATCAACATAAATCCATCGTTGTATTGTTTTTTTAAAGCATAGTATCTAATTAAATGACCATGAGATAGTATGTAATAGTTTGGCATTTCAGAAATGATATCTGGATTTGTTTCCATTTCAATAATTAAATCTGAAAATAACCTGTGTTCATTTGCTAATTCGTTCAACAGCCTGTTGCAAACACCAATTGCGTATGTATAAATAATTTTGGATTTTTTTGATAAAAAGCCTTTTGTTTCAGCTAGTTGTTGAGTGTCTTTTAATATAGTGTTTATTTCTTCAACATCACTGGCGTTGCGAGCAATCATTAGCTTTGAAGAAAGGCGATTGAGTTTAGCTAATTGAATATCATAAGCTGCAAGATTTTCTATTTTTAGAAAGATGTTGTTTTCCTCATCAATTAATTCGTTTACAGTTTTAAAATTTATATCACCATAATAGGCCTCCATATCCACCAAAACTTTTTCTAATTCTATAATCTCTAACAAACAATAAAATAAATCATTATCACTTGCTTGTTTTTTTATAATGCTTAGCTGTTTGCGCGATTGTTTATAGAGAGATTTATTGAAAAGTATTTGAATGTTTTTAATGCTTTCATTTATTTTTGCGCTCAAGCTAGTTTCATATCTATAAAATCGTAAACTTTTAAGAACATGGTGCAAAAGCTGGTTTTTTTCAGAGGCAAGGTGTTGAATAAACACTTCATTTTTAAAGTGTTCTTTTACTTCAGCTTCGTCGTATATATCTTGCTGTTTAAGATAATTGTAAAGTTTTAAGTAGTTTTTATCTCCTTGTTGTATAGAAGATGCGTTTACAAACAAGGCCTCTTCATCAGTAGTTAAAGAGTGAATTAAATCAAAAAGTTGGTTTGTTGGCTTCATAATTTTATACTAAACTTGCTTGTTTATATTTTTCACTAACTAATTTATGCATACTAATTCCTGATAGTTTAGATTGAACATAAAGTTCAATTTCAAAATAAAAATTAACATTAGTTTCGTGTGGGTCTTTCATTACTTCTTTTAAATCTTTTTGAAATGATTCAAAGATTTCTTTTTCACTACTTGCTTTTTGAAGCTTTAAATTTGCTAATTTTTCAAAGTAGGTTAAAATAAGTGTTTCTGTTTTAAAATGCGAAATTTGATTTTTTAAATTTTCTTTTAGCGTTAATATTATGTAACTAATTTGTTTAAGGTTATTTAGTTCATAGTTTAAGCCAATGTTTAAGATTCTTGCAAACGATTGTAAATCTTCTCTTAATAGTTTATTCCCTTGATTTAATACTCTTGTAATGTAGGTTTGAGCTTTTTTGTAATTGCCAAAATATGTGTTCATTATTGCAATATTGTAGTCAAATACAATTTTATCTTCATTACTTATTTTATCTTCGTATTGATTAAGTATGACTTCAATTTCTTTTACTACATTTTCTGCATCTTTTTGTTTGCCTAGGTTTGTATACAAACTAAGTTTTGCGTTTAAAACACTAGTTATGCTTTTTAATTGTAAATCAGTTGTGTTAAACGCTTTTTTGTCTGATTTTAATTGTAAATCTTCAATGCGCTTTAAACACGTTTTAAATTTGCGTTCTTCAAAGGCTATATTAATTAAATTGTTTAAGGTTGTAATATACCTATTTGGCATTTCTTCTATCAATGCTGGTTCTTTATCCATTAAATCTAACAACAACTGACATTCAACTTCTCTGCTTTGATTATCTTGACATCTGCAAAATAAAATGGATCTACAATGGTGATATATTATTCTTGATTTAGAACTGTATATTAATTTTTCGTTTTTTAATAGAGGTGAGTTTAGAATCGATGCAATGGTGTCTAGGTCTTCTTGTGTTTTAGCTTTGTTTTTTTGTCGTGTATTTAAATTAATTCTCGAAAAAAGTAAAGTATATTCTCCTAAGTTTTTTGCTTTTTTGATGACATCTTCCTCTTCTTTAATTAAATTTTCTAAGGTGTTTTGTGAGATATTAAATTGAGTTTCAATACTTATTAGTTGTTTTTCTAAACTGATGAGTTCTAATACAAAATGAAAGCGTTCGTACAAGTATGCTTCTTGTTTTTGTTTATTTAAGATTTTTCTACATTGTTTGTATTGTGCCTTATCAAATAAATTTAATACATTAGTTATTTCATCTTTAATTACAAAAGATGCATTGTTTTCGGCGTAAAACAAACGTAAACTTTTTAGTATAAATGTGTACAATTCTTCAGCTTCGTTTTTCTTTTTAAACAACTCGGCAACAAAATCTGGTTCTTTTTCTAAAACATTAAAAAACTCTATTAAATGATCTGGAAAATTGTTGGCTGCAGCATTTAGTTTTAAGAACCGTTTTTCTGACTTAGTGAGTGATTTCACTAAATCATACAAGTCTTTATTCGAAATTAAATTCATTTGGCATTAAAATTTAAAAATATAATTATTGTAATCCTAAAAGAGGTTTATACTAAGTACGGCATTTTTTTTATCTTTATATAAAAATTGCCATAATGTTAAGAAAAATAAATTTCGTGTTTATTGCATTCCTATTTTTAGTTAGTAGGTTGGATGCGCAAACAATAAATTGCCAATCTTTAAAGAGAGGCATAAGTTCAGTTAGTTCATTGTATTATTCTCCCGAAAATTTAAGAAGCGATACAATAAATATTTTGAAGTACACCATTAACCTTGATATTACTGATTTTGTTGGTCAATCAATAAAAGGCAGCACTATAGTGCGGTTTGCCCCAAAAATTAATGGCCAAAACAAAATTAGGTTAGATTTATTAAAAATGACCATTGATAGTATAAAACTTGGTGCTGTTAGTTTATCTCATACTTATAATGATACCTTATTAAAAGTAATTTTACCAACAGTAATTAATACTATTGACACATTAGATGTTGCAGTTTATTATCATGGTGTTCCTCAAGGTGATCCTTCAGGTTGGGGAGGCTTTTCGTTTAGTGGAACTTACGCGTATAATTTAGGAGTTGGTTTTGGTGCAAAGCCTCATAACTATGGTAGGGTGTGGTTTCCTTGCTTTGATAATTTTGTTGAAAAATCTAAGTATGAGTTCAATATTATTACTGATACTTCTAAATCTGCTTATTGTAATGGTCAGCTGATTAACGATGTTAAAGTTGGAAGTAAACGCACGCGCAGTTGGATTTTAAATAAAGAAATTCCATCTTATTTAGCTTCTGTGGCTGTTGCAGATTATACTCAGGTTAATTCAACAATTGTTGGAGCATTAGGCTCAATACCGGTTGTGTTAGCTGCTCGTAAGGTTGATACAGTTGCACTTAAAAATGGATTTATTCATTTACCAAATGCTGTTTTAGGTTACGAAAATTATTATGGACCTTATGTTTGGAATAGAATTGGTTATTGCTTAGTGCCATTTAGTAGTGGAGCAATGGAACATGCAACAAACATTGCTTATCCACAAGCAGCAGTTTCAATAGCTTATGAATCAGGTTTAATGGCACATGAATTATCTCATCATTGGTGGGGCGATTTAATGACGTGCGAAACTCAAGAGGATATGTGGCTAAATGAGGGTATGGCTAGTTACAGCGAAAGAATGTTTTTAGAATGGACTTATAGTTATGCTAAATACCTTGATGAAGTTAAATTGGAACATGATGGCTTATTAAAATTTGCTCATTTAAGCGAAAAAGGATTTAGAGCAGTTTCTGGAATTCCATTTGAATACACCTATGGCGATCATGTATATAAAAAAGGGGCCGATGTGGCTCATACACTCAGAACTTATATGGGAGATGCAGCTTTTTTTGCAGGACTTAAATATGTGCTAACTCAAAAAGCATATAAAAACATGAATAGTATTGAGTTTAGGGATTTATTACAAACTTCTTCTGGGCAAAATCTAGTTCCATTTTTTGATAATTGGGTGTTTGCGGGTGGTTGGCCTCATTTTTCAATAGATTCTGTTAAGACAACGGGTACAAGTGCACCTTTCACAAATAAAGTATATGTAAAACAAAAATTATTTGGAGCGCCAAGTTTATATTCAAATGTACCTTTGGATATTACTTTTATGAATAATTCTTGGTTTAAAGAAGTTAAGCAAATTAGTATGAGTGGATCAACTGGTGTATATACTTATACTACTGCAAATTTGCCTAAATATGTTGGCATTAATAATGAGTCAAAGATAAGTGACGCAATATCATCAGAATACAAAACAATAAAAACTAATGCAACAATTAATTTTACTTTAGCACGAGCACTGTTAATTGTTTCTAATAAAGGAATCGATTCTTCTTTTGTAAGGATAGAGCATAATTTTGCTAAGCCCGATCCATTTAAAGTTAATACATATAATTTTAGATTAAATTCACAACATTATTGGAAAGTTGATGGGATTTTATCACCTGGTTTTTTAAGTAAAATGAGATTGAATTATGATGGCAACAAAGTGATTAGTGGAAGTAGTTACATTGATACCTGTTTGGCGATAGTTAATGCCGATAGTATGATTTTGTTATACAGAAAAAACGCAGCTGATGATTGGAAAGAGGTTTCTCATTATTCAAAATTTAGAATTGGTTCAAAAACCGGATTTTTTACAGTTGATACATTAAAATTAGGTGAGTATGTTTTTGCAAATGGAAAAAGCAATGTATTGGTTGGTTTAGAAGAAATTGATGAAACTGATAATTTTTTTAATGTTTATCCAATTCCTGCAACTAATATGATTACTGTAAACATATTAAACAAAAAAGAATTGGAGCAAGCTTCCATAGAAATATTTGATATGGCTGGTAATCTTTTACAGCAAATTAATAGTGTGGATTCATTAAACAATATTGATGTTTCTAATTATGCAAAAGGGACATTTATAATTAGTTTAAAAACAAAAAAAGGTCCAGCGAAGAATAAATTATTTGTAGTACAGTAACATTATAAATACCTCAACATTTCCTCACACATAAATTCTGCTGATTTTCCATCGCCAAAAAGCTGTGGGTATTCTTGATTTTTTTTAGATTCAAAATTTTTGTATGCATTCAGTACAGCATCTTTATTTGCATCAACTAAAATTGCTGCACCACAATTTACAATTTCAACCCACTCCGTTTCTTTTCTAAAGATAATGCATGGTTTTTTAAAATAAAACGCTTCTTTTTGTACACCACCACTATCTGTTGCTACAAGCTTACAATTGCTTTCCAATACTATCATTTCTAAAAATGATGTGGGTTCTATGATTTTAATTTTACTGTTATTAGTGATTTTAGTGTACAACTGTTCACTTAAATTTTTTTGTAATAAAGATTGTGTGCGCGGATGTAATGGTATTACAATATCAATAGTATATTTTTCAGTTAATTCATTTAGCGCTTCAAAAATAGCAGATAAACGTTCTGGTTCATCTGTATTATTATTCCTGTGAATAGTAGCTAAAATAAAATTATTCTTTTCTAATTTATGTTTAGATAGTATGGTGTCTTTTTTGTTTGCAATTTCCATAAAGTGCAAACTATTATCATACATCACATCACCACTATGATAAACCTTCGGATTATCAATATGATATGGGGCAACATTTTCTGTTTTAAAACCTTCTTTTATTAAGTTGTCAAACCCTGTTTTTGTAGGTGTAAACAATAAGGTTGAAACATGGTCACACATTATTCTATTTACCTCTTCAGGCATTTGTTTATTAAAAGAGCGTAAACCAGCTTCAATATGAACTACATTAATATGAATTTTACTGGCAGCAATTGCTCCAGCTAAAGTTGAATTTGTATCACCATAAAGTACAATCGCATTTGGTTTTTCGGCAACTAAAATTTCTTCAATGCCTTCAATCATTTTTGCAGTTTGTTTCCCATGATTTCCGCTGCCAACATTTAAGTTGTAATTTGGTTGAGGTATATTTAATTCATCGAAAAAAACAGAACTCATATTTGTATCATAGTGTTGGCCTGTGTGTACAATAATTTCAGTTATGGAATCCGAAAAACGATTTTTAATAGCTCTACTTAATGCAGCAGCCTTTATTATTTGAGGTCTTGCGCCTATTATAGTTACAATTTTTATCATGGTTGTTGAATAAATAGAAATATAGTTATAAAATTCCTTCGTCGGCAAAACTATAGTATGCTTGTTCTCCAATTATTAAATGGTCTTGAACAAGTATGTCTAGTAAAGCACAGGCTTCTTTTGTTTTTTTAGTTAAACTAATATCTTGATGACTTGGTTTTAAATTTCCTGAAGGATGGTTATGAGCTAAAATAATTGAACTCGCTAAACATTCAATGGCAGGTTTAATAATTAAGCGAATGTCAACTACAGTTCCACTTATCCCTCCGCGACTCACGCATTCTGTTTTAATTACTGAATTATTCCTACTTAAGTATATTACCCAAAATTCTTCATGTGGCAAATCACTTAATTTTGATTTAAATATAGAATAAGCATTTTTGGAACTTTGTATTTTTGTTTTTTCTTCATCAACCAAATCAGTTCTTCTTCTCCCTATTTCTAATGCGGCTAATACAGTTACAGCTTTTGCTTCACCAACTCCTTTAAACTTTTTTATTTCATTCAATTGCAATTTAGCCAATTGATTTATAGAGTTATTGCTAGCATTTAAAATTCGTTGTGCCAACTGAACAGCTGTTTCGTTTTTATTTCCGGAGGCTAATAAAATAGCCAATAGTTCAGCATCAGATAATGATTGCCTTCCTTTCGTAACTAATTTTTCTCTTGGGCGGTCGTCTTCTGCCCAAGATTTAATAGTTAAATGTTTATTTTCTGATTCTTCCAATTGCTTATAAAATTAAAATATTTTAATAGATTATAAAATAATACTTTTGCAACATGAGTCTTACAAATTCGATTGAAATTTTAAAGCATAAAGAGTTTAGGTGGTTTGTGTTTGCAAGGTTTTTTTTAACACTTGCAATTCAAATGCAAATGAGCACTATTTATTTGCAAATCTATTACGAATACACTAAAGAAGAGTTAACTCTTGGCTTAATTGGTTTAACAGAAGCTATCCCGTTTATAATTACTTCATTTTTTTCAGGATATTTGGCCGATATTATTAATAGAAAAAAAATCCTTGTAATTGGCTGCATTGCTTTGTTGCTAGGCTCTTTATTTTTGTTTTCCTATAGTATTTCATTTTTCAAAGATTTGTCTTCTTTAGGCATGACACCTTTGTTTTTTGTGGTATTTCTTTTTGGTATAGTGAGGTCTTTTTTAGCAGTAAGTACCACACCATTAATGAGTCAAATTATTCCACGCGAATTGTATACCCAATCTGCCACATGGAATAGCACTGCTTGGCACATTGGCGCTATTTTAGGGCCAGTATTAGCTGGTGTATTGTATGGCTACAACAATTCATTCCATGCAAATTGGTGTTATGGTATAACCTGTGTATTGTTTTTAATTGCTATGTTTTTTTATGCCTTAATACGTTCAAAACCAATCCCCAAAAAAGCGGTGGGCGAATCTTTTATACAAAGCATGAGTGTAGGAATAAAATTCGTGTTTAAAAATAAGTTAGTGTTAAGTGCTTTATCACTCGATTTATTTGCTGTTTTATTTGGTGGTGCAGTTGCTCTAATACCTGCATTTACTGATAAAATTTTGCATCTAGGGCCTGAGTCATACGGTTTATTAAGAACAGCTCCTGCTATTGGAGCAGTTTTAATGGCGTTTTACCTGGCGGTTAAACCACCAGCTAAAAATGCTGGAATAAGTTTGTTGTTTGGTGTTGCAGCCTTTGGCGTTTTTACTATTTTGTTTGCAATTTGCACAAATTATTGGCTAGCCTTTGCAATGCTTTTGTTTACTGGCGCTTTTGATAACATAAGTGTTGTGGTTCGTCATAGTATTTTGCAACTTTCTACTCCCGATGAAATGCGTGGCAGGGTTGCCGCAGTAAATAGTATATTTATTGGTAGTAGTAACGAGATTGGCGCTTTTGAAAGTGGCATTGCAGCAAGGTTTTTAGGCCTTGTTCCATCTATTGTTTTTGGTGGGGCTATGACAATTTTGGTAGTATTTGGCATTAATAAACTAAATCCAGAACTTAAAAATTTAGATTTAACAAAGTTGGAATAATGAAAGACAATTTATTGGAAATTAAACATTTATTAGATGAGAAATACCTTCAGTTTAATAACACTTCTTTTATAGAAACTGATCCAATAAGTATACCGCACCAATTCTCTAAAAAGGAAGATATAGAAGTTTCTGCTTTTTTACTGGCTACCATTGCTTGGGGCAATAGACAATCTATAATTAAAAATGGCAATAAATTAATGGCGCTTATGAATCAAGAGCCACATGATTTTATTCTAAATTTTTCTAAAAAGGATGAAGCACGATTTAGCCAATTTGTTCATAGAACCTTTAATTCTAAAGATTGTATTTTCTTTTTAAAATCATTAAAAAATATTTATTTGCACCATAAAGGTTTAGAAGGAGCTTTCACTAATAATTTTAGTAAAAATGATGAAAGTATTAAAACAGCTATAGTACAATTTAGGGAGTTGTTTTTATCTATTAATCATTTGCAAAGAGTAGAAAAACACCTTTCTAATCCTAATAGTAATTCAAGTGCAAAAAGACTTTCAATGTATTTAAGGTGGATGGTTAGGAAGGATAATCACGGAGTAGATTTTGGGATTTGGAACAAAATACATTCCAGCCAATTGTGTTTGCCCTTAGATGTGCATACTGGAAATGTGAGCCGGAAATTAGGATTACTAAGTCGTAAACAAAATGACTGGAAATCTGTTGAAGAGATAACTAACGTTCTTAAGAGTTTTGACTCAAATGACCCAATAAAGTATGACTTTTCTTTATTTGGATTAGGGGCTTTCGAAGGGTTTTAATCTTAAGGAATATATCTTCTTATTCAAATTAAACAGTATTGGAAATTCTGAACCAAAATATGGGTTAAATGCTTAAATTTACAAACCATGGAAACACTAAAATTAAATACTATTGAAGAAGCTTTAACCGATATTAAAAACGGTAAAGTTATTATTGTTGTTGATGATGAAGATAGAGAAAATGAAGGTGATTTCATTACCGCAGCTCGAAATGTAACTCCCGAAGTTATTAATTTTATGGCTACTCATGGCCGTGGATTAATTTGCACAGCAGTTACCGAAGATAAAGCTAGAGAACTTAAGTTGGATATGATGGTTACTAATAATACGGCAACCATGGAAACAGCTTTTACGGTTTCTATAGATTTGTTAGGGCATGGTTGCACTACTGGTATCTCCGCATCTGATAGATCAAAAACTGTTTTGGCAATGATTGACCCAAACATGAAAGCTTCAGATTTTGGGCGACCAGGACATATATTTCCATTAAAAGCAAAAGAAGGTGGTGTATTACGCAGAACTGGACATACCGAAGCTACAGTTGATTTAGCACGTTTGGCAGGTTTTGAGCCGTGTGGCGCATTAGTTGAAATCATGAATGAAGACGGCACTATGGCTCGTTTGCCTGATTTAGTGAAAATTGCCCAACGTTTCGATTTAAAAATAGTTACTATTAAGGATTTAATATCTTACAGATTAGCAAAAGAAAGCATTGTTACAAGGCAAGTAGAAGTTGAAATGCCAACTGCTTGGGGTGATTTTAAATTGATTGCTTACAAGGTTGAAACTAATGGCGAAGAACATATGGCGCTTGTTAAAGGCACATGGGAAAAAGATGAGCCTTTATTGGTGCGAGTTCATTCTTCTTGTGTTACAGGTGATATTTTTGGTTCTTGCCGTTGCGATTGCGGGCCTCAATTGCACCAAGCCATGGAGCAAATAGAAAAAGCTGGTAAAGGTGTAATCGTTTACATGAATCAAGAAGGAAGAGGCATTGGTTTATTAAACAAATTGAAAGCGTATAAATTACAGGAAAACGGCAGAGATACTGTTGAAGCTAATTTAGAACTTGGTTTTAAAATGGATGAGCGTGATTATGGTGTTGGTGCTCAAATATTACGTGATTTGGGAATTAGTAAAATTAAATTATTATCTAATAATCCTGTTAAGCGTGTTGGTTTAATGGGCTATGGTTTGGAGATAGTAGAAAATATGCCAATTATTATACCGTCAAACAAACACAACGAAAAATACATGCAAACCAAAAAAGATAAAATGGGGCATAGTATTTAGTACTTCAGTTATGCTGAACTTGATTCAGCATCTCTAAATTGACCAATAAAAAATTAAATGACAGCAGACTACCGTAGCGGCGAACTTTTACTAATTAATAAACCATATAAATGGTCGTCTTTTCAGGCGGTTAATAAGTTAAAGCATGCATTAAAAAAACATCCTTCCTTATTGTTGGATGGAAAATATGTGCATTTTAAAATTGGCCATGCTGGTACTTTAGATCCTTTAGCTACAGGATTATTAATTGTGTGTACTGGAAAAAAAACAAAAGAAATTTCGCAGTTTCAAGATTTGCCAAAAGAATATACTGGCACTTTTTTTATTGGAGCAACAACTCCTTGTTTTGATTTGGAAAAGGAAGTAGACTTCACATTCCCAATAGAACACATTACCGAACAACTTATATATGATACTGCTAAATCTTTTGTTGGCGTTCAACAACAAGTGCCTCCAATGTTTAGTGCTGTTAAAGTTGATGGAAAGAGAGTGTATGAATTGGCAAGACTTGGAAAAGAAATTGAACTAAAAGCCCGCGAAATTGAAATTATAAATTTTGAAATTACTTCATGTAATTTGCCACATGTTGGTTTTAAAATTAATTGCACTAAAGGTACCTACATAAGAAGTATAGCACGTGATTTTGGTCTTGCATTAAACAGCGGAGCACATTTAACTGAACTATGCAGAACTAAAATTGGTGATTTTTGTATCGAGGATTCAAAAACGCCAGAAGAGTTTATTAATCAAATAATTATTTAGAAACAGAAAGCATACGCTTGCTCTAATTTACACGTTGTATTTTGGATTTATTAAAACATAATCAAACAGCTCAAACTCTTAAGAAAGAGAACAGGATTTTTTTTGATAAATTAAAGCGTATTACTACAAAAAATTTAGATGATTATTTTCAGGAAACACACGAGGAAGTGTTTGAAAACATTGATTGTTTGAGTTGTGCTAATTGTTGTAAAACCACATCACCTATATTTTATAATAGAGATGTAGAACGTTTGGCTAAGCATTTTAAAATGAGGCCAGGTGAATTCATCGATAAGTATTTAAAAATAGATGAGGATAAGGATTATGTTTTAAAACAAGCACCTTGCCCATTTTTGGGACTAGATAATTATTGCTCTGTGTATGATAGCCGTCCTAATGCATGCAGAGAATATCCGCACACAGATAGAAAACGTATAGCACAACTGTTAGATTTAACCTATAAAAACACTTTTGTTTGCCCAGCTGTTTTAGAAATTACAGAACGACTAAAGAAAGTGTTGTAAGGGTTTTAATTAATTTAAAAATTTAAGCTTATTAATTGTGGCACGTGAAATTAGTTCTTGTTTGGTTCTGTTAAATTAAAATAGTTATCGTTTCCAACAGTAAAGGTGTGTTTGCTCCTTTCAGAATACCAGATATAGGGCACCCATAGAATAGCCTGTACAATAATACGAATAAGTGATGTAGTTTCTTTGGAAAGCATTAACCTTTCCTCTGTATTTGTTGTGTCTTTGTATATGATATTTAAAATTATAACATTTATTATTAAGAATATAATATTGAAAAACCTAAAAGAAACAAAGTAAATTCTGAAATTATTTTTTCTTTTAAAAAATGAAATAACCAACAGTATAGAAAAAAACAGTAGAATCACATTAAAAAATGCAATAAATAAATTGAAGTATCCCATTAATGGAGAAAAACCATTAGATTCAACGTCAAAATAATAAATGTAATAGTTGACATTAAGGTCACTGTAATATTGTGAAACAAAAGAATAGAGTAGTACAATAGGATTTAGGCAAATTCCAATTCCTAATAATACAAGCCAACTTGAAATGGTTGAATATTTATTATAATAAGGAGTTTGTATACTTAGTTTATTAAAATAGTATAAACAATATGAACCAATAAGTATCCCAAATAAAATAAACAAAATTAGCATCCAGTTAAAACTAAATACATTTGTATTAGTTTTTTTTTCTTGAACACTAAACACAATATTTTTATCTACAAAATCCATTTTGTTTTTATAATCTGCATAATTTGAAGTGTCGATATAATTAGTTTTTGAATTATAATAATAAGTAAGAATTAGTTCTTTATTTTTAATTATTGTACTATATCTATATTCAAAGTACTTATTGTCTTCTATTTTATGAGATTCTTTAATGTCCCATCCCGCTTGATTATTTACAGATATGGTATGTGTGTGTAGACAAGGAAACTGAAGAAACATTGGGTCTTTTCTTCGAATCTCATCTCCGTAATTAAGTTTATCGTTTAGTGAGTAAGGTATAAAATCTTTTAAAATTATATTAGGATCTTCAATTTCTGCTGTCCAAAAATTTGGAAGTAAGTAAAATTCCGTTGAGGTAAATTCATTGTTTTCAAAATCATCTTTAAAATTTACTGTATCAATTACTTTTGTTTTTTTTGAATATTTATTGTAAAAATTTATATAATTATTTTGAATGTCAAACAAAGAATTATTAGCAAAATAAAATCTCATTTCATCAGCGTTAGCACCATAGTATTTTGAAATTACTTTTAACGTTGCATCATTGTTTTTTGATATATTAAATTGCTCTAAAATTTCTGTTTTGCTTTTATTTTCTATTGGAATTTTTGTAAATTCTACTTTTGAGTCGTCTAAAACCATACCTAATTCATAAGTTGGACTTTGTCTTAAAGTGAAATTGCCTTTTTGGTAAGAGTTAGTTGGGTCGATGAAGTAGTTTCTGTTTTCGTATTTGAAAACGCTTATACAATGATCAAAAGCGTTAAGCGAAGGTGCAAAATTTTGAATTTTTGAACCTAGTACAGTATTTAATAAAACAGGATATGCTTCAACGTTTATTAGTTTAAGCATCTCATTTAATAAAACAGATTTTTCTTTACAATCTCCAAATCTATTTTTTAATACTACATCTGGAGTTCTTGGAATATAGGAATAAATTCCTGACTCATTTCCTGAATATCTAATTTGGGTTTGTACAAAATCTATTACAGCGTTAATTTTTGTTTCAGTATCTGATTTTATATTAATAATAGAATCTAAGGTAGTTTTCAAGATTTTAGAATTAAATGCAGGTTGGCTAAAAAGTTTGTTACAATGAGTTTTAACTTCAGACCAACTACTAATATTAGAAAATTGAATTTTTGCAAATGGATTATACCAATCCGGAATTTTTGAATCTAAATCAACTATTTTAGGGCTAAGTACCTCCCAAGTATATTCGTTTGTTGTTGATGTGATTATTTGTGGAGCTTGGCTTGTTAAATGGTTGAATATGTGTGGTTTAATATTTTTATCTATAATTATTCTATAGAAAATTTTTCCTACAGGTACAGAATAATTTAATGCTAGATCGTAATTGAAATAGTTTTCGTAAATAGGGTTTTTTCCTTTTATTGAATAGCTGTATTCAATAATGTCATTTTTTCTAACGTCAGTTAAATTTACGTAGTATGTTTTTCTACCATTAATAATTCCAGCATTTCTTTGATTTTCTTCTAAAAGTGTTTCTATTTTTACATCTTTTGTTTTGTCAATTGTTGTGTTGCCCCTGTATATTTTAATAGTATGGAATTGGGCTTTTTGATAACGGGGATCAAAAGAAATCTCTAATTGTGAAACATCTAAAAGAGCATTTTCTGTTATGGCAGTAGTGGCGTAATGAAAATAATTTTCAAATGTTGTAGTATTATATTGCTCGTCTAATAAAATATAATTATAACCATCCTTAATTTGATTTTTATTAACAGGTGGTATGTTTTTAATTTCAATTATTTTTACCCAATTTGGTATACTTGGGTTTATTTGAGCATAATATATACTATGAACAAAGAGTATTAAAATCGATAATTTTAGTTTTACCATAAATTGCGTTGTTTCCAAACATAAAAATACAATTTATATTATCCTGTACTAATTTAGTTTTTATTAGTGTAAAACAGTTCATCTAACAGGGTAAAAAAAACGGAGGCCCTAAACACAAAGCCCCCGTTTCCCACTAAACGTACACACTAAACTATCTTTTACTTTCTATCCTAAGTAGCCAATTAATAATCTACTTCTTGATGAATGTTTTAATCTTCTTACTGCTTTTTCTTTTATTTGTCTTACTCGTTCTCTAGTTAAATCAAATTTTTCACCAATTTCTTCTAAGGAATGAGAGTGAGTTCCATTTAAACCATAATACAAACGCACAACCTCGGTTTCTCTTGAAGTTAATCCAGCTAAAGAGCGGTCAATTTCTAAACGCAAACTCTCAAGCATAAGATCGTTATCTGGCGCTAAGCCACCGTTTTCCATTAACTCATACATACTTCCACTATCTTCAGCATTTCCGTTGCCTAAAGGAGCGTCCATACTCATATGTCTTCCTTGACTTCTTAAGGTTTCTCTAATATCTGCTGCTGACATTTCAATTACTTCCGAAATCTCTTCTGCATTTGGCTCTCTTTCGAGCTGTTGCTCTAAAAGGGCGTATGTTTTATTAATTTTATTTATAGCACCAATTTTATTTAATGGTAGCCTTACAACCCTCGATTGTTCTGCAATTGCTTGTAATATACATTGCCTAATCCACCATACAGCATAGGAAATAAACTTAAATCCGCGCGTTTCATCAAAGCGTTGAGCAGCCTTAATTAAACCCATATTTCCTTCGTTAATTAAATCTGGTAAACTCAAACCTTGATTTTGGTACTGTTTAGAGACCGAAACAACAAAACGCAAATTAGCCTTTACCAATTTATCTAATGCTTTTTGATCTCCTTGTTTTATTTTTTGCGCAAGTACAACCTCTTCATCAGCAGTTATTAGTTCAACTCTGCCAATATCTTGTAAATACATATCAAGAGATGCTGTTTCGCGATTAGTTATTTGTTTGGTTATTTTAAGCTGCCTCATAACAAAAATTTAATTATTTAACATCAAGAACACTAATTACACTACTTATTACGCTGTATTGTACTTTAAGTTACACCCAAATGGGTGAAACTACGGTTTGAATGATTGAACAGTAATTTATATTTAGGCGTAAAAATCACAAAGGAAAAAATGTTGAAAAAACTCCGTCTAAATTGTTAAAATACCGATATTTAAAGGCTTATATTTATACACTATGTTACAAAGCATTCGTATTCAAAACTTCGCATTAATAGAAGAAACAGACATTCATTTCAACAATGGATTAACTGTTATTACAGGTGAAACAGGAGCTGGTAAATCTATTTTACTGGGGGCATTGGGATTAACATTAGGTAATAGATTTGATATTGCTTCTTTAAATAATAAAGAGAAAAAATGTGTAATAGAAGTTCGATTTTATTTAAAAGAATATCAGTTACAGTCGTTTTTTAAAACAAATGAGCTGGATTATGAGGATATTACAACTATTAGAAGAGAAATTACCCCAGAAGGTAAATCAAGAGCATTTATAAATGATACACCTGTAACATTAGCCATACTAAAAGAACTCACAGAAAAACTTGTAGATATTCATTCTCAGCACGACACTATTTTATTAAAGGAAAGTCATTTTCAATTAGAGTTGGTCGACGCTTTTTCTAAAACAACTAGCTTATATACTGATTATAAGAAAAGCTATTTAGCACTGCAAAAATTAAAGAAGCAACTTGCCGAGTATGTGGAACAAGAAGTCCAAGCCAAAAAGGAATTTGATTATTTTCAATTTCAGTTTGCTGAACTTGAGGAATCAAATATTAAGACTGGAGAATTACAACAATTAGAAGAAGAGAGCGAAACGCTCGAAAACGCAGAATTTATTAAAGCAAATTTAATAAAAGCAAGTGAAGCAATAAATGGAGGCGATGAAAATCTGTTGTCTGGTTTATCGCAAATAAAGCAAAGCATTCAAGGTGTTTCTAAATTTGGGAAACAGTTTTCGGAATTGTTCGAACGTATTAATTCACTGAGTATTGAGTTGAAAGAACTAAATTCTGATATTGTAAATTGCGAAGAGGAAGTGGTTTATGATAATGCTCGTTTGGAAATTGTAAATTCTCAGTTAGACAAAATAAATAAATTACTTAAAAAACATAATGTAAAAACGGAAGAAGAACTTCTTGATATTAAAAACGAAATAGAACAAAAACTTTTGCAGTTTTCATCAATTGAGTTAAGTATTGAAAAAACTCAAAAAGCAATCGTAGATCAAGAAAAATTATGTTTAAAAGATGCTAAAAAACTATCAGATAAGCGTAAATTATCAGTTGTTGAAATAGAAAATAACATTAAAATATTACTCGGTAGTTTGGCAATGCCTAATGCACAATTTAAAATTGCTATTACAGCTTTAGAAAATTATAATATAAACGGCTTAGATAAAATTGAGTTTTTATTTTCGGCAAATAAGGGGTCAGAGTTTAAAGAAATTGGCAAAACAGCTTCGGGTGGCGAGCTTTCGCGACTTATGTTATGTTTAAAATCGTTGTTAGCAGAGCGAACGCTTTTACCTACTATTGTATTTGATGAAATAGATACAGGAGTTAGCGGTGATGTTGCTGATAAAATTGGCAGTATTCTTGAAAAAATGGGAAGCTCTTTACAGGTAATAACTATTACTCACTTGCCGCAAATGGCTAGTAAAGGAAATAACCATTTGTATGTGTATAAAAACGATACACTTGAAAAAACCACATCGCATATTAAATTATTAAATAAAACAGAGCGTATTGAAGAAATCGCTAAAATGTTAAGTGCCGGTAAACCTACCGAAATCGCCTTAAAAAATGCTAAAGAACTATTAAATGCGTAACTATTTATTAAAAAAAATTCCTAATAGCGTTTTATTATTAAATAGATTTTTTTGCTTAGGCTTATTTGTATTTTTTGGCTATAGATTATTGTTTTTTTTAAAGTTTAAAACCGAAGCAAACTATACACTTTTAGAATTAGTAGAAGCTCTATTCTTTGGTATACGATTTGACAATGCCTTACTGTGTTATTCGTTTTTTATTCCACTGTTGCTTTTATTTATAAATGAGGCATTTGTAAATAAATATAAAATTTTAAAAACTCTTTCAGTTGGTTTTTTAAGTGTGGTGTTTTTAGTTTATCAGTTTGTTTGTGCTGCAAATGTGCCATATTACAAACAGTTTGGAAATCATCTTAATAAAAACGCCTTGTTGTGGAAAGGCAACGCATCATTTGTACTTGGGTTTATTTTCGAAAATAGTTCATATTGGGGATATTTACTTGTGTTCTTTCCAACAGCAATAGTAACAATTTACTTTATAAAAAAAATAAGTAAAAAGTATGATAATGATAATTTAGGCATAAAAAATATAAAACCATTTTCTCTAGTAGTATGGTTTGTTGGTTGTGCAGGATTGTTAGTACTAGGAGCAAGAGGTACTGTTTCCCAAAAAACAACCATGCACGAAGGGTTTTCTATTATTTCTGATAATCAGTTTATAAATAACGTGTGTTTAAACCCTAATTACGCATTCTTTAAATCATTAGTAGATTCAAAAGGTAGTACTGAATATAAAGAACCAAAAGATATTGCAGAGAGTTTTAGATTTACAAAAAAATATTTAAAAATAAGTAATAATGCTGCTAATTCTATTGATAGGATTGATTCTTCGGAAACTATAAATCCTAAACCTAATATAGTGTTGGTAATAATGGAAAGCATGAGTATTGCTAAATTGGGGTACTACAAATCCCCAAATTTAACTCCCAACATACATAACCTTAATAAAGAATCTGTTTTTTTTGATAATTTTTTTTCATCGGGGATTCATACGTTTAATGGCTTATTTTCAAGTACAACTGGATTTCCGAGTTTGTATGCCGAACATAGTTTAGAGCAATACACCAAATCAAAATTTGATGGTTTAGGAACTATAATGAAATCTGCTGGTTATCAAACTTATTTTGGCACAACGCATGATTCGCAATTTGATAACATGGAAGGTTTTTTTAGACTTAATAATTTTGATAATATTATTAATCAATCAACCATGCCTTCAAATAAAGTAATTAGTACACTAGGAGTTCCTGACCATGTTTTGTTTGATGAATTAATAAATGTTGTAAACAAGCAAACGAATATTTCACCATTTTTAGCAGTATTAATGACATCTACAGACCATGGTCCATGGATAATACCAACAGACATTGATTTTAAACCAAGTTCAACAAATGAGCAAGAGCGTTGCGCGCAGTATGCAGATTGGGCAATTGGCAATTTTATTAGTAATGCCAAAAAGCAAAGTTGGTACAATAATACCGTCTTTTTGTTTGTAGGCGATCATGGTGTTTCAAATGGCCCATATGAAATGAAATTAACATTTAATCATGTGCCATTTATAATCCATCAACCAAATAGGTTTAAAGCAGATACTATTTCTTCACCATGTTATCAGCCAGATATAGTACCTACAATAATGGGAATTGCAGGAATTACTTTTCAAAATAAAACATTTGGAATTAATGTGTTAAAAAAACAACATCCATTTGTAGTTTTTTCGGCCGATGACAAATTAGGCTTAGTGGATAAGGATGGGTTTTATTTTTATAAGACTTTATCAAATAATCAAAGGTATTTGCGCAAATACAAAAATATTGATGAAGCTGACTATTTAGACAAATATCCGCAAAAAGTTGATAGTATGGAAAAAGGAATGAAATCTTTATTTGATGCGGCTCAATATCTTATTCATACTAAGTATTCTAATTGATTGTTTTATTCTAATTGAAATTCTATATTAATTGTAAATAGAATTAAAATTTTGAACAACAAAAAAACCTTTTCGCAATTACGAAAAGGTTTTTTTTAATTTATTTTAAATAAAAATTAAGCTTTAACCGCTTTTTCCATTACAACTTTTCCTTTGTAATATAATTTTCCTTCAAACCAGTGAGCACGGTGAAATAAATGAGCTTCGCCAGTTGTAGTATCTTTAGCGATAGTCATATTTGGTGCTTTGTATGTAGAACGACGAGAGTCTCTTCTTGATCTGGATAGTTTTCGTTTTGGATTAGGCATGGTATTTAATTTTAATTATTGT
>CALMMX010000079.1 GCA_937868545.1 uncultured Bacteroidota bacterium
TAATTGTAATTAAACCATCAAATACTTCTGGAACTTCCATTTCGAATAAACGCTCTAAGAAAGTTGGCGCAGTACGAGACATGATTACAGAAGGTGTACCATTTTTTAATTCAACTTTAAAAACAACTGCTTTAACGCTATCTCCTTTTTTGAAAAAATCTGAAGGAATTTGCTCAGTTTTTGGAAGTAACAGTTCATTACCTTCATCATCTAACAACATAATTTCTTTTTTCCAAACTTGGTAAACCTCAGCATTAATAATATCACCAATACGCTCTTTGTATTTATTATAAATTCCTGTTTTTTCTAACTCAAGAATCTTTTGAACTAAATTTTGACGAACTGATAACACGTTACGACGACCTATTTCATCTAATTTTACTAATTCAGTAACTTCTTCACCAATTTCAAAATCTGGCTCAATTTTATGAGCATCAGTTAAACTAATGTGTTTGTTTTCATCATAATCAAAACTATCTTCAGCAAACTCATCATCAACAATAGTTCTATTTTTATATATTTCAATATCTCCTTTATCAGGATTTACGATAATATCAAAGTTTTTATCCGTTCCGTATTTTTTAATTAACATGGTACGAAATACATCCTCAATTATACTCATTAATGTAGCACGATCGATGTTTTTGTCTTCTTTAAATAATGAGAACGATTCAATTAAATTTACACTTTCCATTGTTTTGTTTTTTTAAAATGGTAATACTGATTTTGTTTCTTTTGTTTGATTATATGTTAGCGTTATATTTTCTACTACGGTATGATTTCCTTTTCCTACTGGTTTTTTCTCTCTTCTAGTTTCTTCAATTACAAATTCATTATCATTAGCACTCATCAAAATTCCTTCGTGCTTTGCGCCTTCTTTAGTTACTACTTTTACTTTTGTGCCTACGTACTTTTTATATTGAGCTACTACCTTAAAAGCTTCTGTTGCTCCTGGCGAAGATACCTGCAACTCAAAATCTTCTTTTTCTCTATCCAAGTTACCTTCTACAAATCTGCTTAATTCAACGCAGTCGGCAATTAAAATATGGTTTGGCGCATCAATATAAATTTCAATCACACTTCCTTTCAAAATTTTTACATCCACCAAAAACTTATCGGTGCCTGCAAAATGCTCATTGATTAGGTTAACTATTGTTTCTTTTTTTATCATTTTGGTAAAATAAAAAAGGGACTTATCGGTCCCTCATCTTTTCTATCATCTAATTTTCGGGTACAAATATAATCACTTCTTTCTTAAAAACCAAATAATATTAACGAAACTAAAGATGACTTTAATCGTAAAATCTATCAAAGACCCCCGAAATTAACGTTTAATCGTTTTTCAATTCATAAATTGTCCACTACTTTAAATTGAAAAACATAATTTTTAAAAATTATGGCAACAACAATTAAAGATTCAGGAAAAAAGGGCATTTTACTCACATCTGTGTTATTATCGCTCTCAATTTGTGCAAAGGCACAAGGCTCATCAAATTTTTTCACTAAAATTTATGATAACCTTATTAAGGACAGTCAGGCAAGTTTTTTTATCATTGCAGGGGTAATTGGCATTGGCGTATTGGCTTTTTTTATTTTAAAAATTGCTAAGAAGTACGAAAAAGAAGATGAAAAAAATGGCAAAAACAACGTGCGACCAATTTCTCATCGCCATCATCATCATCGTGTGATTAAAAAATCGGCTTAGGCTTAATTAAACAAAATGGTAAAAAGCCGCATTTTATGCGTGAATTACCATTATCAGTTAGTAAAAAAAAGATGTTTTTTGATTAATTGTTTGATAAACAGTTAATTACTAAATGTCTTTTTTTTTTGTTTTTTAATTCATACAACTATCTTTGTCCCGAATTTAAAAACTAAAACACAATGTCAGACATTTCATCAAAAGTAAAATCTATCATCGTAGATAAATTAGGTGTAGAAGAAAAAGAAGTAACTCCAACAGCAAGTTTCACTAATGATTTAGGTGCTGATTCTTTGGATACAGTAGAATTAATTATGGAATTTGAAAAAGAATTCAATATTGCTATTCCAGATGATCAAGCTGAGAAAATTGCTACAGTAGGTGATGCAATTTCTTATATTGAAGCAAACGCTAAAAACTAAGATCTAACTTAAACATTTTTTTATGCAATTTAAGCGCGTAGTAGTTACGGGACTTGGTGCTGTTACCCCTTTGGGAAGCACTGTTGACGATTATTGGAATAATTTAATAAACGGCGTAAGTGGTGCTGCAACTATTAAGCGCTTTGATGCATCAAAATTTAAAACAAAATTTGCCTGTGAGGTAAAAGGCTTTAAGCTTGAGGACTATTTTGATAGAAAAGAAGCTCAACGTTTAGACGCGTTTTCTCATTACGGTATTGCAGCTTCTGTGCAAGCTGTAAAAGATTCGGGTATTGATGCTGAAGGAATTGATAAAAATGAAATTGGTGTTATTTGGGGTTCTGGTATTGGAGGTTTAGATACTTTTCAAACAGAAACTTTTAACTTTGCCAAAGGTGATGGTACTCCTCGATTTAATCCTTTCTTTATCCCTAAAATGATTGCCGATATATGTTCAGGACATATTTCTATTCGTTTTGGATTTAGAGGGCCTAATTTCACAACTGTTTCTGCCTGCGCTTCTTCAACTACAGCTTTAATTGATGCTTTTACCTACATACGTTTAGGTAGAGCAAATGCAATTATTACTGGTGGTTCTGAAGCAGCAATTAATGAAAGTGGAATTGGCGGGTTTAACGCATGCCAAGCAATGAGTTTAAATAATGATAGTCCTGAAACAGCATCTCGCCCATATGACAAAACCCGTGATGGTTTTGTATTAGGTGAAGGTGGTGCTGCATTAGTGCTTGAAGAATTAGACCATGCCCTAGCACGTGGCGCAAAAATTTATGCCGAAATTATTGGTGGTGGAATGAGTGGTGATGCATATCATATTACTGCTCCACACCCAGAAGGATTAGGCGCAACATTAGTAATGAATAGAGCATTAAAAGATGCAAATATTTCTCCTAATGAAATTGATTACATTAATACACATGGCACAAGTACTCCACTTGGTGATGGCGCTGAATTGAAAGCTATTACAAATGTATTTGGCGAACAAGCTTATAAAATGAACATTAGTTCAACAAAATCTATGACAGGTCACTTATTAGGTGCTGCAGGTGCTGTTGAAGCTATTGCAACTGTTTTAGCTGTTAAAAATGATATTGTACCTCCTACAATTAATCATGTGTATGCTGACCCAGAAATTGATCCAAAATTAAATCTAACGTTTAATAAAGCGCAACAAAGAACTATTAATGTTGCTATTAGTAATACGTTTGGTTTTGGTGGACACAATGCTGCGGTTGTGGTAAAAAAATACAAAGCTTAAATTTACTTTGAATCGTTTATTTTCTGTTTTAACACCATTATCAAAAGAAGATAAAGAGTTTAAACAAAAACTAAAAAACATTCTTGGATTTAATCCAACTAACTTGGCATTGTATAAACAAGCCTTTAGACATAGCAGTTCTACTCATGAAATAAATGAACATTTACAAAGCAATGAACGTTTAGAGTTCTTAGGAGATGCCATACTTGGTGCTATAATTGGCGAATATTTATTTAAGCTATTTCCAAAAAAAGACGAAGGATTTTTAACTCAAATGAGAAGCAGAATTGTAAATGGAAAAAACCTATTTACTTTATCTCGCAAATTTGGATTAGATGCCCTGCTACAATCGCGTCTCACAAAAAAAGAGCAACTCAATTCATCGGCATATGGCGATGTATTTGAAGCATTTATTGGTGCTATTTATCTAGATAAAGGATTCGAAAAAACAAAATCTTTCATTTTAAATTCTATTGTAAAATTCCATTTGGATATTAATGAATTACAAGAAAACGATACCGATTACAAATCGCAGTTTCAAATAATAATGCAAAGACAAAAGAAACAATTTGAATACGTTGTTTTGAGTAATGAGTTTAATGGAAAAGAAAAAACCTATGTTGTTCAACTAAATGCAGATGGTATTGAGCTTAGTAAGTTTGAACACAAATCGAAAAAAGTGGCTGAACAAAAAGCAGCACAGCTAGCTTTAGAAGGGCTAGAAGCATAACATGTAAACTATTAAATGTTATACGACTTTAGTTGAACCTTTAGTCAACAGAAATATAATCTTTACTGTAATATACTCCTTTTGCCTCTTTTTCTAATTGCAATATAAGGTCGTTTGCTAAACTACTAGCTCCAAATCTAAACCATTTATTATCGAGCCAAGCGTTTCCTAAAGTTTCATGAACCATTACTAAATACTGAATTGCACTTTTTGCTGTGCTAATTCCTCCAGCAGGCTTCATACCCACCATAGTTCCTGTTTTGTAAAAATAATCTTTAATGGCATCTAGCATAACCAGCGTTACTGGCATTGTAGCCGCAACTCCAATTTTTCCGGTTGATGTTTTTATAAAATCGGCCCCTGCATAAATTGCAATATCACTTGCTTTACGAACATTATCTAAAGTAGAGATTTCGCCAGTTTCAAAAATTACTTTTAAACGTGCATTATGTTTTTTACAAGCATCTTTAATTGTAGCTATTTCATCAAAAACAAAATTATAATTTCCTT
The DNA here is from genome assembly GCA_937868545.1 of uncultured Bacteroidota bacterium. Lineage (GTDB taxonomy): Bacteria > Bacteroidota > Bacteroidia > B-17B0 > Aurantibacillaceae > UBA4416. The sequence goes on from CALMMX010000079.1 coordinate 4,641, forward strand.
TTAAAAATTCTCCACGGCTTATAACCATATCAATTTCATCAGCACCATTATCTAGAGCTAACTGAGTATCTAATAGTTTAATTTGTAGAGTTGAATTACCACTAGGAAAAGCTGTAGAAACAGATGCAACTTTTACATTACTTCCTTTTAGAGCATCTTTAGCAGTTTTTACAAAAGTAGGATATACACATACTGCCGCTGTACTTGGTAAATCAGGTAAAGCATCATGTGGATGCATAGCTTTATAACACATTTGTTTTACCTTTCCATCAGTATCTTTACCTTCAAGAGTAGTTAAATCAATCATATTTAAGGCTAGTTTCAGAGCTTGAACCTTACTGCCTTTTTTAATACTTCTAGTGTTAAAACGTGCAATTCGTTCCTCAATTCCTACCTGATCTATAGTTGGGCTATTATGTGTATTATAACTCATATTTTATTCCTAGTGTTTTATTAAATCAAATATAAAATAAATTATTGTATTTTTAAGTTCTAAAATCAGAATTTTGAAAATTAATAGTAACGTTTTTTCTGGTCAAACCGAATTGGTTAGTAGTGCTGATAAAGAAAATAAATTATCGCATAAAGGAATTGTTATATGGATGACTGGTTACTCAGGATCTGGAAAAACAACTCTTGCCTATAATTTAGAAAAAAGATTATTTGATGAAGGTATCTTAACTAAGGTATTAGATGGAGACGTATTACGATTAGGTTTAAATAAAGACCTTGGTTTTAGCATGGAAGATCGTACTGAAAATATAAGAAGAACAGCCGAACTTGCCAAGCAGCTTGCGAGTTGTGGCATTGTGGTTATATGTAGTTTAATTACCCCAACAGAAAATTTAAGAGCACTTGCTGAAAACATAATTGGTGAACAACATTTTATTTTATACCATATTGCAACTCCTATGTTAGTGTGCGAAAAACGTGATGTTAAAGGCCATTATGCAAAGGCAAGAACAGGAGAAATGAAAAATTTTACTGGAGTATCTAACCCATTTGAAGAGCCAAAAAACGCTCTATATAGCTTAGATACAAGTACAATTAATATTGATGATAGTGTAGAGATTTTGTTTAACGATGTATTTCCTTTAATAACAATTTAATGTTTTTATTTTGCGATAACCGAATTAAGCGAGATGCTTTTAAAACAAACAAAAAACTGTTTGGCAATTTTAATACGTCATGTTTTGACAGTATAACATCTATACCTGCAAATGATTGGAATGAGGCCGTTAAAAACAATAATGCGTTTTTAACTTTATCTTATTTAAACATTCTTCACAAACAAGAATCAGATAGTTTTAGATTTAGATATGTAATTGTTTATAATCGTAAAAAACCTATAGGTGTAGTTTACTTTCAAATAAATGATTTTTCTGCTTCCATATTTGGAGAAATGATTTCGGATAAATTTAATGAAGTAAAAAGCAAACGCACTTCTCTCTTTCAAAAATACATAAAGCATAATAGCAATGAAACAGTTATGCGCTTGCTTACTTGCGGAAATAACTATATAAGCGGAGAGCATGGATTTTATTTAAACATTAATAGCAAAAAAACAATATTTAAAATAATTGAAGCAGTAATTGATAATGTTGCAAAAGCAGAAAAATTAAGAGGTAAAATATCGGCAGTATTAGTAAAAGATTTTTATGAAGATGGTTTTGCAAATAAGAGTCGCTGGTTTTGTACAAATTTTATTCGTTTTAAAGTTGAACCAAATATGTTGGTTACAATTCCTAACACTATTTCAACCATTGATGAATACATTGCAAGTTATTCTAAAAAATACCGAAACAGAGCTAAAGGCATTTTAAAAGCAAGTAGTGTTTTACAAAAAAAACGTTTGGCAATTAATGAGCTTCATTTGTATTGCGAAGAAATGTGTTCACTTTATTTACAAGTTTATAATAATGCCAAATTTAAACTTGCTTGCGTTACTAAAGATTATTTTCTTGAAGCATTTGGCTCCCAAAAAGATTTATTTTATGTAGATGCTTGGTTTTTAAATGGGAAAATGGTTTCGTTTGCAAGTGGATTTTATTTAGCACATGAATTAGAGGCACACTATATTGGATTTGATTATTCAATAAATAAAGAATATGAATTATATCAAACAATTTTGTACAGTTATATTGAGGAAGCAATTAAAGTAAATAAAAAACAAATTAATTTAGGAAGAACTGCCTCAGAAATAAAGTCAACTGTTGGTGCAAAAGCACATGATTTATTTTGCTACATAAAACCACAAAATACTGTATCGCGCTTAATTTTAAAACCATTTATGCAGTTTTTACAACCAACCGAATGGGTTCCAAGAAATCCGTTTAAGGAGGTTGAATAAAATCTTAATCATTTAGGCAATATTTCATCAAACATTCAAAGTATTATTAGATGACAAAGTCCCTTTAAAATTCATCCTTTTTAGTATCTTTAACATCTTAAATTTTAACTTAATGAGTTTTTTAGAAGAATTACATAGGCGTAAGACATTTGCTATTATTGCCCATCCAGATGCTGGTAAAACGACCCTTACCGAAAAACTATTATTATTTGGTGGTGCAATACAAACAGCAGGTGCAGTAAAATCGAACAAAATAAAAAAAGCAACTACTTCCGATTTCATGGAAATTGAGAAACAACGTGGTATCTCAGTTTCAACATCGGTTATGGCATTTGATTACCGTAATTTTAAAGTAAATATTTTAGATACACCTGGTCACGAAGACTTTGCTGAAGACACTTACAGAACTTTATCAGCAGTAGATAGTGTAATAATGGTTATTGATTGTGTAAAAGGAGTTGAGCCACAAACACGTAAATTATTGGAAGTATGTCGTATGCGCAATACACCTGTAATTGTATTTGTAAATAAAATGGACCGCGAAGGGCAAAATGCCTTTGATTTATTGGATGAAATTGAAAAGGAATTAAAAATAAGAGTTCGTCCATTAACTTGGCCTATTGGTATTGGTAAATCGTTTAAAGGTGTTTATAATTTATACGAAAAAAAATTATCCCTATTTCAAGGAGATAGCAAAACAACAGTAGAAGAAAGCATCACCATTGATGATATTAACGATACTCAAATTGAAAAATATATTAATGAAGATTTTGCAAATCAATTAAGAACTGATATTGAATTAATTGACGGTGTATACGATAATTTTAATAAAGAAGAATATTTAAAAGCAAATGTTAGCCCTGTATTTTTTGGTAGTGCTGTAAATAATTTTGGTATTAAAGAATTATTAGATTGTTTTGTTGAAATTGCTCCAACACCGCAAGGTAGAGATACTGATAATGCTGGAGAAATACACCCTGATTCATCAAAATTTAGTGGATTTATTTTTAAAATACATGCCAATTTAGACCCAAAACACAGAGATAGGATTGCTTTTTTAAGAATTGTATCGGGCAAGTTTGAACGAAACAAATATTATTACAATGTACGCGAACAAAAAGACATGCGCTTTAGTAACCCTACAGCATTTATGGCTCAACAAAAATCTGTAATCGACGAATCGTTTCCTGGAGATGTAATTGGTTTATATGATGCAGGAAATTTTAAAATTGGTGACACATTAACGGAAGGTGCTAAATTTAATTTTAGAGGTATTCCAAGTTTTTCTCCTGAGTTATTTAAATACGTTACAAACTTAGACCCAATGAAAACTAAGCAACTACAAAAAGGCTTAGAGCAATTAACAGATGAAGGGGTTGCACAATTATTTACTAAAAAAGCAGATGGCCGAAAAGTTGTAGGAACCGTTGGAGCATTACAATTTGAAGTTATTCAGCATCGTTTAAAAAGTGAATACAATGCCTCTTGCGGTTATGATTCAATAAATTTATACAAAGCATTGTGGATAGAATGTAACGATAAGAAAAAACTAGATGAATTTTTAATTGACAAAGCAAATCATATTGCCTACGATAAAGAAAATCGTTTAGTGTTTTTGGCAGAATCTGCTTGGCTTTTAGAAATGGCACAAACCAAATTCCCTGAAATTAAATTTCATTTAAAGAGTGAGTTTTAATTTTATTGGAACGCAGATGACGCAGATTATTATGATAAAATATGATTGCTCTATTTGCATTTAACTTCTAAATAAATTAATCAGCTCTCTAACTACTAACAACACGTATAATGGCAAACATTTTTGAATTCAATGGTTATAAACCAGTTATAGATAAATCATCTTTTATTCATCCAAATGCAACAGTAACAGGAAATGTTATAATTGGTAAAGATGTATATATTGGTCCTGGTGCTGCATTACGCGGAGATTGGGGACAAATAATAATTGAAGATGGTTGTAATGTTCAGGAAAACTGCACTATACATATGTTTCCGGGTACTACTGTTTTATTAAAAAAGGGAGCACACATTGGACATGGTGCAATAATACATGGCGGAACTATTGGAGAAAACTGCTTAATAGGAATGAACTCAGTTGTAATGGATAATGTTGTTATTGGGAATAATTGCATTATTGGGGCGCTTTGTTTTGTGCCAGCTGATACTATTATTGAGGATAGAAAAGTTGTTGTTGGAAACCCTGCTAAAGTAGTAAAAGAGGTGAGCGACAAAATGTTGGAATGGAAAACAAAAGGAACTGAATTATATCAAAAATTACCTGCGGAGTGTTATGCTACATTAAAACCATGTGAGCCTTTAAGAAGAGTACCAGCTTATAAACCCAATCAGCAAGCTGAATATAAAACATGGAGAAAAACACAAGATAATAAGTAACCTTATTTTAGCTTCGAAATCATTTCTTCAATCTCATTAATCACCAAATGTGGTTGTTCTTTTTGAATGAAGTAACTACTCTTATCTGTTGTAATAATTTTTAATTGAGGATTATACGTTTTCCATTTTTCAAAAAAATCAATTTTGTATTTTGTTTCTTTTTCAATATAATCGTTCTCCACATCAGCAACTGTAGAAAGTATAATGGTTATTGGTAATTGCGAAGGAAACATTAAATCCTTTACAATGCGTTGATTGGTAGAGTATCCATTAGAATCAAAATCAAAACAATATTTAGATTCGGCACGTTGCCCTTTTGTTGCACCTTTTAAATTTAAAAATGATTTGTATTGATTTTTAAATACAACTTTATCTGAATCATTTCTAATTGATAAACCATAAATATATTCCTGTTCGTGGGCCGGTTCAATAAAAATCATTCCAGCTGCTTTTTGAGGATACCTATTTACAAAGCAACGCATAATATAACTCCCTAATGAATGACCAACTAAAATATAGGGTGGTTTTATGTTTTCTTTAACTAATAATTCATTTAATTCAAAAGCCATTGTATCAACAGAACGTTGATTTTTTAGTGATTCCGAAAGACCTAAACCCGCTCTATCATAGGCAAATATTTGGGTAAAATTTTTAACTTTAGAATAAACCTTTTTATAATCGGTATACAAACAACCTTTAGCAGTAATAAAAACAATTGTTGGTTCACCTTTACCTTCTAATAAAACATGTTGCTTTTTGCCTCTTAAAAAAATAAAAAAATCATTTTCACCTTCAATTAAAATAGCAGAAGTAAAAATCAATATTAATGAAAAAGCAACCCCTATTCTTAATGCATTAGATTTATAAAGTTTACTAAAAAACATTTTAACCAAGTTTAATTTTTTTCAATTTTTGAAACGCCCTTTTTTCTAAATCAGAGATTTCTTCAAGCATTGATGCGCATAAATCGTAGTCTTTTTGATCATTTAGTCTCCCTTTATAAATACGGCCCATATTAATTGCACTTGCCCTCCATAAATCACCAATTTTTGTAAACTCATCAGATAAAGTAAGTAACTCATCATTTGGAATATAACTATGTGCTTGTTCTAAAAAGGCAGCATATAAAAATCTAAATCCACCTCCACCAGTTCCAATTTCTTCTTGCATACGCACAATTTGCCCAAGGTATAATCCAGCTTTTTTAGGCCCTAATTTATCCCTCCATTTTCTAATTTGCTTGGCAGTATATTTTATACCATCCACGCCACATATAGAACCTGGAATGTTTAACATATCAAATGCAGAGCTTTTAGTTGCAATTTTAATTGCTCGCTGTATTTGTTCTTTACTTACTTCTTTAACATTTTGTGGGTAATAAATATGTCCCTTTGGAGCTAATGGTCCTTTTGCAAAGCGCACTTTTAACATATCTGCCTCAGATAGTAAAGTTGTGGTTTCCATAACAGGATCACTTACTAAATAATTCCCATCCTCTTTGCCAAACACTACCAAATTATGAGCATTAAAATGAAACCTGTATTCGGTTGGGAAATACGGCAAATTAAAAACACCTACTTGGCATCCAACAGGGTTTCCAAGTTTTAATTGATTATTTAAAAAATCAACAGCTTCTTTCTCACTATTAAATTTTGTACGCTTTACTTTAATATCCAATAATTTACTTGCTCTACTAAATATCCAGCCAGGCATACTTCTGTAAGAAATAGCGGGTCCATTATTTACTTTTAAAAATGGTATATGTATATAAAAAATTCCGGAACCTAAGCCAAACATAAGCGGTTCTGTCATAAATTTCAATCCATGATGTTGCAATAATCCAGACGCAACACCATTTTCGCAATGTGCTGTTTGAATGTGGTTATAGGGTATTATTATATTATCCATTAAATTCTTTTAGTTCATCAACTGTTATATCAAAAGCCTTTGCATAAGATAACAATTGTTTTTCATTTAAGTTTTTAAAAACAGAAGGCTTAAAATGTCTTTTTATTGTGAATTGCCAAAAACCAGTATAACCGGCCAATACTGGTAAATCCATTAATTTTAATTCCATAAAATAATAAATAGGGCTTTTTTCTCCCTTTTTAACCAATAATGCAGCTTCTGTTACCCTTTCATTAATATCTTCCCAAGCGTTATCTAGCGCTTGTTTCTTTACATCCCACCCAATACTTAAATCTGTGGTGTATTTCCCATTAGCATCTTTTACATAACAAACATCCCGAGTAACTCCAACAAGTGCAGAAGGATCTTGAGGAACTTCGTCTTTTTTCATTTAATTTCTATCTAATTTTAATTTATAAATCTACAACTTTTAAAGAACTAAATAATTCAAAATCTAAAAACAAAATATACTTTTAGAATTTAGTTTCATTCACCAATATATCATAAATATATTATTCTAATATCAAAAAAATCTATTTAATCGTTGATTATTTGTGGTTTATCTATTTTTTGGTAAATTTGGTGAAAAATAAAAACGTATGCTAATTAAAGAAAATCAATCGATTTTAATTCCAATAGATTTTTCAAAACAATCTTTAGTATCAATTCAACAAACTTATAACCTAGCAAAATTCACAAACTCAAAAATCATTTTATTACATGCTTTTTCGGGTAATGAAGTTGATAGAAAAGAAGAATTAGAGCAATTAGCAGCTCAAACTAGCAAAGAATCTGGATTAGTAGTAGAAGCCCTAAGTGTAAAGGGTGATATTTATGAGCAAACAGATGCTAAAGCAAAAGAATTATTTTGTGGTTTAATAATAGTTGGTTTAGATACTCAAGTGCGCTTTAGAAGTTTTTTTGGAGGCAATAACGTTTCTAAATTCTTAAAAAACGCTCCATGTCCTGTTATTACAATGCGCTCAACAGATAATAGAAATAGTTGTAAAAATATTGTAATGCCTTTTGACTTAACTCCAGAAAGTAGAGAAAAAGTGCCAATTGTAGTTCAACTAGCGCATTATTACGGTGCTGACATAAGAATTGTTTCTGTTTTTAGTCCGAATGATGAAAAATATGAGAATTTAATTTTACCATATTTAAATCAAGTTAAAAAATACATAAAAGAAAAAGGGATTAATTGTACAAATAAATCTATACCAAGTAATAATGTTGCAGAATCAGTAGTTGAATATGCAAATAAAGTTGATGGCGATTTAATTATTCAAATGAACAAACGCGATTTAAGTTTTGGTGAAATGTTTGGTGGTGCTACATCACATAAAATTGTTGAAATAAGTAATATTCCTGTTTTATCAATTAACCCTATGATTCGCGAGAGTATTAGTAGTGGAATACATTAATACAAAACTACCCTTTCCTATTGGGATTATCTTTTAAAAAAGTATCCCAACCCGAATAACTTTTTTTTACTCCACTTTGAGTTTTGCTGTTTTGAAAATAATGACATACAGCTGCTCCTAATGCATCCGTTGCATCTAAATACCCTTCGGTGTTTTCAAATTTTAGTAAATTATGGAGCATGGCCGAAACTTGCTCTTTACTTGCATTTCCATTGCCCGTAATACTCATTTTTATTTTTTTTGGAGAGTATTCTGTCATAGGAATATTTTTTGATAAAGCTGCTGCAATTGCAACACCTTGTGCTCTTCCTAACTTTAACATTGATTGAACGTTCTTTCCAAAAAACGGTGCCTCAATAGCTAATTCATCAGGCTTATACTCTTCTATTAAACCAACTACTCTTTCAAATATTTTTTTTAATCTATCAGCATGTTCATCATACTTTTCGAGTTTTATAACACCTAATGCTACTAACGAAAGTTTACTGTTTTGCACATGAATAATTCCATATCCCATCACTATAGTTCCGGGGTCAATACCTAGTATTATTCTATCATTAATTGCCATTAATGTGTAAATTTAATTTTTTTATTAATCACATTACTATTAAAACTAAAAACATATTAATTACTCTAGTAAAAATTCTAATTGGCTTAATTAGTTTTTATGTAATATACAATAGGCTTGCTCAAATACCGCATTTAAAAGAGCAGTCGTTACTTTGGTTGCATAATACCAAAATTATTAGTGCTATAATCATTACGCTATTGCTAATGCCACTTAATTGGGGAATAGAATGCTTTAAATGGAAAATAATAACTACCCAAGTTGAACCAATATCCTTTAAAACTGCCATAAAATCAGTTTTTACAGGCATTTGTTTAGGCAATATTGCTCCTGGCAGAGCAATGGAGTTTGTTGCTAAAATATATTTTTTTAAATCAGAAAACAAACCAAGCATAACCATTCTACATTTTATTAATGGCATGTTTCAAATGTTAATTACTGTTACAGCGGGTATTTGTGCAATTGCATATACATTCAATTCAAACACTAACAATCAATCTTCCCTTTTATTTTACATAATTATTTTTGGGGGAGTAATACTTATATCCATTTTTTGTTTAGCTATTTTTAATATTGGATATATTCAAAATAAACTAAAGTTTATTAAGTGGTTTAAATTAAAAGAGGATGCTAAATCATTATCCTTTAATAAAACAATTATCATTAGCTTGTTATCACTATCAATAGTGCGCTATACAATTTTCACAATGCAATTTTATTTACTTTACAGTTCATTTTCTGCAAGCATTCCATTTTTTACTTCTGTAGCAGGCATTGCGGGATATTTTATGCTTACTAGTATTATTCCAATGATTAGTGTTATAGAGCCAGCCATTAGAGCTGCCATTGCATTGTTTGTGTTTAATAGTACGCCCGAAAATTCATTTTCCATAATAATATCATCTACATTACTTTGGATTATTAATGTTGTTTTGCCTAGCGGGATTGGTTATTTAATTATCTTAAAAGAAAAAATTAATTTCAAAACATCCAAATGATGCAGCTTGAACTTATCTTATTTTCAATTATCATTATTGCCTATGGCATTATAATTACTTTAGCAATTGTTGGCATAAATTATTTAAATATTTCTCGAACTAACAATTCAAAATTACTTGAGCCACCGTTTATCTCAATTATTTTATCTTTTAGAAATGAATCTAATAATGCCCATGCATTTATTAATGAAATTATTAAACAATCCTATAATAAAGATTTTTTTGAATTAATCTTAGTTGATGATTTTTCTGATGATAATTCCTACGAAATATTTGAATCTACTTTAAAACAAACAGATTTAAAATTCACGTTAATAAAGCAAACGCAACATAGAGGAAAAAAACACAATTTAGCTCAAGCTATTGAAATTGCTAATGGAACCATTATAGTTACAACTGATGCTGATGTCAATTTCCGACACAAAAATTGGCTTAGTACAATTGCAACATATTTTGAAAACAATAAACCAAATGCATTGGTAATGCCAATAGATTTTGAAGAGCCAAAGAACATTATCTCTTTATTTCAGGTAACAGAAAACTTAGCCTTAACTGGAATAACTGCTGGTTTTTGTGGGATTAATAAGCCTTTTTTATGTAATGGCGCCAATTTTGCGTTTTTAAAAGAAGCGTACCAAAAGGTGGGTGGTTATTTAAGTCATATTTCCATTTCATCGGGTGAGGATGTGTTTTTGTTAGAGGATTTAAAAAAAATAGATGCTTCTAAAATTCATTATGGGTTTAACAATGAACTAATTGTAAATACAAAAGCAATCGAAACTATCCCTGAATTTCTTAACCAGCGCTTAAGATGGGCTGGAAAATCAAAATACAATTCCAATCTTTTTAGTCAAACATTTGGCTTTATAATTATAGTTGCCAACTTACTATTTTTAACCATTGGCGTTTCATATATCAAAAACTTACCAATTACACCATATTTATCAATTTTTGCTTTAACTAAGCTGATTTTTGATTTTTTGTTGTTATTTTTAGCTTCTAAATTTTTAGGTAAGACAAAATATCTTTGGTTTATTATTCCTTTTGAATGTGTATATTGGCTGTACGCAATTATTGTTGGAATAGGATCAATGTTTATAAAGCCTACCTGGAAAGGTATTAAAGTTAAGTAGTTGAAATTAAAAAAAACACATACAGATTTTAAATCAGAATCGTTATCTAAACAAACTTGGATTCGATTTAAAAAAAATAAACTAGGCATGTTTGGTTTATTTTTAGTTGTATTTGCTTCCATTATTAGTCTTTTAGGTTATTTAATTACTCCCGATTCATCGCCATTTGCAAACGACCAAAAACCAGAATTACACATAAAAAAACCAGGTTTTTCAGCACAAGTTTTATTAATAAAAAAAAATGAACTTACTCATCATGGGAATATCTTTACAAAAATGTTTGTTGGTGAAGTAAGTGATTATAGTTCTATTCCTTATTATTCATATAGTTTTAAAGGATTTGATATTGTAATAGAAGAATACACGGGCAACACTCCTAACAATGGCACAAAAACAAAATACAATTTAGCAGATGTTGTTTATGATGTAAATAACAACTCCCCCATTGTGAATGATAGTGTTGCAAATACTATTGAATTTTATCAATTAAGCACTGGTTCAAAAACAAAAGTTACGGTTGCAGAATTAAAAAAAATAATTGAGGGTAATCTTTTAACTTCTAAAACATTTTTATTAGGTACAGATTTAGCTGGCAGAGATTTATTAAGCAGATTAATGATAGGCACACGAATATCCTTATCAGTTGGATTTATATCCGTAATTATTTCGATAGTGATTGGAATTTTATTAGGAGCAATGGCTGGATATTTTAGAGGTTGGTTAGATGATGCTATTATGTGGCTTATAAATGTAGTTTGGTCTATCCCTACTCTCTTATTAGTAATTGCAATTACATTAGTTTTAGGAAAGGGGATTTTACAAGTTTTTATTGCAGTTGGATTAACCATGTGGGTAGATGTTGCGCGTCTTATACGTGGGCAAATTTTAAGTATTAGAGAAAAAGAATTTGTTGAAGCCGGAAGAGCCTTAGGATATAAAAATATGCGAATTATTATGAAACATATTTTGCCTAATGTAATGGGTCCTGTTATTGTTATAGCAGCATCAAACTTTGCATCAGCAATATTAACTGAAGCTGGCTTAAGCTTTTTAGGAATTGGCGCACAACCACCTACTCCATCATGGGGAGAAATGATAAATGCCCATAGAGGATATGTGTTAGTAGATTCTGCTTACTTAGCTTTTGTGCCAGGTATTGCCATTATGATTTTAGTACTAGCCTTTATGTTAGTTGGTAATGGTTTAAGAGATGCCTTAGATTCTAAATCATTAGACTCTAAACCCATTTTAGGCAATTAGACTATCCATTCATTAAAGATTCTATTTCATCAGCCTCTAATGGAATGTTTTTCATTAAATCATCATTACCATTTTCGGTAATTACAATATTATTTTCTAAACGAATACCTAATCCTTCTTCCGGAATATAAATTCCAGGTTCTACAGTAAACGCATTACCAACTTGCATTGGTTCATAAAACAAACCAACATCATGCACATCTAAGCCAATGAAATGAGAAGTGCCATGCATAAAATATTTTTTATAGGCTGGCCAATTTGGATTCTGATTTTTTACATCATCTGTTTTAATTAATCCAAGTTGCAATAATTCCTCAGTCATTAATTCTCCTACAGCAAGATTATATTTTTCAAACGTATTTCCTGCTTTAAGCATTGCTGTTGCAGATTTCATAACTCTTAATACGGCATTATATACTTCTTTCTGACGTTTAGTGTATTTTCCATTAACTGGCAAACAACGTGTTAAATCACTAGCATAATTTGCATATTCGGCAGCAACATCTAATAAAATAACATCACCATCTTTACATACTTTATTATTTTCTACATAATGCAAAACGCAAGCATTAGCGCCACTAGCTATAATTGGGCCGTAAGCAAAACCTCTACTTCTGTTTCTAACAAATTCATGAATTAATTCCGCTTCAATTTCGTACTCTGTAACACCAGTTTTTATGAAGTTTAACAAACGTCTAACACCTTTTTCTGTAATGTCACATGCTTGTTGCATAAGTTCAATTTCAATTGGATGCTTAACAGAACGTATCTTATGCATTATTGGGCCTGAACGTTGAATTGTATGTAATGGCAACTGCTGTTTAATTTTATTATTAAATCGCATTTCGGCTGTTTCCATATCAATGTATCTGCGAGTATGCTCATTACTATTTAAATAAATGTTTTCTGCTTGAAAAGCCAAAGATTTAAACACTTTATCAAATTCTGAAATCCAATATACATGTTCTATTCCACTAACTTGGGTTGCTTGATCTTTTGTAAGTTTAGCACCTTCCCAAATTGCAATTAATTCGCTAGTTTCTTTTAAAAACAATACTTCTTTATGTTTTCCATCTTTTACATCCGGAAAAATTAATAAAATCGAATCTTCTTGGTCTATACCTGATAGGTAAAACAAATCGCTGTTTTGAACAAATCCAAATGAACCATCTGCATTAGTGGGTAACATATCATTACTAACAAATAAAGCCATCGAATTTGGTTTTAAGTGTTTCACGAATTTTTTTCTATTATCGATGAATAAGCTATTTTTTATGGCAGAATATTTCATTTCTTCGTTTAAAGTATTAAGTTTGTTTTTACTAAATTAAAAAATATTTTAATGGTAAACTATACAATTATAAAAAAAGCATCAACCTCAGCTGTTGATATCTTAATGTGTAGTGATGGCATTATTAGAGTAATGTTCAAAAAAAATACTGAGGTAACACCAACTGTATTTAAGGAAATGTTTGAAAAATTTAATGAATTGATAGAAGGAAAAAAATATCCATTTATTTATTATGTAGAAGATAGTTCAGTTGATTTTACAGCTGAAAGTAGAGAATATTCAAAACAAAATGAACTCTCATTCCCAAAAATATGCAATGCCTTTGTAGTAAAATCTATTGCACATAAGTTAATTGCAAATTTTTATATTAAGTTCAATAAACCAACTTTTCCATCAAAACTTTTTACTGATTTTAGAGAAGCTGAACGCTGGTGTAAGGAGCAAGCAAAAATTTAATCTAAGGTTATGTAAATTGATAAATGGTCGCTATAACCATTGTAATACTTATTTTCTGCACCATAAGTTCTATTAGGTTTTTCTTCTCCAGTCTTCTTATTTTTAAACAACACAAAGTCCTTTCTTAAAATAAAAGCATTTTTAGGATTGAATTTATATCCTTTCTTAGCAGTAATAAATCCTTGAGAAACAATAATTTGATCTAAACATCTCCAAATATTATTAAAATAGTGTGTTCCTTGTTTGTTTTTGTCTAAAGTATAATAGGCGTTATACAAATCAGTTTTAGCTTTAGGTTTATCACTTGCTTTTAATGTGTTTAATATGCTATTATTATCTGGATGATCGTTAAAATCTCCCATTACAATAACTTTAGCTTTACTGTCTTTTTTTTGTAATTCGGTAATTTTATTTTTTAAAACTTGTGCGGCATATAAGCGTTTAGGTTCCGATTCTAATTCGCCATCTCTTCTGCTAGGCCAGTGATTTACAAATACATAAATTACATCGCCATTAGTTGCTTTTAAAGTAACAAATAAAATGTTACGAGTTTTGTAATCTCCCAACTTAGAATTTGTAACATTTAATTCTTCTGATTTTACTAAAGTAAAAATTGCTTGGTCATAAATTAAGCCAACATCTATACTTCTATCATCCATGCCTGTGGTGCAAAGCACGCCATATTTACCGTTTTTAAACTGAGTTTTAGACACTAAATCTTCTAACACTTCTTTGTTCTCTATTTCAACTAAACCAGCAATTGCTGGCAAGCCAGAACCTGCAACGGAAGAATCTAAAACTTGAGCAACCTTTTCCATTTTGTTTTTGTATCGAGTTTCATCCCATTTCATAGGTGCATTGGGCAAAAACTCATTATCATCTTTTTCTGGATCATCTTTAGTATCAAAAAAGTTCTCGCAATTATAAAATGCTACAGTAATGGAATTTTTATCTTGAGAAAAAACTGTTGTTGAACAGAAAAAAACTAAACCTACAGACAATATTGATTTTAACATGAAACAAATATAAATAAAAAACGCTTTTAGGGATTAATTAATCATTAACTTAGCATATCAATTAAGTTAAATAAATGAAAAAAATTATTACTAAAAAAAATATACTTATTGGATTTATTGCACTATTTATACTAATTCAATTTTTTAGAATAGACAAATCAACCTTGCCCGTAAACCCAAAAACCGATTTTATTTCAACATTACAATGTAGCGATGATGTATCAGGAGTATTAAAAAAAGCCTGTTATGATTGCCACTCAAACCAAGCTCAATATCCTTGGTACACCAATATTGCTCCTGTTTCATGGTGGATAAAACACCACATAAATGAAGGCAGTGATCATCTTAACTTTTCTATTTGGGAGACCTATACCCCAAAACGCAAAGATCATAAATTAGAAGAGTGTATTGAAATGATTGAGGAAGGCGAAATGCCAATGAAATCATACACTTGGATGCATAAAGAAGCTAAACTTACTTTAGATGAAAAACAACTTTTAATTAATTGGTTTAAAGCAGAAAAACTCAAACTTAATTACATAAAAGAATAAATTACAGTATGGCAAAAGAACTTACCGTTAAGGAACTTAAGCAAATAAATACTATTAATTATAACACTATACGAAGTGAATTAAAAACAGGTGATGTTGTTTTTTGCAGTGGTAATTATTTGTTTTCAAAAATAATTCAAAAATTTACTAAAAGCACTTGGAGCCATGTTGGCATCATATACAGAGATGAACAACTTGATAGAATTTTAATCTTAGAAAGTGAAAAATTAATTGGAGTTAGGTTTGCTCCATTAAGCAAATACATAAAAGATTATCACGGAAAAAACAAACCTTACAAAGGGCAAATTGCCATTGCTCGATTAAACACTGTATTAGACCAAGAACTACTAAAAAAAGGTATTAGGTTTGGTATGGATGAATTAACAAAGCCTTACGATAATTATGAAATTATACGAATTGCTTTAAGAATATTATTTAATAAAGGGAAACGTGAAAAAGATAGAAAATATATTTGTTCTGAATTAGTATACGAATGCTACAAAAAAGCTGGCTTAGAGTTTCAATACCATAATACTTTAATAAGCCCAGATGATATTTGGAAGGACAATAACTTAGAATTTAAATTTAGAGTATTATAAATTGAAAATATAATAACGTTACACTTTTCGGGTTTAACCTATATTAGTTATATTTACTCCTTAATTTTATACAATGGAACTTACTCATTTAACAGCCATATCACCTATAGATGGTAGATACAGAAAAGCTACTCAAGATTTAGCACCTTACTTTTCGGAGTATGGATTAATAAAATACAGAGTTAAAGTTGAAATTGACTATTTTATTTTTTTATCACAACAAGGTTTACCTCAACTTCCAACGCTTACTGCTAGCCAAATAGAACAATTAAAAGATGTGTACAAAAACTTTTCTTTTAAAGATGCTGAAATAATTAAGGAAACTGAAAAAACAACCAATCATGATGTGAAGGCTGTTGAATATTTTATTAAAGACAAATTAACTCTATTAGGCTTAGAAAATTATTTAGAGTTTGTTCATTTTGGATTAACTTCTCAAGATATCAATAACACCTCTATTCCACTATCTTTAAAAGATGCAACAGAGGAAGTTTTATTACCAACATTAAGTACTGTTCATTCTAAATTAATTGCATTTTCTAAAGAATGGGCTGATGTTTCATTATTAGCAAGAACTCACGGACAACCCGCTTCGCCTACACGTTTAGGAAAAGAAATTTATGTGTTTGCAGAAAGATTGCAAAAACAAATTGATCAATTACTTGCCATTCCATTTTCAGCTAAGTTTGGTGGTGCAACAGGTAATTTTAATGCGCATTATGTTGCTTACCCAAATACAAATTGGATTTTATTTGGAAACAATTTTGTAAATAATGTTTTAGGATTAAGTAGAAGTCAGTTTACTACGCAAATAGAACACTACGATAATATTGCAGCATACTGTGATGCAATGAAACGTATAAATACTATTTTATTGGATTTATGTAGAGATATTTGGACATACGTTAGTATGGATTATTTTAAACAAAAATTAAAAGCTGGAGAAATTGGATCATCAGCAATGCCACACAAAGTTAACCCAATTGATTTTGAAAATGCAGAAGGTAACTTGGGGATTGCAAATGCTTTACTAGAGCATTTATCTGCAAAGCTTCCAATTAGTAGATTACAAAGAGATTTAACAGACAGTACTGTTCTTAGAAATATAGGCGTTCCTTTATCGCATATACTTATTTCATATAAAAGTATTTTAAAAGGCTTAGACAAATTAATTTTAAATGAAGATTCTTTAACAAAAGATTTAGAAAATAACTGGGCCGTTGTTGCAGAAGCTGTACAAACTATTTTAAGAAGAGAAGGATATCCTAAACCTTATGAAGCGTTAAAAGATTTAACGCGCACTAATACACACATTACTAAAGATTCTATGCACACATTTATTAATGGATTAACTATTTCGGAAAGTGTGAAAAAAGAATTACTACAAATTACTCCTCAAAATTATGTAGGTAGAAATCCTGAGTTTTAATGAATAACTAGTCGTCCCTCAAAAAGTCGTATTATATTTTATTATCATACTTTTGATAGTCAAAAGTATGCAAAACCATTTTATTTTTCGTTAGGATATTTTTGTTTTCTACGCTTATGCCTTCGCAAAACAAAACCACTGCTGAAAAAACCCCACAAAGCGCTCATGCCATCCCTTCGGTTTTTTCACAGCTATATCTGCGAAAAACAAAAACCCCACGCGCCTGTGTATGATAAAATGTAAAAAAACAACTATATTTTTTACAAATAAACAATTCTTCGATAGTTTTTTTTCACTTCAATTCTCATTAAATCCTTTTAAAATCAATACTCAGAAATTATTTTAGAAGCAACTAACTATTATTATTGTTCAATAACAGCTAGTTTAGGCAATTTTAGTTTATCGGTTTTTTTAAGTCCTTCTAAAACCTCAATGTTTATTCCATCAGATAACCCTGTTTTAATAAAACGTTTCTCAAATTTTTGAGGACTTGTTTCAACTTCAACAAACGATTTTTCTTTTTCGAATTGCAACACGCTTTCAGGAATAGCTAAAACATTTTCTTTTTTAGATAAAATAATATCTGCATTAGCACTATAACCAGCTCTTAAGAAAGAACTATTATCTTTATTAATAGTAGCTTTTATTTGAAATTGAATTGCTCCATTTTCTACTACACCTTTAGGTGCAATGTATTCTAATTTTGCCTGAAATTTTTCTTCATCAATGGCGCCAATAGTAAGCACTATGTCCATTCCTGTTTGCACTTTCCCTACTTCACTTTCATCTAACTTTCCATCAAAAATCATTTCGCCCATATTAGCAACACTGCAAATGGTTGTGCCTTCATTAAATGTATTACTTTCAATTACTTGCCCTCCTTCTTTTACAGGTACGTCTAAAATCATTCCTGTAATAGTTGATTTTACAAGTGTATTAGAGGCAGTACCAGAAGATTTTGAAACTCCTTCTTGTATAATTTGCAATTGATTTTTTGCAGCACTTAATTCTTCTTGTGTTGTTTTAAATTTTAATTCGTATGCCTGAAATTCTGATTTAGAAATAATACTTTGATCAAACAATTGCTTATTTCTATCATACTCTAATTTAGTATTATCAACATTAATTTGAGCAGCGTTTACTCGGTTTTCGGCACTTGCCAAATTGAGCATGTTTGGTATAATTTTAATCTTCGCAATTACATCTCCTTGTTTTACTTGTTGACCAGCAACTATATAAAGTTTTTCAATAATGCCGCTCACTTGCGATTTCATATTTACTTCTTTACGTGGACTAACAGAGCCAGTAGCAACCGTCTTTTTTACAATTGTGGTATCAAAGGGCTGAGTAGTTTCAAACGTTTCTGGCGGTTTTTGAGATTTATTATACAAAAAGTAAAAGGTCCAAAATACTAGTCCTACAAAGGCTACAAGCAATGTGATTTTTATTATTTTTTTTATCATAGTTTTATTTTTTCAATTATTTTATTTATCTCTTTTATATATATTTTACTCCGTTCTTAAAGCTTCAACAGGTTTTATGGCAATAGCCTTACTTGCAGGAATTAAACCTGCTAAAGCACCACTCACAATTAAAACTGTTAATGCAACAAGAGCTACATTTAAATCAACCGTTGGATTTGTAAACATTTCGCCCGAATTACCAATTGCAGCATCTAATGCTTCTAATATAAATACTCCACACACTAAACCAAAATAACCAGCAATTGAAGTTAAGAAAACTGATTCAATTACAATTTGTCCAATAATTTGTGAAGGCACAGCTCCTAGTGCTCTTTTTACACCAATTTCTTTTGTACGCTCTTTAACAACAATTAGCATGATATTACTTATACCAATAACTCCAGCTAGAAGTGTACCAATACCAACGATCCAAATTAAAAAACTAATACCAATAAATAAACCTTGTAATTTATTGTATTCAGCTTCTAAGTTAAAATGGCCTATTGCTTTTAAATCATCAGGGGCAATTTTATGACGTTCTTTTAAAATAGCCATTACTTTTTTTTCTGAAACCTCCGCCGAAACATTATCTTTAGATTTAATAGCAAACCAACCTACCACATCTCCAAAATTAAATGCTTTTTGAAATGAGCTAAATGGAACACTAATTCGTTGAGCTTGCTGTCTACCTTCATCACCAGCAGCACCAATAGCTGTAAGACCTACAACTTTAAAATAAACACCATTTATTCTTATGTAAGACCCAATAACTTTTTCGTCTTTTTTGTATAAGGTTTCTGCTATACGCGGACCAATAACACAAATTTTACGACTTTCTTTAATATCATTGTCATTTAAAAATCTTCCTTCAGAAATTTTTACTTGTGCAATTTGAGTTGTGTTTGGATAATTTGCTTGTATTTGTGCAGCAACAGATTTTAAACCATGAACCACATTACTTTCTCCTTCGTAACCACCGCTTTGGTTCATTGGAGAAACAACGTCCAACTCGGGGATTTGTAATAATGCCTTATAATCATCCAAATTGTAATTAAAATTTCTGCCTGGCTTCATGCCTTTATAAGATTTTGTGGTAGTTTGCGTCCAGATATAAAAACTGTTTGTAGCAGTTCCTCCAAAATCTTTCATGATGCCATTACGCAAGCCATTCCCAGCCCCAAGCATAATTACCAACATAAAAATACCCCAAAACACACCTAGCATAGTTAGGAATGTTCGTAATTTATTTTTACGAATGGTTGCAAAAATTTCCTGCCAATTATCTCGTTCAAATATCATTTAATTTTCTCTTAAAGCAGTAATTGGTTCAACTTTAGCGGCTTTTATTGCTGGAATAAATCCTGCTAAAGCACCAGCAATAATAATAGCCACAACCGACCAAATAGCAATACTCAAATCCACTTCTGGTCTTTTAAAAAAATCGCCTTCAATGCCTGCCCATTTTATTAATTCAATTACTCCAATGCCAAGCATTAATCCTACATAACCCGCAATTGCAGTAATAAAAATAGATTCTTGAATTATTAAAGATACAATAGACCAAGGCGAAGCTCCCAATGCCTTACGGACACCAATTTCCTTTGTACGTTCTTTTACTACAATGAGCATAATGTTACTTATACCAACTACACCAGCTATTAAGGTGAGAATTCCGATAACATATATAAACCATTTTATACCATCTAACATTCCCATTATACGCTTATATTCTACATTGTAATTTTGTATGCCTATTGCATTTTTATCATCTTTATTTACATGGTATTTTTTTGCTAAAGATGTTCTAATACGCTCTGCAATTTCTTCGCTTTGCTCAGGGCTTGCATTCCCTGTTGATACCCATAATCCATTGACTTTATTTTTTGCATTATACACTCTTTGCGCTGTTAATAAAGGAATATAAATCCTTTCTCTATCAAACTTACCAGGGTCGGTAAATACACCTACCACCATATACTTAGTTCCAGATATATCTATAAATTTTCCAATAGGATCTTCTTCTTTAAATAACATGTCTTTTACAGGCACGCCTATCACTGCTACTTTTCTAAATTCATTAAAATCAATTTCATTTATAAAACGACCCGACATCATTTGAGCTTGCTCTAAATAAGAATGATCGGGAGCACACGCTCTTACAAAAAAACCTGCATGTTCATTTCCATAAGTAATTATTCTACTATCCCAATTGGCAAAATGTGCTGTAGCTTTTTCAACACCTTGCGTATTATTTTTTAACTCATAATAATCGTCATTATTAAATTGAATCACTCGTCCTGTTTTGTAGCCCTCATAGGGCATGGTAGTTAAACCGCCCCACACTTCAATACTATTTACGGCATCTCTGGCAAATTGATCTTGAGCACCATTACGCAAACCTTGCCCTGCTCCTAATAAAATAATTAAAATAAAAATACCCCATGCCACGCTAAAAGCAGTAAGAATAGTACGAAGCTTATTCTTTTTAATTGTACCAAATATTTCTTGCCATTTATCTATGTCAAACATTTATCAGTTTTTAGTTGCTAGTTCTTAGTTTTTAGCTGTTTGTTTTAATTTAAAAACCAAACACTAATTACTAAAAACTATATTATAAGTCCATCTTTTAAACGTATTGTTCTATCCGTCATTTCGGCAATATCATTTTCGTGAGTAACAATTACAATGGTTTTACCTTGTTTATTAATGTCTTTAAAAATATCCATCACTTCAATAGATGTTTGTGAATCTAAAGCGCCAGTAGGTTCATCGGCAAAAATTACTTTTGGATTTGCTATTAAAGAACGTGCAATTGCCACACGTTGTTTTTGACCTCCACTTAATTCACTAGGTAAATGATTTGCCCATTCAAGTAATCCGACTTTATCAAGGTACTCTAAAGCCTTTTTGTTACGCTCTTTACGTGACACCTTTTGATAATACAATGGAAGCGCTACATTTTCCATGGTATTTTTAAATGATAATAAATTAAAAGATTGAAATACAAAACCCAAAAACTGATTTCTTAAAATTGCAGCCTTTGTTTGCGATAAATCTTTAATTAGAGTATCATTTAAGGTGTAAGTTCCAGAATCGTAATTATCTAAGATTCCTAAAATATTTAATAAAGTAGATTTACCAGAACCCGATGACCCCATAATGGAAACAAACTCACCTTCTTTTATATGTATGTCAATACCTTTTAATACTTCAAATGAAGTATTATTTAATTTATAGGCTTTTTTAATTTGTTGAAGTTTTATCACAACTTAAAAATAGCAATATTAAATTGAAATAACAGAACCGCTTATCTTGAATTAATTGCGTTTATGGAGTTTACTTAACCAAAAACTCACTTACTACTT
Organism: uncultured Bacteroidota bacterium; assembly: GCA_937868545.1. Lineage (GTDB taxonomy): Bacteria > Bacteroidota > Bacteroidia > B-17B0 > Aurantibacillaceae > UBA4416. The sequence continues at coordinate 26,864 of CALMMX010000079.1, forward strand.
TTTCGGCTTTTACAAATGCTTCTTCTAGCACTTCATTTAAAATAAAAGTGTCAAATAAATCGGCAGTTTTTAGTTCTTTTTCGGCTTTTGCAACTCTACGGGCTATGCTTTCCGGAGTATCGGTACTACGGGAGTTTAATCGCTCTTCTAAAATTTTAATGCTTGGTGGCATAACAAAAACAGATAAGGCAGTATCGCCAAATTGTTTTTTTAAATTTAATCCGCCTTCAACATCTATATCAAAAATTACATGTTTGCCTTTTGCCCAAATACGATCCACTTCACTTCTTAGTGTGCCATAATGAGTTCCTGCATACACTTCTTCCCATTCCAAAAACTCGTTATTATCTATTTTTTGTTTAAACTCTTCAACGCTTAAGTAATGGTAATCTTTCCCATTCTCCTCAACTCCACGTTTTGCACGACTTGTAGCTGAAATTGAAAATTCTAATTGATTAGGAAATGTTTTTAATAAATGCCTAACTATGGTTGTTTTTCCTGAGCCTGATGGCGCTGAAAATATGATGAGCTTTCCTTTACTAGACATAAACTAATGCGAATTACTTGTCTCTATATATTACTAAATTAATTATTCCAGTTGTTGGAGTACTATTATCTGTTAACGAAACAACAAAAGGTTTACGTTGACCCTCAAAACAATTATACACTACATAACCTTTATCTTCTGTTGGGTTAGGTAATTTTTTTTCGTAATACGTTTTTAAATCATTATAAAGTTTTGATGTTAAATCGCAATCTGTACAATTAATTTGGACTTCAACTTCATCTAAACTATCGCTTTTTAAATTATAGGTAACCGAATAATTTGTTGTACTATCAATTTCATATTCAAAATATAAAAAATCTGGTGCAACTTCCGATGGTGGTTTTGTTTCTGCCTTTGTAATTATATTAGCTTGAGAATTTAAATCAACCCCTCTAATTACTCCGTCTTTAGAACGAATTAACTCATCCAAAACAACATTGTATTCAGGAAAAATACGAGGTTTTTGTTCTACTGCTTTTGGTTCTGTTTTACAAGAAACAAAAAACAATACTATTAAACCAAATGATAGATATAACGTTTTACGCATTAGTATTAATTTTCTTGTGGTGTTAATTCTGCTTTTGCTTCAGGGCGCATAGTTGGGAATAACAATACATCTTGTATAGATGGTTGATTAGTCATTAACATACACAATCTATCAATACCAATACCAATACCAGCTGTAGGTGGCATGCCATATTCTAAAGCACGTAAGAAATCATAATCAATAAACATTGCTTCATCATCACCACGTTCCATTAATTCAACTTGTTCTTCGAAACGTGCACGTTGATCAATAGGGTCGTTTAATTCTGAATAAGCATTTGCTATTTCCTTACCATTAATCATTAACTCAAAACGTTCAACTAAACCTTCTTCTGTTCTATGTTTTTTAGTAAGTGGGCTCATTTCTACTGGATAATCAGTAATAAACGTTGGTTGAATATAATTACCTTCACATTTCTCACCAAAAATAGTATCAATTAATTTGGCTTTACCCATGGTGTCATCAATTTCTAAATGCAATTGTTTACACACTCCACGCAACTCTGCTTCATTCATTTTACTAACATCAACACCTGTGTGCTCTTTAATAGCATCAAAAATGGTTACACGTTTAAAAGGTGCGGCAAAATTAATAGTTTTATCACCTACGGTTAATTCTGTTTTACCATGTAAATCAACAGCAATTTTTTCAAGCAATTTTTCGGTAGTATTCATCATCCAAAAATAATCGCGGTAAGCCACGTAAAATTCTAAGATTGTGAATTCTGGATTGTGTGTTCTATCCATACCTTCATTTCTGAAATTACGGCTAAATTCATAAACCCAATCAAAACCACCAACTATTAATCGCTTTAAATACAACTCATTTGCAATACGCAAATACAACGGAATATCTAAAGCATTATGGTGTGTTAAAAACGGACGAGCAGTTGCGCCACCTGGTATAGATTGTAAAACAGGAGTATCTACTTCTAAAGCACCGCCTTCATTTAAAAATGTACGAATAGTGTTTATAATGGTTGTACGTTGTTCAAACGTTTTTTTAACTTTTGGATTTATTAATAAATCTACATAACGTTGGCGGTAACGAAACTCAGGATCAGTTACTTCATCAAACGAATTTCCTTCAGCATCTGTTTTTACAATTGGCAAAGGTTTTAATGATTTACATAATAATTTAAAATTTGTAACATGTATTGAAATTTCACCCATTTTTGTTGTGAATACATATCCTTCAATTCCAATAATATCACCTATATCCAATAATTTTTTCCAAACAACATCGTATAATTGCTTGTCATCTTCAGCAGGACAAATATCATCTCTACGAACATAAATTTGCATACGGTCTGTACTGTCTTGCAATACAGCAAATGCAGCTTTACCCATATCGCGCACACTCATAATACGCCCTGCAAAACTTACATTTTTGTAATTATCTTCATTACCAACATAATTTTCTTTTATATCTTGAGCAGTAACATTAACCTTAAATTCTTCGGCAGGATAAGGATTAATGCCCAATTTTTTTAATTCAGCAAGTTTTGTTCTTCTAATTTCTTCTTGTTCACTAAGTTCTTGTAACATATTTGTTAATTTTTTCCGAAGTTAATGAAAATGCCCGTGTGTAAAGAATTGACTTACAAATTACTATTCACAATTTATGAAGATTAAACAAAAAGTGGAAATACCAAAAACCAATAAACAAACCCTAAAATTAAATAATTGATAATCAATACTTTAAATAAATTAACAATTATTTTGTTTAAGATTATTCGTAATTCATTAAACAAAACGTAATTTTGTTTAACGTTTTATTAAAAACATTAAACAATATGACAGCAATAGAATTTAATACTCGACTTACAAACGAAAAACAATCTTTAAAAAACTTTGCATTAAGTTTAACACATAATACCGATGACGCCTTGGATTTACTGCAAGACACATTTGTTAAGGCCATTACTTACAGAGATAAATTTGAAGACAGCACAAACTTTAGAGCATGGTTATTTACCATCATGAAAAACACTTTTATTAACTCTTATCGCAGAGCTGTAAAAACAAAACAAATAATGCAAACAAATGCAGATATTGCAATGGCTCGAGCTTGGAAAAACAATTACCAAGATGTTACAGAATCGAGATTAGCTGCTAAAGACATTTACAATAAAATTGAAAAGCTAGAAGACCAATACAAAATTCCATTTACAAGATATTACAATGGTTATAAATATGAGGAAATAGCACATGAAATGCAATTACCTTTAGGTACAATAAAAAGTCGTATTTTTTTAGCAAGAAAAATTTTAATGAATAGCATTCAAAAAAGTAAAAACTAATAATTACAAGCATTTAATTAAAATAACTATTTTTGTGAATGCGGATTTTTAAACACCTTTTTTTTAGTTTACTTATTTTGGGCTTTGCTTACAGTGGTTTTTCTCAAGATAATAATAACGAAGAAGACACTTTAAAACCAATAGTAAATTACAACAATCATAAAGGTTTTAATTTAGGTTTTTACATTGGCTCCTTTTGGGCAAATAAACAAACTGCTAGTTTATATGATGGTTATGGCTTTGATCAAAATGGCCAACAAAATAATTTTGCAAATAGTTTGCTTTTATACCAAATAAATTATGTTGGTGGACGATTTGGAGGAAACGATTTAATTGCACAGTTACTTAATGTTGATACAAAAGATTGGGACTTTACCGAAAAAGATATGCCAATTAATATGAGGTATATAACCACTTATTTAGTTGGCTTAAATACTCAATATAAAATAAATAAAAAGTCGAGTTTCTCATTAAACATTAATGGAACAAAATTAAAAGCAACCGGCAAATTTACCATCACTACTAAAATACCAACTGGCTCTGGGTTATTACAGGCACCTAATACAGCTTTTACCATTAATGGCGAAGAGCAACGTTTAATGTTTCAATTTGGATATAAGCGCTATTTTGGAAAAAACGAAAAAATAAATTTTTTACTAGAAGGAGGCATAAATATTATTTTATCTAAAGCGCAAAAAAACCAAGTAATAATGCACAGCGATTTAAATAATGGGCAAAACGATATTTATATAGATTTAATGAATCTTTACCAGCAACCACCTTACAATTTTTATTCGGCAAGGTATTTAGTAGGAGCTGGAATAGGCTTTTTTGCTGGAGCTGGTATAAATTTCAATATCAATCCAAAATACTCCTTACAATTTTTATATAATCCATCTTATGATAGAATTGCCTTAGGCTATTTCCCTAAATTTAAAATGCAACATGGCTGCGGTTTGCGAGTTTATTACAACATGAACTAAACCCATTTTTTTCTTTTGAAGTAAATTAATAATCCTACAATAATTGTAATCATTATTCCCCATAAAATAAAATAACCATTTTGCGTTCTTAACTCTGGCATGTTATCGAAGTTCATACCATAAACTCCTGCAATAAATGTTATTGGAATAAATATTGAAGACATAATTGTAAGCACCTTCATTACTTCATTCATTTTATTGGCATTTGTGCTTAAATAAATATCCATAATACCAGATAATAAATCACGGTAAGTTTCTACAGAATCTATAATTCTAGTAACATGATCACTTAAATCGCGCAAATAAATATCGCTTGTTGGATTTATTAATTGGGTTTCAGAACGAACCATGTTATTTAATAAATCTCTCAATGGCCAAACTTGTTTACGTAAATAAATCATTTCACGTTTTAAATGATACAACTGTAACAACGATTTTTTATCCGTATCATTAATTATTTCTTCTTCAATCTCCTCAATTTTATCCCCAATTTTTTCAATACATGTAAAATAATAATCTACCACAGCATCCATTAATGCGTAGGCTAAATAATCTGCCCCAAGTTTTCTTACCCTTCCTTTACTTGCTCTTAGTCTATTTCTAATGACATCAAAAGCATCACCGCCTTGTGGCTCCTGAAAAGAAATAACAGTGTTTTCTAATAAAATAATTGATAATTGCTCAGATTTTACTTCAGTAGTGTAACTAATCATTTTCATAATTGCTACCACATAATGCTCATAATCTTCAAATTTAGGACGTTGGTCAATATGAACAATATCTTCTAAAGTAAGTGGATGTATATCATAAATTTTTCCAATTGCCTCAACCAATTCTGGCTTATGAATTCCTTCTACATTAATCCATTTTACCATGTTTGGTTTTACATGTTCAATGCAATCAGATAAATCGTAATACACATCTTCAAAAAACTCTGTTTCATTAAATTCAATCAACGTAATTTTTATACGTTCATTTCTTTCTTCTCCATTGTAAAACAAAGTTCCAGGAGGAGCGCCAATATTTTGAGATTTTGCAGCCATGCGGTATAAATATAGCAAATTCTAAATAAATAAAAAAAGGAAAGTATTTTAAAACACCTTCCTTTAAAATATTGATTTACAGTTAAAAAAATTAGAATTCGCGATTTAATTTTTACAATTACTCTTTTAAAACTTTAATTACTTTATAGGAATTTAAGTTTTCTAATTTTATAAAATACAAACCAGCTGAAAAGTCTTTTAAATTTATTTCTAATTCATTCAATTTTTCAAGCTTTACATTATAAATAATTTTTCCAATTAAATTTATGACACTAACTTCAGTAATATCTGTGATATTATAAAAGTAAATTTTATCTTTAAAAGGATTTGGATAAACTTTATTGTTTTCAAAACTTTCCACTTCAATATTAGTACAAACAGAAACTGATTGTGTGAAAACTGCATTATTTGTACAACCTGTTGCCGCTAAAGTACCAGTTAACGAATAAGTGCTTGTAGATGTAGGATTAACTGGAATTACAGAACTATTTGACCCAGTACTCCACGTATAAGTAGTGGAACTTCCTGATGCAGTTAGTGAAGCTGTTTGACCAACACAAATAATACTATTTGAACTAGTAATTGAAATACTAGGTATTGCTCTTACTGTAATCGTTTTTGTTATAGAAGAAGAGCCTATTGCATTAGAAGCATTTAATGATAACGTATAAATACCTGCTGTATTATAACAAACATTTGTTGGGTTTTGTATGGTGGAGGTTGTTACTGATGCTCCTTGAAAATTCCATAACCAAGCGTTTGGACTAGATGAAGATAAATCACTAAAATTTAAACAGCCATTTGCACAAACTGTAAAACTTGTAGTTGTAAAGTTAGCAATAGGTGCACCAATTAATGGTATACAAGAAATATTAGCTACCCAACCTGGATACCTTACTATACTCGAAGACGATGGGCCAGTAAAAACAAATGTTAATGCAGTACCAGTTGATACAACCAAAACCGTTGATGTTCCATAAGTACCAATTAAGGGGTAAGTATCATTTGGGCCATCATAAACCCTTAAACTTGCACTATTTTGTACATTTAAAGTTGTAAAATCAAATTGTAAGCGTGTACCAGAACTTGATACAAATGTTTCCTTGATTGTTGAACCCCAGCCATAATTTGTTGATGGCCCTCCATCATCATAAAAAGTACCTGAGCAAACGGTTCTTATACCATTTTGCATGTTAAATGATGTAGCTAAAATTGGAGTTGAAGAGCAAGAAATAAGTGCTTTCCAACCAAAAGAAACAGAACTTACATTACTTTTAAATTTAAAAGTTACACTACTACCTGTTAATGAAGAAATTATTTCTGGAAGATCAAATCCTGTATACGCACCAATTAAAGGAGACGATGTTGTATTACCATCATAAGCAAATAAAGTATCTCCAATTTGCACATCAAAGTTTGTAAAATTAAAATTAATAAAGGATGATGAACCTGAGCTAAAGGTTTGAGTAAAATTACTATTGTTTGCATAATCTGTTGCTGGACCAGCAGGATCAAAAAACACTCCAGAACAAGCTGTTGTTGTTCCACTAATCATAGCGTAAGGAGTTAATGTGGGTGTTATACAACTTATGTTAGCTACCCAACCAGGATATCTTACAATACTCGAAGACGATGGGCCAGTAAAAACAAATGTTAAGGAGCTACCTGTTGATACTATTGAAACCGTTGATGTTCCATAAATACCAATTAAAGGATATGTATCATTTGGGCCATCATAAACCCTTAAACTTGCACTATTTTGTACATCTAAAGATGTAAAATCAAATTGTAGACGTGTACCAGAACTTGATACAAATGTTTGCTTGATTGTTGAACCCCAGCCATAATTTATTGATGGCCCTCCATCATCGTAAAATGTGCCAGAGCAAACATACCTTATACCGTTTTGCATTTCAAACAAAGTTCCAGGATTTGGCGTGGTTGAACATGAAATCATTGCTTTCCATCCAAATGATACTAAACTAGTATTACTCTTAAATCTAAATGTTACACTATTTCCTGTTATAGATGATATGTTTTCAGGCAAACTAAAACTAGTATAAGCTCCTATTAATGGTGATGTTGTAGTTAAACCATCATAAGCAAATAACGTATCTCCTAATTGAATGCCAAAATTTGTAAAATTAAAATGAATAAAGGATGAAGTTCCTGAAACATAGGTTTGGGTATAATTACTATTGTTTGCATAATCGGCAGAAGCTCCTGAAGGGTCATAAAAAACACCTGAACAAGCTGTAATTGTTCCACTACTCATAGCGTAAGGAGTTAATGTGGGTGTTGTACAACTTATGTTAGCTTCCCAACCCGGATACCTTACTATACTCGAAGACGATGGACCAATAAAAACAAATGTTAATGAGTTGCCAGTAGATACAACAGAAACCGTTGATGTTCCATAAGTACCAATTAAGGGGTAAGTATCATCTGGACCATCATAAATTTTTAAACTTGCACTATTTTGTACATTTAAAGATGTAAAATCAAATTGTAGACGAGTGCCTGAACTTGATACAAATGTTTCCTTGATTGTTGAACCCCAGCCATAATTTGTTGATGGCCCGCCATCATCGTAAAATGTGCCGGAGCAAGTTGTAATAGTACCTGTAGTCATATTGTAAGTTTGAGCTACATTAATATTTAAAATGCACAGCAAAAGAATTGACAATAAAATGGAAATTTTCATGATAATTTATTTATAAAATAGTTACGTTTTAACAAAAATAACTAATGTATCTTAAATAGAAATACCTACAACTAGGTATTTCTATAGCTCGTTTACAATTCCATTTTGAACTGCAAACCTTACTAAACCAACTATATTTTTTACTCCCGATTTTTGAATAATATTTTTACGATGCACATCTACAGTTGCTTTACTTATAAATAATTTATCAGCAATTTCATTACTAGAAAACTCCAAACAAATTAATTTAATGATCTCAATTTCTCTTTTAGATAAGATTATAGGCAAGCTTAAACCTAAATGTCTTACCGTTGAGTTTGATTTTAAAATATCAACAATTTCTTGAGAGTAAAATGTACCATCATTTATAACATGATTAATAGCAAATATAATTTCATCTTTATCTGCATTCTTTAAAAGATAACCTTCTGCCTCTGAATCAATAATTGAACTTACGTATTCTCTATCTTTAAATAAACTTAGAACAAGAACTTTAGTATTAGGGTAATTTGACTTTACATACTTTGTTAATTCTATTCCGTTCATTAAAGGCATCTTCACATCAGTTAAAACTAAATCAATAGTTGTATTTTGCAAAATAGAGATAGCTTCTAATCCATTTTTAGCCTCAGCTAAAACTTCGAGATTAAGTTCGTTTTCAATTATTGATTTTATACCTTTTAAAACCAATTCATGATCATCTACTAATAATATCCTTGTTTTAATTACTCCCTTCATAAATATTTAGCTTAGTGGAAGTTTTACAATTATAGTTGTTCCAATACTTACTTCGCTTTTAATCAAATACTCACCGTTTAAACTATTAACTCTTGAGTAAATATTCTTTAAACCAATACCTTCCTTAATTGAATTAACTATAAAACCACAACCATTATCAGAGAATGTTAGTGTGATTTCTGATTTATTATTCGATAAAACAATTTCGCAATTTGAAGCCTTTGAATGCTTTATCACATTTTGAATAAGTTCTTGTACAATTCTATACAATTGTATTTCAGTATTATTAGTTAAAGCAATATTAAAGTTTGCAACATTTAAAGTTACTTGTAAACCAACAACGTTAGTGTTTATGTCATTAATTAAACTTTTCAAAGCTTTAACTAATCCTAAATCAATTAATACATCAGGCATCATATTATGAGAAATCATTCTTGTTTCATTAATCATACTATTTACTTGATTGGAATACTTAATTAGTATATCATTAAAAGTTGAGTCTGTAGTTTTAAAATTCGAAAAGCTAAGTTTTAGTGTTGTTAAGTTTTGCGCTAAGCCATCATGTAAATCAGAGGCAATTCGTTTTCTTTCTTCTTCCTGACCATTTATATATGCATTAAAATATTCTTTTTGTTGCTTAATCATTTGGGCATTCATTATCAACTTTTCTTCTGCTTTTCTTCTGCTCCTGTAAAACGATAAACTTATAAATGCACTTATAACTAAAATCAATAAAAGTAGTATTAGAATATTTTTTTGTGAATTCAATTTAATACTTTGAGTAATCAAGATATTTTTACTTACTAATTCAGCATCTTTTTGTTCAAGGTTATACTTTTGTTTTATTTCTTCTATATAATTCTCATTTTGTCCTTTAATAACACTGTCTTTAAACATACTATATTCATTTTGAAACTCATATGCGCTTTTGTAATCTTTTTTGCTTTTAAAGCAATCAATAATATTTTCATAAATAGGATCAATTATTGAATAAACACCTTCTGCTTTTGCACTTATAAGTAAAGATTGAGAAGTAATTAGTGATTGATTATAATTACTTCTTTTTCTTTGTAGCAATGCAATAATTAACTCTGAATACAATTTTTGCTTAATAAAATTATATTCTTTAGATATCTTTAATGCAGATTCAGCATACTCTAAAGATAGATTTAAATCACCTATACGTTCATAACAATTTGAAATGTTTATTAATGCGTTAACTTCTGAATATTTATCTAACTTAATTTTTGAGAGTTCAAGAAATTTTTTTAAATAAATTAAACCACTATTATAGTCCTGCTTACTTATTAAAACACCACCTATATTATTCAATGAAGTCATTAACAACTGAGTATCCTTTTTTAGTATATAATATTGGTATGCTTTATTGTAAAAATGAAATGCAGAATCATATTTACCTTGACTTTGATAGATTACTCCAAATCCATTATAAACATGGGAAATAATAGCACTGTCATTTGTTTTATTTGCAAAAGCATAGGAATTCATAAAAAACCTTAATGCTTCATTGTTATTTCCAATGGCGTGATTTAATGAACCCAAATAAAAATTTATTTTCATCAAATACTTTAAATCATTTCTTTTCTTTGCTAATTCTAATGCTTTAATTCCAAATTTAACGCCTTCTTGTGAATAACCATTATTTAAAAAAAACTTAGTAATAACAGCATAACATTGCAACTTTGTTTTTTCATCAGAAATTTTATTAAGATTATCCAATGCTTTATTTTGAAAATCAATTGACTTAATATTATTACTACTTTTATAGTATTGTGATAAATCCAAATACAATTGGCACTTTTTAAGAAGACTATCTTTATGAATTATTTCTACTAATTTTTCTAAAGAATCAGTTTTTATAATTTGAGCATTTAAAAATTCAAAGGAAAAAAAGGCAATTACAAAAAAAAATACTATGATGCATTTATTACAGAAACAAAACACCTTATCTTTACTCATCTCTCATAACCATTTGTACAGTAAATCTACTACGTTGCTCTAATAAAACCACTTTGTTTTTTGTAAGTGCCTCTATAGTTTCTGGCGTATAATAACGCACCGTCATAAGCTCAACACCATCGTTATACAAAACTTTAAACGTATGTTGTAGCTCAGTAACTAGATTTTTAATTTTTTGTAAATCATTGTCACAGCTAACTGAAAAGCTAATTGCGGACAACTGCATTAAATTTATCTTAACTCCATTTTTTGAAAACAACTCAAAAATATCACTCAAATTATCTTCTGCAATAAAAGAAAAATCTTTTGGTTGAATTGAAATTAGAACTTGATTTGTTTTAAATATATATGAAGGAATATTTAATCTTGCATCACTTTCCTTTATTACTGTTCCATCCTCTTTTGGATTTAAAAACGATTTTACAAATAAAGGAATGTTTTTGTTTTGAAGTGGTTTTATAGTTTTTGGATGTATGACACTGGCACCATAATAAGTTAATTCAATAGCATCTTGGTAGGTGAGTTCACCAATTTTTTTTGTGTTCTTAAAAAATTTAGGATCTGCGTTTAGCACACCTGGCACATCTTTCCAAATGGTTACATTTTCTGCATTTAAACAATATGCAATAATTGATGCTGTATAATCAGACCCTTCGCGACCAAGAGTGGTAGTGAAATTTTCCGAAGTTCCACCAATAAAACCTTGAGTAATAACAATATCAATAGTTTTAAAAGCAAGCTCAACCTGAGTTTTAACCATTGCTTCAGTTAATTCAAAATCTACTTTCCCTTCTCTATAAGTATTATCGGTTTGTATTAAACCTCTGGCATCAATCCATTTGTTTGCTATTCCAATTTCATTTAAATAGGCTGATACAATTTTTGTAGAAAGCACTTCTCCAACACTTACAATTTGATCATATTCAAAATCAAAACCATGGGTTGGCTCGTCTTCTATTGCCCAATGCAATTCTACAAAGGTGTTTTCAAGATCATTGTAAATAGAATGATGTACATCGGTAAATAATTCATTACAAATTGTATAATGGAAATTTTTCACTTCTTCTAATAAAACCTCAGCATCATCTGTTTTGTAAAAAAAAGCATTTGCTAGTTTCTCTAAAGCATTTGTTGTTTTGCCCATTGCCGAAATTACTATGCACAATTTTTTATTAGAAAATTGCTTTAAAACTTCAGCCACATTTTTTACTGCCTCTGCATCTTTTACCGATGCACCACCAAATTTAAATACTTGCATACTCTGATTTTAAGCAAATATACTGAGCTCATAAAATAAAACGACATTTTTTAAATTATTTTTTTAACCAATGTCACTTTAACAAAAATTACCATTATAACTTGTAACTAAACTAAATAACTTATCACTAAACTCTACTACAATGGCTTCAGGAAAAGAAACACCCCGACAAAAAATGATTGGCATGATGTATCTTGTACTTACTGCATTATTGGCCTTAAACGTATCAAAACAAATATTACAAGGTTTTGTAATGGTTGACGAAAGCGTTGAAAAATCAAAATTAATATTAGATGAAAATAATCAAAAAGTAAAAAAAGCTTTTGAAGATTACGTGGCAGCAGGTAATTACGAGGCTAAACCCTATTTATTAAGAGCAATAGATGCACAAAAAAGCATTAGAATTGTTGATGCATACATTGACAGTATGAAATTAATAATTGTACAACAAACCGAAAACATCAATAAAAAAGACACTTCACAACTTCGCTTCATGGAGCGCTTAGATGACTTTGATACCCCTACACGATTAATGATAGGCAGTGATGAAACCAAACCTATCAATACAAAATACTCAGCTAAAGATTTAAAAAATCAACTAAATAAATTGCATGATGATTTAACATTAATGCTTGATAACATGCAAAAAGACAGCAAAACAAAACTTGAAACTGATGATATTAATGCTATTAAACAAAAACTAAGTTCCATAAAACCAATTGATAAAAACACCATAGATGAAGGTGTAAAACTTAACTGGGAGTTGCAAAACTTTTACAATATGCCAATGGCCGCAGTTATTACCAATTTAAATAAAATACAAGCTGATATGAAAAATTTAGAATCTGAATTTTTACATGTGTTTGGTGCTGCTTCAAATAAATTTGTTTTTAAAGTTAATAAACTACAAGCAAAAGTTGTTGCACCATCTGCTTATGTTTTAAGCGGACAACCATTTAATGCGGATATAGTGTTGAGTGCTTCAAGCACAGAATTAACTTCAGATAGAATGAAAGTATTGGTTGGTGCAAGTTACGATACGCTTACAAGAAAATTAACAGTGCCTGGCAATTCAGTTACAATTACTGATGGAATAGGCAAATACGAAACAATATCTTCATCAACAGGACAAAAAGATTTAAAAGGTGTGGTAGTTTATAAAAACCCAAAAGGAGTAGATGAATATTACCCATTTGATTATACCTATACCGTTGCACCTCCATTTACAGCAGTTGCAGCTGATAATATGAATGTTTTTTATGTTGGGGTTGAAAATCCAATAAGTATTTCATCAGCAGGATTTTCTCCTTCAGATTTAAAAGTAAGCGTATCGGGCTGTGGTGCAAGTTTGCAAACTAACAGTGCTGGTAAATATACATTGAAAGCTACTGCTACAGGCACTTGCATGGTTTCAGTATCTGCTAAAGTTAATGGCGTTTTAAAACCCCAAGGAACGCCAAAAGTGTTTAGAGTAAAAGCTGTTCCGCCTCCTGTATTAAAAATTGGTGGTAAATTAGCCCTTGGCAATTTAGATTTTACTCGTTCCAGTCTCCCAGCTATTGCAGGAATTGGTATTGAATTACCAGGTTTTGATTTCCCTATCTCAATGAAAGTAATATCTTTTGATTTTACATATTATAAAAGTGGAGAAATAAATTCTTTACCATGTACAGGAAATAACTTAAGCGTAGCGGCAAAAAAAGCATTGTCGGAGTTAAAAGTTGGGCAAAGAGCTTATTTTGAAAATGTAAAAGTGCAAACTCCAAGTGGTATTATAAGTGTGCCAATGGCTCAAATAAAAGTAAGATCGTAAATTAAAAAAGGAGGCTGTAATTATTAGGCAGCCTCCTTTTTATTTCATTTTACCATTAACAAGTCTAAAGTAATTAACATCTCTTGCAGTAATCTTTGCAAAATATGAATTAGCATCATCTGTAAATTCTTGCTTGGGTTTAGCTTTTTGGTAACTCTCTAGTAAATTATACTTTACTAAATAGCTCTTTAATAGTTTTGACTTGTATTTTTTTAAATCGCCAGCAATTGTATTAGAATAAAACTGCTTTTGATTTAGATTATATAAAGAATAAAAACACAAATTACCATACACTAATACTATGTAACAATGTCCATTATAATTTCTTAAAAGCACATCATCATAAGTAAAAAAAGAAGAAGGCAAGTTTTCCAATTTCTTTCGAGTCACATCTCCTAACGAAATAATTTTAAATGATTCTACACCTAAATTCATTTCCCAAGTACCTGCTTGAATTTCAAAATCTTCTATTGCTTTATCATTTTGATAATCCTCAATTGTAGTATAAAACTTATTATTTGTTTGAGAAACTCCAACAAACACAAATAACACTAAAATTAATAGCAACAACTTCTTTTTGAAAATTCGCAATCCCATTTTTATACTTTTCTATTTATTTCAAATATAAGTATATTAAGAAATTAGTTCATCAAATTTTTTAAAGCAGCTTCTAAATCAGGAAATTTGAAAACAAATCCCGAATCCGTTAATTTTTTATCACTAACTCTTGACCCCTGTAAAACTACCTTAGCCATTTCTCCATACATAAGTTTTAATAAAAATGAAGGAACATGAGGCATTATAAAAGGCTTGTTTAAACTTAAAGCTAACTGTTTCGAGAAATATAAGTTTGTTATATGCTGAGGAGTCACCGCGTTATAGGTGCCTGAAATTTTAGAATTAAATAATCCTTCACAAAACACCAATGCTAAATCTTCTATATGAATCCAAGGCATGTATTGTTTTCCATTGCCAATAGCAGAGCCTAAACCTAATTTAAAAATTGGCAACATTTTTTTAAGAGCACCGCCTTCTTTACTTAGCACCACACCTACTCTAATAATAGCCATTTTACTTGAAAATTGTTCTATTTGTTTATATGAAGCCTCCCAAGCTATACAAGTTGTGGTTAAAAAATCATCTTTTCCAATTTGAGATTCCATATATATAGTTTCAGAAGTTTCCATGCCATAAATGCCAACAGCACTAGCACCAACAAATGATTTTAACTTTATATTATTCTTTTTAATAACTGAACAAATTAAGTTTATACTATTAACCCTCGAATTTAATATATCATTTTTCCGTTCATCTGTCCAACGTTTATCAGCAATTCCACTTCCTGCTAAATGTATGATGTGCTCCACTCCAACAAATGCAGCTTCATCAATTTCTTGTTTTTCAACATTCCAAAAAAAAGCTTTAACACCACCACTACTCTGTGGGTTTCGCGATAAAACTCTTACCTCATGTCCTAAAAAAAGTAAATGCTTTGTAATAGCCTTACCTATTAATCCTGTTCCTCCTGATATTAATATTATTGCCATATTACTTTAATTACAAATTAGGTGTAACTTTGTTTAAAGATACTTACAATTATGACAAACTTAATTTATGATATACACGTTTTAGTGTGCAATAACCAAAGAACAGGAACAGATAAGTTGAGCTGTGGCGAAACACATGGTTTAGAGCTTGTAGGTGAATTTAAAAAACAATTAAAAGACCTAAATATTGAACTTAAAACTCGTGCCAACAAAAGTGGCTGTTTAGGTATTTGTGATTTTGGTCCAACTATAGCTATTTATCCTGAAGGCATTTTTTATGTTGGAGTAAAAAAAGAAGACGTTAAAGAAATTATTGAATCACATATAATCAATAAAATACCAGTAAAACGATTAATGCTAAACAAATGAATTTAGAGGTAATAAATAGCTTACAAAAACCTGATTTGTTTGAGAAATTTAAAATTCAAACCAATAGAGATTTTGAGTTATCGGGTGTACAAGAATTTTTACCTAACATGGATTCTAATAATTTAGATTATTTAAATCAAGAGTTTTATAATAGTATTCTAAAATTAGAAATGTCTAATGCACTAAAAAACCTATTATATAGAATAGACATTACCGAATTACAAATAAAAAGTGCGGCCAATAAAAACCCACAAACCTCTATGCAACATTTATTAGCAGAACTAATGATAAAACGCATTTTACAAAAAGTAGTATTAAAAGAAATGTATTCTAAATAATATGAGCGTTAAAATAAGGCAAGGACAAATACAAGACATTGAGCAAACTTTACAACTTGTTAAAGAATTAGCAACCTACGAAAAAGCACCATTAGAAGTAGAAGTTACTGTTTCGGAAATGTCAAATTGGGCATTTGGACCAGATAAGCAATTTGACTTTTTTATAGCAGAAGAAAACAATACTATAATTGGCATAGCAATATATTATTACAAATACAGCACTTGGAAAGGCAAATGCTTGTTTTTAGAAGACATTATTGTTACTGAACAACAAAGGGGCAGAGGAATTGGCAAATTGCTTTTTAATGAAGTAATACAAGTTGCTAAACAAGCCAAAGTACGTCGCATGGAATGGCAAGTTTTAGAATGGAACAAACCTTCTATCGAATTTTATAAAACCTACAAATCCAATTTTGATAATGAGTGGGTTAATTGTAAGTTAACTAATTATGATTTAGAAAAACTTTAGGCTCGCCCAAAAATTTGGAATTTCACAAAATATAAATTTTAGTCGTTCATCGTCATAAAGATGACTTTTAGCTAAAAATCCAATTTTAGAACGACTTTGTTTTGCTTTTATTGAAAAATTTATTATATCTTTATAATAGAATCACAAATCAGTTTACTCAGTCAAACACATATTTTAATCATTATAAGCATGCTTACAGAAGTTGAAACGTATAATTTACACGAACCTTTAAAGGCTTTTTTTGGGTTTAACAAGTTTAAAGGTACCCAAGAGGCTATAATCAACAATATTTTAAATAAACAAGATACTTTTGTTATTATGCCAACTGGTGGTGGTAAATCATTATGCTACCAATTGCCAGCAATTATGAGCGAGGGAACTGCAATTATTGTTTCACCCTTAATTGCCTTAATGAAAAACCAAGTTGATGCCATAAGAGGTTTTAGTAACGAAACAAGTATTGCTCATTTTTTAAACTCATCATTAAATAAAGCTGAAATTACTACCGTAAAAAACGATGTAATTGCAGGTAAAACCAAGTTATTATATGTTGCTCCTGAGACATTAAATAAAGAAGACAACGTAGCATTTTTCTCAGAATTTAAAATTTCTTTTTTTGCAATTGATGAAGCTCACTGTATTTCTGAATGGGGACATGATTTTAGGCCTGAATACCGCCGTTTAAGACCAATTATTGAAAAACTGGGCTCTGTTCCAGTAATGGCACTTACAGCAACTGCAACTCCTAAAGTTCAACAAGATATTCAAAAAAACTTGGGTATGCAGGACGCTAAATTATTTAAGTCATCATTTAATCGTGATAATTTATACTATGAAGTTAGAGCTAAACAAAATGTAATTAAAGAAATCATTAAGTATGCAAAGCAAAATTCTGGAAAATCTGGAATTATTTATTGCTTAAGTCGTAAAAAGGTTGAAGAAGTTGCTCAAGCCCTTATTGTAAACGGTGTAAAAGCGGCTCCATATCATGCTGGATTAGATGCTAAAGAAAGAGCTAAAACTCAAGATGGCTTTTTGATGGAAGATATTGATGTAATTGTAGCTACAATTGCATTTGGAATGGGAATTGACAAGCCAGATGTTCGTTATGTTATACATCATGATATTCCAAAATCATTAGAAGGTTATTACCAAGAAACTGGTAGAGCTGGGCGTGATGGTGGAGAAGGAAATTGCATTACTTTTTATAGTTATGATGATATCATGAAACTTGAAAAGTTTATGAAAGATAAGCCTGTTAATGAACAAGAAATAGGTAAACAAATGCTTTCAGAAACTGCTTCATTTGCTGAAACATCATCTTGTAGACGTAAGTTTATTTTACATTACTTTGGAGAAGAATTTAATGAGGCAAAATGTAATGAAATGTGCGATAATTGCCGTCATCCTAAACAAAAATTTGAAGCTCAAGACGATTTATTATTAGCTATTAAGGCTGTAAAAGAAAGTAAAGAAAAACACAAAGTAAAAGACATTATTAATATTTTAATTGGCAACTTAACCGCTACTGGTAAATCATACAAACATGATGCTCTTAAAACTTGGGGAGAAGGTGTTGACCATGATAAAGATGATAAATTTTGGAATGCTGTATTACGTCAAGCTTTAGTTTATGGCTATTTCTCAAAAGACATAGAAAACTATGGTATTGTAAAAATTACAGATAAAGGAAAAGATTTCCTAAAAAATCCTGAAAGCATCAAATTTACACGCGATAACGATTTTAGTAATGCCGAAAGCGATAATGATGATGATATTGCAACTGGTAAAGGCGGAGGGGCAGATGAAGTATTATTTTCTATGTTAAAAGATTTAACTAAGAAAATTGCTAAGCAAAATAATTTACCTCCTTATGTTATTTTCCAAGAAACATCATTGGAGGAAATGGCTATTCAATATCCATTAACAATGGAAGAAATGACTAAAATTACAGGTGTTGGTGCGGGCAAAGCAACTAAATACGGTAAGTCGTTTTTAGAGGTAATTAAAAAACATGTTGAAGAAAACGAAATTGAACGTCCTGTTGATTTAGTAATTAAATCAGTTGTAAATAAATCAGGATTAAAAGTGTTTATTATTCAAAATATAGATAGAAAAATTAGCTTAGAAGATATGGCTAAAAATAAAAATCTAAAAATGAATGATTTATTAACTGAAATTGAAACAATTGTTACATCTGGCACTAAAGTAAACATCAATTATTATATTGATCAAGTAATTGATGAAGATAAAAAAGACGAGATTTACGAATGTTTAAGAGAATCTGAAACAGATGATATACAAGCTATTTTAAAAGAACTTGGTGAGGATGAATATACCGAAGAAGAAGTTCGTTTAATGCGCATTAAGTTTATTAGTGAATTTGGAAATTAATTTTTTCACTTATTTTTAAAACTAATTCTCATGAGAAATCTTGAGAATTAGTTTTTTATAGCCTGAAACAAATCTCTTTTCTGCCAATTAATAGTACAATTGCTAGTAAATTTTAGCATCAAATCTTCTTACTTGTTTATTAGCAAAAAAAAGTTAATAAAACTCCTCATAATCATTGCTGAACGTCTTTATTTTGCTAAATTCGCAGGTAGTTATGACAACAGCTATATCAAAAAAAACAACTACAACTTCAAAGGAAAGTTTAGTAGTAATTTGCAAAACATTTAAAAACAATGCTTCATTTAATTTAACCAAAGACCAGGTTGATTATATATTAAATGACATTAAAAAAAATGACAAAAAAGTTATTACAATAAATACTCTTTCTAGAATTTTTTCTATTATTTTAATTGATGAACAAAAAGAACATTATAAAAATTTAGAAACAATTCGCAAACATGGAGCATCTATTACAGATGTTGTAAATAGCGAAAAACATACAACTGTTTCCATTATTAATGAATTACAAAATGCAGATTATTCACTTGCATTAGCAGAAGGATTAGCTTTAGCAAACTACCAATTTATAAAGCATAAACCAAGTGATGCAAAAAAAGTAAACACGTTAAAAACTATTAATGTAATTGATTCTAAAGTTACATCGCAACATATTTCAAATTTATCAATTGCTATTGATGCAACGCTTAAAGCAAGAGATTTAGTAAATGAACCTGTTAATCATTTAAATGCAACACAATTATCGCAAGCATTTAAAAACATGGGTAAACAAGCAGGGTTTACAGTAGAAGTATACAATAAGGCAAAAATTAAACAATTAAAAATGGGTGGTTTATTAGCAGTAAACCAAGGAAGTGTTGATGAACCAACCTTTTCCATTATGGAATACAAACCCAAAAATGAAAAAAACAAAAAACCTTATGTTTTAGTTGGAAAAGGAGTTGTTTATGATACTGGTGGATTAAGTCTAAAGCCAACGCCTAATAGCATGGATTTAATGAAATGTGATATGGCTGGCGCTGCTGCTGTGGGTTGTACAATGTATGCCATTGCAAAAGCAAAATTAAATGTACATGTTATTGCATTAGTTCCTGCAACTGACAATAGACCTGGCTTTAACGCTTTTGCACCAGGAGATATTATAACAATGATGGATGGCAGCACAGTAGAAATGCTTAATTCTGATGCAGAAGGAAGAATGATTTTAGCTGACGCTTTACATTTTGCAAAAAAATATAACCCAGAAATGGCAATTGAACTATCAACCTTAACTGGTGCAGCTGCAGCTGCAATTGGTCAATACGGCATTGTTAGTATGGGTACAAGCACTGATGAACAAAAAACGAAACTTACAGTGAGTGGTTTGCGCATGCATGAGCGTTTAGTTGAATTTCCGTTTTGGGATGAATATGCTGAGTTAGTTAAATCTGATATTGCTGATCAAAAAAACCTAGGCGGTCCATATGGCGGCGCTATTACCGCTGGTAAATTTTTAGAAAAGTTTACTAATTACCCTTATATGCACTTTGATATAGCTGGCCCAGCATTTGTTACAGCAAAAGATAGTTATAGGGGTAAAGGAGGAACTGGTTATGGTGTACGTTTATTGTTTGATTTTTTCTCTAATTTATAAATTGAAATTTTTTAAATACATATTTGTTTTATTAGTGTTTTCAGGCTATGCGCAAAATAGTTCGGAAAGCCTTATTGCTATTCATTACGACACTGATTCTAAAGCTGATTTAAAGCAAAACATTTACAAATACACGTTTACAAATAATGTGTTTGCTGGTAGAGAAAAACTTTTGACCGTTGTAGGTAGAAAAAATGATAAAGATTATGTTCGTTTTGACCAAGGAACAAATACCATTTACCAAGACCGTTATTTAATTTCTAGTATCGGAAATATTGTTGATTTAAAAGAAAAAAAAGTACTACATGATGGTACAGGAAAATTAGTAAAATGCAGTAACGATAGTATTGTTTTTTATACTAATGACATCTTTAAAGGTAAATACTATTCATATTACGATTTAAAAACCAATAAATACTCTGAAATCAAATCACTTACTTTTAAGGCTATAGTTGGTCAAGACGTTGAATTAGACAGAACAAAAAGTCCTTATAAATTAAACTACTATCCTGCAAATAAGCCAAAAGTTGTTTTAATGGAAGATGCAGGACATGGTGGAATAAGTTCAAATTACAAACTTGGCGGCATTCCTATTTATTGGGTAGATGAAAACAACTTTATCTTTCCAAATGTAAAAATTACCAATTTAGAAGGTGCAATAGTTAAGTATAATCTTCAAACAAAAACACTGAAAGAAATAGGTACATTTAATTCAACTTCTAATCTTGCTCCTAATTATAAAATAGAAAAATCTGCAAATAGCAGTTTGTTGGAATTTTATTTTAAAGATAAATTGTATCTCATTAATCCTATTAAAGAAACCATGTTAATTAGTAATTACAGAGATTTAGAAAACAATTATTCAATAGAAGTTGTAGAAAAACCCTCTGGCCGATTAGTGTTTTTAAAAGGTAAAGAAATTGGAAAAATTCACTTTGCTTTAAATAATTTTAAATCAAGTGCTCATTATGCAGCAATAGTTAAAGAAATTGTTATGGGTGATGAATCCTATCAACAAGGACTAGCTGTTTATAATACATACAGTTCTAAGTGGGAAAATATAGATGCAGAAGAAGTTGCATCGCTAGTAGGTTGGGTAAAATTTTAATAAGTAATCATGGTAGATAACAAAATAATTGTTGGCATTTCGCAAGGTGATGTAAATGGAATTGGCTTAGAGATAATTTTAAAAACCTTATCAGAACCTGCATTATCTGAAATTTGTGTTCCTGTTTTATTCAGTTCTCAAAAAACTGTTTCCTATTTTAGAAAAGCCTTAAATCTAGAGGAATTTAATTTTAATCCGCTGAGGGATTTTAACCAAATAAATTCAAAAAAACCAAATGTTTTTATTTGTTACGAAGAAGAAGTAACCATTGAATTAGGCAAAGCAACTTCTGTTAGCGGAAAATATGCTATTTCATCGCTCGACCTAGCTACCCAAGCTTTAATAGATAATAAAATAGATGTATTAGTTACTGCTCCAATTAACAAACATGCTATGAAAGAAGCAGGATTTAAACATCCTGGCCATACTGAATATTTAGGAGAAAAACTAGGTGGCAAACCTTTAATGCTTTTGTGTTCAGATAAATTAAGAGTAGCTGTTGTTACAGGGCATGTTGCTATTAAAAATGTTTCAAATCAAATTACTAAAGAAAATGTGCTTGCAAAAATAGAGCAATTAAATACTAGTTTGGTTAAAGATTTTGGAATTCGTAAACCAAAAATTGCGGTATTAGGTTTAAATCCACACGCAGGCGAAAACGGTGCTATAGGTGATGAAGAAATAACTGCTATAATTCCTGCAATACAAAAAGCAAAAGAAAAAATGATAGTTGAAGGCCCTTATTCTGCTGATGGCTTTTTTGGAAATAATATTCAAACACAATTTGATGGTGTTTTAGCAATGTATCACGACCAAGGTTTAATTCCATTTAAAACCCTAGCATTTAACAATGGCGTAAATTTTACTGCAGGTTTAAATTTTATACGTACTTCGCCCGACCATGGCACAGCCTATGAAATTGCAGGAAAACAAATTGCTGATGAAACATCGTTTAGAGAAGCAATATACCTTGCAATAGACGTTTACAAAAATAGAATGCTAGATTCTGAAATTTCGGCAAATCCATTAGCATTTTCACCCATGAAAAAAGAGAGAGGATAATTCTCTAGAATTTAATCTAAACACTTTTCTTCTTACAAATTTGAACTGTGTGGCTAATGCCTATATTGTCAATTTGCTCAATAACCTTAAAACCAGCTGCATCAATTAACTTATTGAATACTTTGCTGTCATACATTTGACTGTTTCCATTAGCAATATTTGTAAAGTAAAGCGAGGTCATTTGTAAACTAAAAGCGCCAATTTCAAATTTTTGTCTATCCCAAAAAGTTTCCATAATGTATACGCAGCCATCATCATCAAGTGCTTCGTAACATCTTTTTAAAATTCCAACAATTTCAGTTTCACTAAAACAATCCAAAAACTGGCTCATCCAAATTGCATCTGCCCCTTTAGGAAAACGGTTGTTTTCATCCAAAATATTAATGGGATGATAACTAACTCTATCAGCAAAACTAGTTTTTGAAATATTTTCCTTTGCCATGCCCAACTGTTGTGGTAAATCTAGCATTGTAATTTTAACATCAGGATCATAAGACAAACATTTCATTGTAAATTTCCCTGTATTACCGCCAATATCTAAAATATGTTTTGGCTTACGTTTAAATAATTGTTTTAAAGCTGAATCAAATGAACCATCAGAATAGTAGTGATCAAAAGCAAACCAGCTATTTTGCGCAGGTTGTTTCATTGTAGATAAACCTTCATATACAGTTGGCCAATCGCCCAATGCCTTTAATCCTGTTGGCTTTCCTTTAACTATACTATCAGTTAAAGTAAACATCCCTTCATAGCAAACGTCATTTGTAAAATCAAAATTTACACGTGTCATCTTATCGTTTAAAATAAATACACCTGTTTTTGTTAGACTATACTTTTCGTCATTTTTAGTTAACAAGCCAATACCTAAGCCAGCTTCAACAAGGACTCTAACACCATATTCACTTAACTTTAGTTTTGTGTAAATTTCTTCTAATTCAATTCCATTAACACCAGAATCTTCGATTAAATTTAAAATTCCTAAATCGCGTAAAGCTTTTGTTGCCTGAAATAATATTGGGGCAAATGCAATAAATTGTGCGTGACTAATTGCTTCAAAAGCAGTTTTGTTATCTTTTGTAAAAAAACTCATTATTAATTTTTATTTAGCAAAGTAAATAAAAGATTGGTAAAAATTTACATTTTTCAATTTTTCTTAACAAATAATTTCCACTAACACTGTAATTGCAAAATTTTTGTAATATTGTATATTGCACAAAAAATTATGGTTAGTATAGGTGATAAACAAATATCGGGAAACGATTTTTACAAAGTTTTAATAAATAATTTAGAACTTTCATTAGATGAGGAGGCATTACGCAAAGTATATCGTAGTCATTATTTTTTAAAGGAATTTACTCGCGAAAAACTCATCTACGGCATCAATACTGGGTTTGGGCCTATGGCACAATACAGAATAAACCATGATGACCAAATGAAGTTACAATATAATTTAATTCGTAGTCATTGTTCTGGTAGTGGTAATCCAATTCCAGAAATTGATTGTAAAGCAGTTATGCTTGCTCGATTAAATACTTTAATGCAAGGTTTTGCTGGCATTCACCCAGATGCGCTTATACTTATTAAAGACTTAATAAATAAAAACATTTCACCAGTAATTTATGAACATGGCGGCTTAGGCGCTAGTGGAGATTTGGTTCAATTAGCACACTTAGCTTTAACTTTAATAGGCGAAGGTGAAGTTTATTACAATGGCGTAATTACAAGCACTGCAGAGGTATTTAAAAAAGAAAATATTACCCCAATGGAAATTCACATTAGGGAAGGATTAGCCTTGATGAATGGAACATCAGCCATGAGTGGTATTGGCATGCTAAATGTAATATACGCGCAAAACTTAATGAATTGGAGCTTACTTGCTTCAGCTACCATTATGGAATTGGTGCAAAGTTTTGATGACCATTATTCTACACCTTTAAATGAAGTTAAACACCACAAAGGACAAAATGCAGTTGCCAAAGCTTTACAAGAAACTTTAAAAGATAGTAAATTAGTTAAAAGCAGAGAAGAACATCATTACAAACAAAAAGTAGAAGTAGATGTGTTAGTTGAAAAAATGCAGGAATATTATTCTATTAGATGTGTTCCTCAAATTGTTGGGCCTATTGTAGATACTGTTAACTATGCACAAGATGTTTTAATAAATGAAATTAATTCTGCCAACGATAATCCTATTGTAGATTGGGAACGTAAAAATGTATACCATGGAGGTAATTTTCATGGCGATTATGTAGCTTTAGAAATGGACAAACTAAAAATTGCCATTACTAAACTTTCTATGTTAGCCGAAAGACAATTAAACTTTTTACTTAATAATAAACTAAATAATATTTTACCGCCATTTGTAAATCACGGTACTTTGGGATTAAATCTTGGAATGCAAGGTGTTCAATTTACTGCAACTTCAACTACTGCCGAAAATCAAATGCTATCAAATCCTATGTATGTGCATAGTATCCCGAGTAATAATGATAATCAGGATATTGTGAGTATGGGTGCCAATGCTGCATTAATTTGTCAAAAGGTGATTATGAATAGTTATGAGGTTTTAGCAATAGAATGGATGACAATTTTACAAGCAATTGATTATTTAAAAATGCAAGACAAGCTATCTTCAAAATCAAAAGAAGCATACGAAAAATTAAGGTTAATTTTTCCTTGTTTTGTTGAAGATAGTATAAAATATAAGGACGTAAAAAATGTAAAGGAATACATATTTAACAATCATTTAAATGTATTATAAATTACATTCTATAATTGTCAATCATAGAAATTTACATTTTACAAATTGAAGAATAATCTTAGCACACAACAAGAATAAATTACTACATTATGGAATACGCATTAGTTACAGGAGGAAGCAGAGGTATTGGAAAAGCCATTTGCTTAAGATTAGCCGATATGGGTTACAATATTATTGTAAACTATACTTCAAATGACGAAGAGGCTCTTAAAACACAACAACTCATTAAAGAAAAAGGTGTTGATGCCATTTTAATGAAATTTGATGTGAGCAAAATTGCTGAAGTAGATGAACATATAGAAAAATGGATTGCAACTAATACAGATAAAACAATTTCAGTGCTAGTTAATAATGCTGGTATACGTAAGGATAATCTTTTGGTATTTATTAGTCCAGATGATTGGAATAGAGTACTTGATATTACTGTTGATGGTTTTTATAATGTAACACGCCATGTTGTAAAAAGCATGTTGAGCAAGCGAAAAGGGCGTATTGTAAATATTGTATCATTATCAGGTTTAAAAGGCATGCCAGGACAAACCAATTATTCTGCTTCAAAAGGAGCTATAATTGCTGCTACCAAATCATTAGCTCAAGAAATTGGAAAACGTGGTATTACAGTTAATGCAGTAGCTCCAGGATTTATTAAAACAGATATGACACAAGATATTAATGAGGCAGATTACAAAGCTATGGTCCCTATGAATAGATTTGGAGAACCTGAAGAAGTTGCAGGAGTTGTAGCCTTTTTAGTTGGAAAAGATTCTAGTTATGTTACAGGTCAAGTAATTTCTGTAAATGGTGGACTATATAGCTAATCCAATATTTAAAAAATTAATTAACTCAGAAAATATAGAAATATCAAATTAAACAAATGAATAGAGTAGTTATTACAGGTATTGGAGCTTGGTCGTGTTTAGGAAAAAACGTTGATGAAGTTAAAGATTCTTTATTTAACGGTAAATCAGGGATTGGTTTTAGTCAAGAAAGAAAAGACTTAGGTTACCGATCTGCACTTACAGGAATTGTTGAAAGACCAGTACTAAAAGCATTATTAGATAGAAGACAACGTATTAGTTTAGGAGAACCAGCTGAGTATGCATACATGGCCACCATTGAAGCTCTTAAAATGGCAAATATGGAAATGGATTGGATTGAAAAAAATGAAGTTGGAATTATATATGGCAATGATAGTGTGGCAGAATCTACCATTGTTGCTAATGATATCATGCGTGCTAAAAAAGACACAACGCTAATTGGCTCAGGTGCTACCTTTCAATGCATGAACTCAACAGTTACAATGAATTTATCTACCATTTTCAAATTAAAAGGAATAAATTTTACTTTAGCAGCAGCGTGTGCAAGTGGCTCACATTCAATTGGTATGGGCTATTTACTAATAAAAATGGGGCTTCAAAAACAAGTAATTTGCGGTGGAGCACAAGAAGTAAACGTTCATACTTTTGGAAGTTTTGATGGTTTAAGTGCATTTTCTGTACGCGAAAACGAACCAACAAAAGCCTCTCGTCCATTTGATAAAGATAGAGATGGTTTAGTGCCAAGTGGAGGCGCTGCAACAGTTATTTTAGAAAGTTTAGAATCTGCACAAAAAAGAGGTGCAACTATCTTAGCTGAAGTTATGGGGTATGGTTTTTCTAGTAATGGCGAACATATAAGTAATTCTAGCGTTGATGGGCAAATGCGTTCATTAAATATGGCTTTACAGCAATCAAATGTTAATGCTAATGAAATTGATTATATTAATGCTCATGCTACGTCTACACCAGGTGGTGATGGTGTAGAAGCGCAAGCTATATTCAATGTGTTTGGTGGTAACACCCCAGTTAGCTCAACAAAATCCTTAACTGGTCACGAATGTTGGATGGCAGGAGCAAGTGAAATAGTTTATTCTACCATTATGATGCAAAATGGATTTATTGCCCCGAACTTAAACTTCGAAAATCCAGATGAACATTCAAAAAACATAAATATAATTGCAGAAACTAAGCAAACGCCTTTAACAACGGTTTTATCTAATTCTTTTGGCTTTGGTGGAACTAATTCTACTTTGATAATTAAAAAATTTATGTAATTTTGTTAATTATTAAAAGACAAAAATTGTAAAAAAACCATTATTATGACAGAAAGCGAAATTATAAAGACAGTAAATGGCTTTTTAGTTAGTGAATTTGAAGTTGACGAATCTAAAATAACACCAGAAGCAAATTTAAGAGAAACTCTTGATTTAGATAGTTTAGATTATGTAGATTTAGTAGTGGTAATTGAAAGCAACTTTGGCTTTAAAGTGAAAGGCGAAGACTTTGTGAATATTCATACTTTCCAAGATTTTTACAATTATTGCGATACTAAAGTTCAAGAAAAAGCTACAGCTTAATGCTTTAATTATAAATGCATTTTATTAAAACAAAACACAGGGTGTTTTGTTTTTTTATTTAAACTAATATATGGTAAATAAAACTGATACTAAATGGGACGGCCAATCAAAAGGGAAGGTTTTAGGATTTAAGATATTTGTTTTCATATTGAACAAATTTGGATTAAACCCAGCTTATTTTTTATTACGATTTGTTTCCTTTTACTACTTCCTATTTTCCAAACCTAATGTTCATATTAGAAATTATTTTAAAAAAGCCCTTGGTTATTCTAGCTTTAAAGCTTGGTATTCTGTTTATAAAAATAATTTTATTTTAGGTCAAACTATTATTGATAAAGTTGCTGTAATGGCAGGTGCAAAAAATCCATTTCATGTTATACATAAAAATGGTAAAATGCTCGAAGAAATTTCTAAAATTGGAAAAGGTGGTATTTTAGTTAGTGCGCACATAGGAAATTGGGAAGTGGCAGGCCAAGGACTAAACAGACTTAACACAGCCTTTAATATTCTTATGTATTCAAATGAAAAAGAAAACATTAAAGAATACATGGATGGTGTAATGAAAGAAAAAAAAATAAACATCATTGCTATAGACGAAGAAACAAAAAGCCACATTATTGAATTGCATAAAGCATTTACAAATAATGAACTTGTTGTGATGCATGGCGATAGATTTAGAGAAGGTGCAAAAACTATTACAGTTCCATTTTTCGGCTACCCGGCTAAATTCCCAGCAGGGCCATTTATTATGGCTGCTAAATTTGGCGTTCCATTATGCATTGCATTTGCAGTAAAAACAGATAAACACACTTACGAATTTTCGATAGAAGAGCCAATAACTGTTGATAGAGTAAGAGGTGAAGCGCAATTAGAAAAAGTGTGTACAGATTTAGCACATAAATACGTAAGTGCTGTAGAAAAAATGGTTACAAAGCACCCACATCAATGGTTTAATTACTACGATTTTTGGCAAGAATAAATACTAATAAACAAACTCTTTAATTTCTGGCCCAACATGCTCTTTGCTGTGCTCATTGTAAAAAGATACTAAACTCTTATTAAAAGCAGCCACTACCCCACGCATATTTTTCATTTGCTTAAAATCATCAGAGTTACGGGCAATTTTTCTGTATTGAGTTAATTCATTTGCAATATCATCATATAAACCATCTTTATTCAATTTACTATTTACAGCAACGCCTGCTTTAATTTGAAAATAAGGAAATGGATTATGTAACTGAATAAAGTATTTATTCTTTACAATTATCGATGCTTCACGTGCAGCGCTTCCTTGCTCAGATAGTGATTTAGCGTAAGATTCGGGAACAATGCCTATGGATGAATTATACAACACACCCGACTCTGCAATTAAATAAAACGAAGCATTACAAACAATAGCTTCATTTACATTTAATGTTGAGTCTACAAAAACACCAGACAACACGCTTTTTTTTACCGAATCAGACACATCAGAATAGAAAAAATAGACAGGACAAAAATTAAACTCATTTTTATAAGCACTCATTATAATTTTATTTTCTAATTGTGTTTCGCGCTCCATTTTTGTTGCTAAATCAATGTTTCCTTTTGCTTTTAAAGTTTTTATAGCTTTTGAATTTGTTTTTAATCGAACTAATAAGGCGCCGTTTTTTAATGCATTTATTTGAGCATATGCAACCATCCCTTTGATTTTACTAAAATTTTTAAAAGTAGAATCAGTTCTATAATTTTTATAATCTGGTCTGGTTACACCCTCATCTTGAGCATAAGTTACAAAAGACAAGCACAAAAAAAGTATGGCTAAATAACTATTTAATTTCTGAACCATTATTAAAATCGGGTTTTGAAGCGTTTATAAAACTCAATTCACCTTTGCTGTTAGATGCCATCAATATCATGCCTTGACTCTCTATGCCTTTTATTTTGCGAGGCGCTAAATTTACTAGTATACTTACTTGTTGCCCAATGATTTCTTCAGGCTTGTAATACTCAGCAATTCCACTTACTACAGTTCTTTGATCGATACCAGTATCTATTTTTAATTTTAAAAGCTTATCCGTTTTTGGAACTCGTTCTGCCTCCAAAATGGTACCTGTTCTGATATCCATTTTACTAAATTCATCAAACGTAGTTTCAGGCTTTGCTGGCGCAATAACAGTAACTGCATTTGCCTTTTTGCTTTCTTGCAATTTATTAATTTGAGCTTCAATCTCAATATCCTCAATTTTAGCAAACAACAATTCATCTTTATTGATTGTATGTCCAGAGGCTAAATTACTAGTTTGTTTAGCGGCATGCCATTTTAACGCTGGCATATTTAACATTGCAAACAACTTAGTTGATGTAAAAGGAATAAACGGTTCACAAACTATTGCCAAATTACAAGTAATTTGTAATGCAATATTCATAATTGTTTTTACTCGATTTTCATCCGTCTTTATTAATTTCCAAGGCTCTGTATCTGCTAAATACTTATTTCCTAAACGAGCTAAATTCATCATTTCAGCCAATGCTTCCCTAAACTTAAATCCTTCTATTGCACTTGCAATTTTATCAGGGAAAGACGATAATTGCTCAAGAACAAGTAAATCTTCTTTAGTATACGTATCTGCACTAGGCACTACACCGTTATAAAACTTATGTGTTAACACAAGAGTTCTATTTACAAAATTCCCTAAAATAGCAACTAACTCACTATTGTTTTTAGTTTGAAAATCCTTCCAAGTAAAGTCATTATCTTTTGTTTCGGGTGCGTTAGAACAAAGAGTATAACGCAATACATCCTGCTTATCTTCAAATTCAAGCAAATACTCATGTAACCAAACTGCCCAATTACGAGAAGTTGAAATCTTATCTCCTTCTAAATTTAAAAACTCATTTGCAGGAACATTATCTGCCAAAATAAAATCGCCATGTTCCATTAACATGGCAGGGAAAATAATACAGTGAAACACAATGTTATCTTTTCCAATAAAATGAATTAAACGAGTTTCTTTATCTTTCCAATATAATTCCCAATCATTAGGGCGTAATTCTTTAGTAGCAGAAATATATCCAATAGGTGCATCAAACCAAACATAAAGCACTTTACCTTCTGCATCTTTAACAGGAACAGGAACGCCCCAATCTAAATCACGTGTCATAGCACGAGGTTGTAATCCATCACCGCTATCTAACCAGCTTTTACATTGCCCATATACATTTGATTTCCAATCTTTATGCTCATCTAAATAGGCTTGAATCTTTGGTTGTAATTTATCTAATGGCAAAAACCAGTTTTTAGTTTCCTTTAAAATTGGCTTACTACCACTTAATGTTGATTTTGCATCAATTAACTCAGTTGCATTTAAGGTAGACCCACATTTTTCGCATTGATCTCCATATGCATTTGGGTTAGCACATTTAGGACAAGTACCTGTAATATATCGATCGGCTAAAAACTGTTTTACTTCATCATCATAATATTGTTCTGTTACCTGCTCCGTAAAAACACCTTTATCGTATAATGTTCTAAAAAAATCAGAGGCAGTTTGATGATGAATTTTATTTGAAGTACGAGAATAAATGTCAAATGAAATCCCAAACTCTTTAAAAGAATCACCCATCATTTTATGGTATTTATTTACCACATCTTGCGGAGTAATACCCTCTTTTTTAGCTTTAATAGTAATAGGAACACCATGTTCATCGCTTCCACAAACAAACAAAATATCTTCACCTTTGCTTCGTTTATATCTCACAAATATATCAGATGGCAAATAACAACCAGCTAAATGGCCAATGTGAACTGGTCCGTTTGCATAAGGTAAGGCAGAAGTAACAAGAGTGCGTTTATAAGTAGGTGACATAATAAATTCAGATAATCAAATATTGTGTAAAATTGTGTAAAGATAACACTAAAGTAACTAAAATATGGCATTACTAGACAAAGAAATTTGGAAACCAATACGTTCGTTAAAAGGAAAAACAACTAAAAACTATGGGGTTTCTAACTTGGGTAGAATTTGTACCTATACAAAATCTTTAGCCGATAAAACCATCCTTAAATTGCACGATAATGGAGGCTTTCCAACAGTTTCAATAAGAGTAAATTCTAAATCTAAAGCTATTTTTCCGCACAGGGAAGTTGCAAATGAATTTATAAAAAAGCCAAATTCAAAGTATACTTACGTTTTACACCTTAATCATAATAAAAAGAACAATCAGGTAAATAACCTTAAATGGGCTACAAAAGAGCAACAATCAGAACATAATAAAAACAATCCTGTTGTTAAAAAAGCAATTTCTCAAAGAATTTACGCTGGAGCTACTGCTAAAAAACTTACAGATGCAAAAGTTTTAAAACTGAAAACTGAAATATACAATCCAAAAAGAAAACTTACATTAAAGCAATTAGCAGAAAAATATGGTATTGCCGAAATGAATTTATACAGAATTAAATCTGGCCTATTTTGGTATCATATTCATGTTGAAGGTGAGCCAATTCACGAAAAATACAAGTTACATCTTAAAAATGTTGAACTATCAACTAAAAAAGAAACTATTTCAACAGAAAAACCTGCCAAAAAAGAAAAACCTAAAAAAGAAGCTAAAGATTCAAAGAAAAACTTAGTTTCAATTGAAGTAAAAAAGAAAAAAGAAAATAGTAAAAAGAAGAAAAAGAAAAAATGATAATTCCTCCCTATTTAAAAGCTGGTGATGAAGTAATTATTATTGCAAGTGCCAGAAAAATAAGTTCAGAAGAACTAGCACCGGCAATTGAAAAACTCAATAATGCTGGTTTAACAGTAATATTGGGCAAGCACATTTTTGAAATAGAAAATCAATTTGCTGGTACAGACCAACAAAGAACACATGATTTACAATGGGCCTTAGATCATCCTACAGCAAAAGCTATTGTATTTGCCAGAGGTGGTTATGGTACAGTAAGATTAATAAATAGCATTGATTTTAGTCAATTTAAAAAAAATCCAAAATGGATTGTTGGCTATAGCGACATTACAGTTTTACATAATGCCATACTTAACATTGGCATATCAACAATGCATGCAACAATGGCTTTTAGCTTCTCTAAAAACGAAGAGTCAACCACCAGTTTAATAAATACTCTACTTGGTATTCATAAATGTATTTCTTGTGAAGCTAGTATATACAACAAAAACGGTATAGCTAACGCGGAAATTGTAGGTGGTAATTTATCTATACTATACTCCATTGCTGGCACACCGTATGACATAGATACAACCAATAAAATTTTATTTATTGAAGATTTAGATGAATACCTGTATCATATTGATAGAATGATGATGCAACTAAAATTGTCAGGAAAACTAAGTAATTTAAAAGGCATAATAATTGGCGGCATGTCGGATATGAGAGACAATACCATACCATTTGGAAAAACAGCTGAAGAAATCATTAGTGAAGCGGTTAAAGAATACAACTACCCAGTTTGTTTCAATTTTCCAGCCGGACATATAGAAAAAAACCTTGCAATAGTATTTGGAAAAACTGCATTACTAAATGTAGAGGCTAACCAAAGCACACTTTCCTATTTGTAAATTTACTAGTACAGGTAAGCAACCCTGTGCTAAAACCGTTTATATAATAATTTTTAATAATTAGCATTTTTTTAGCATTTTTACTACATAAATCAAAACACACATGAACTTTAAATCTTTACTTTTCTCTTGCTTAACAGTAGGCTTTATTATTGCTTGTACCAATTCTAAAAAAACAACTAAAACTCAAACTGCTGTAATTGAAGAGCCTTCGGTAATGCTTGACACTATTAATATTGTTGCTGAAGAACCAGTAAAAAAAACAATATACCAAGCAACTAACACAAAACTAAGTGATATTATTCATACCAAACTTTGGGTGAGTTTTGATTGGCAAAAATCTCAATTAATAGGAAAGGCAGAATTAACTGTAAAACCTTACTTCTACCCAACAAGTACGTTATACTTAAACGCTCGTGGTATGGAAATAAAATCTGTAAAGCTCTTCGAAAAATCATTAGACTCTAAAGCACCAACTGGTGGAAGAAATTATGAGCAAAAATTAGACTTGTCGGAAAAACCAAATATGTATACTTATAAAAATGATTCATTAATCATTAACCTTGGAAGTGAACATACAAATAAAGAAACTTACTATGTTGTTATTGAATACATAGCAAAACCAAACGAAGTAAAAGAGGCTGGTAGTAAGGCAATTACGAGTGACAAAGGTTTATATTTTATTAATCCTAACAATTTAG
This sequence comes from uncultured Bacteroidota bacterium, assembly GCA_937868545.1. Classification (GTDB taxonomy): domain Bacteria; phylum Bacteroidota; class Bacteroidia; order B-17B0; family Aurantibacillaceae; genus UBA4416. The sequence goes on from CALMMX010000079.1 coordinate 61,135, forward strand.
AGGAAAACAAAATGCCTCAAATTTGGACTCAAGGAGAAACGCAAAGTAACTCTTGCTGGTTTCCAACCATTGATAATCCAACAGAAAAAATGACAAATGAAATTTACATGACTGTAGATGACAAATACACAACCTTATCAAATGGTTTACTAACTGACTCCAAAAAAAATGCAGATGGCACAAGAACAGATCATTGGGTTATGAACTTGCCACACGCTCCTTACTTAGTAATGATGGGGGTTGGAGAGTTTAAGAAAGTTACTGATGAACCTTGGAATGGAAAAGAAATTAGTTACTACGTTGAAAAAGAATATGAACCACATGCTAAAGCCATTTTTGGTAAAACAAAAAAAATGATAGAATTTTACTCTAAAACATTAGGAGTAGATTACCCTTGGCAAAAATATTCTCAAATTGTAGCTCGCGATTACGTAAGTGGTGCAATGGAAAACACAACAGCTACACTGCATGGCGATTTTATGGTTTACCAAACAACTCGCGAAATTATTGACGGTGCTAAAGGAGAATCTGTTATAGCGCATGAATTATTTCACCAATGGTTTGGCGATTATGCAAGCTGCGAAAGCTGGAGTAACTTAACCTTAAACGAATCGTTTGCTACATATGGCGAATACTTATGGGAAGAATATGAAAATGGAAAAGACGCAGCAGAAGACCATTCGGCAGATTCACGTTTTGGATATTACGCACAAGCTGGTCAAAAACATGTTGACTTAGTTAGATTTGATTATGAAAATAGAGAAGATATGTTTGACGGTATTAGCTACAACAAAGGTGGCCAAATACTTCACATGCTAAGAAAATACATTGGTGATGAAGCATTTTTTGCTTCTTTAAAATTGTATTTAGAAAAAAACAAATTCAAAACTGCAGAAGCACATGACTTACGTTTAGCTGTAGAAGAAATAACTGGTCAAGATTTAAACTGGTTTTTTAACCAGTGGTATTATGCTGCCGGCCACCCCGAATTAGAAATCAACAAAACATACGATGCAGCTAGCAAAAAATTAACGCTTAATGTTAAACAAAATCAAGATTTAAAAACAACACCTTTATACAAATTACCTGTTTATGTTGATATTTACGAAGGTGGTAAAAAAGAGCGAAAACTAATTTGGGTTGAAAATATTAAAAACACTTACACTTTTACAGTTAATTCAAATCCTGATTTAGTAAATTTTGATGCAGAAAGACAGTTATTAGCTAAAATAGAATACCCTAAATCAAAACAAGAATTAATTTTTCAATATAAAAACGCTGCACAATGGGGTGACAGAAACGAAGCGCTTACTTACTTTAATGATAATGTAAATGATACAGAAGTATATGAACTTTTAAAATCCATTGCTGCTAATGACCCTTGGAAAAAATTTAGAACTAAAGCAATTAGTTCTTTAAACTTAGTAGCTAAAGAAAAAGAGTCAGATTTAAAACCTTTATTAATTTCAATTTATAATAAGGATTCTAACACAAAAGTAAGAGCAAGTGCATTAAAAACTTTAGCTTCAAACTATAAAGGTGAAGAATTAAATGCTTTATATGAATCTGCTTTAAAAGAACAATCATACGCAATTATGTCTGAAGGATTTGATGCTATTGCAAGTGCTAATACTGAATTGGCAATGAAAAAAGCAGTTGCATTAGAAAACGAACCATCAAAAGAAATTATGTACTCTATTATGGATTTATACGCCAAAAATGGAACTGACGAAAACAACACCTACTTTAAATCTATTAAAAAGCAATTTAGCGGATTTGAATTAATGAGCTATGGTAATATGTATGGTAAGTTTTTAAAACGTTGTGTAAAACCTGAAACTGCAATTGATGGTGCACAATCTCTTACTAAAATGGCAGCTGGTGATAATAAATACGTGAAATACGCTGCCCAAAAAGTAATGAAGGATAATTTAATTAATGTTTGGCAAAGCAAAGAAGACAAACTAAATGGACAAATTGAAAAAGCTAAAAAAGAAAATCAAGATGTTACTGCATTAACAAATGAATTAAAAACTGTTACTGATACTAAAAAACAAATTGTGGATTTATATAATACTATTAAGAAGTAAATTTCAAATTTTTATCCTAATTAAATAAAAACAAAAACCATGTGTTTAAAAAACAAAATTAAAACATCAGTTATTTTTGCTAGCGTATTTTACTCATCATTTATAATTGCTCAAAATAAATTACTTACCATACAAGAAGCTGTATTAAAAGGACGTACAAGTCTTGCGCCTAAAAGGCTGCAAAGTCTTGCACTTATTGATGGTGCCGCAAAATTTTCTTACATAGAAAACAATACGGTTAAACTTGGTGATAATATTACTGGAAAAACAACAGATTTATTAACTATCAAAGATTTAAACGCAAGTTTAAAAAGTGCAAAAAAAGACACATTAGTTTCTTTGTCAACTATTTCATGGAAAAACGCCAATCAATTTTATTTTAATACTAAAAAAGAAGAAGTTCTTTACTCCATAGATAAAAAAACTATTTCCGAAACTGATAAAAAATCAGAACCAACTGATTTAGAATCCTACGAAAAAGAACCCGTAACAGGAGCTTACACGTTTTGCAAGGACTATAATTTATTTGTTTCTAAAAATGGAAAAGAAACTCAAGTTACAACGGATGGTTCATACACAATTGTATATACAGGTAAAAATGTACACCAAAACGAATTTGGAATTAGCAAAGGAACATTTTGGAGTCCTAACGGTAACTACCTAGCATTTTACAGAATGGATCAATCAGACGTTACAGATTATCCAATCATTGATTGGACAACTCATCCTGCACAAAACAAAAACATTAAGTACCCAATGGCTGGTAATAAAAGCCACCACGTAACTCTTGGTATATATAATGTTAACACTGGTAAAACAATTTATGTAAAAACTGACGCTTCGACAGGCTCAGCAAGCTTCGATAAAGAACAGTACTTAACAAACATATCTTGGGCCCCTGATGAAAAACACATTTACATTGCTGTATTAAATCGTGGGCAAAACCACATGATGTTAAACGAATACGATGCTACATCTGGTAACTTTGTGCATACATTATTTGAAGAAAAAGATTCCAAATATGTAGAACCATTAAATCCAATGTTGTTTTTAAAAACAAACCCAAAACAATTTGTATGGCAAAGCCGTAAAGATGGATACAACCATTTTTATTTATATAATATTGATGGTACTTTAGTTAAACAACTAACTAAAGGTAAATGGGAAGTAAAAGCTGACAATGGATTCAATGAAAAAGGCGACTTACTATTTTTTCATGCCAATGAGCAAAGCCCAGTTAACCAAGATTTTTATAGTGTAAATGTAAAAACAGCAGAAGTTAAACGACTAACTTATGGCAATGGATTTCACACGTGTGTGCTTGATTCTAGAGGTAACTATTTTATTGACAACTACACTAATGTTACTACTCCAAGAGAATACAACATCATTAATACAACCACTAAAAAAGCAGTAAATATTTTTAAAGCAGATAATCCTATTAAGGAATTTAAACTAGGTTCATGGAATTTATTTACAATAAAAAACAACGAAGGAACTGATTTGTACTGCAGAATATTTAAACCTGTAAATTTCGACTCTACAAAAAAATACCCAGTACTTGTATATTTGTATAATGGTCCACACTCGCAAATGGTTACTAATACTTGGATGGCAGGTGGCGAGCTTTGGTACCAATATATGGCTCAAAAAGGATTTATAGTATTTACTGTTGACGGTAGAGGTACTGATTACAGAGGTAAAGAATTTTCGCAAGCAACACACCGCCAACTAGGCACTAAAGAAATGGAAGATCAATTAAAAGGTGTAGATTATTTAAAAAGCTTGCCTTATGTTGATGGAAATAGAATTGGAATACATGGATGGAGCTTTGGAGGATTTATGACAACCTCTTTAATGACTCGCAATCCAGGCGTATACAAAGTTGGCGTAGCAGGTGGGCCAGTAATTGATTGGAGTTATTATGAAATAATGTATACAGAACGTTATATGGATACACCACAAGAAAACAAAGATGGCTATGATAAAAACAATTTATTAAATTATGTAGATAAACTAAAAGGCAAATTGCTAATGATACATGGTGCTCAAGATCCTGTTGTTGTATGGCAACATAGTATTATGTATCAAAAGAAAGCAGTTGATAAAGGCATACAATTAGACTATTATGTGTATCCAGGCCATGAACACAATGTACTAGGAAAAGATAGAGCTCACTTAATGGAAAAAATCACTAACTATTTTATTGAAAATTTGTAGGTAAATTGTGCTTATCTTTATTTAAAACGATTGTTTTACCTAAATGCAACCTTATATCAAAATAATTTTTATTTGTTTTGTAAGTCTTTTAACTTCATGCATAAGGCATGGAGCAGAAAGTGTTGATGTGAAATTTAAAAGCTATGAATTTTACCCTGCATATTCAACACTAGATACAAGCTATTACCTTGTTTCTTATGAAAATAAAAGCGATGAAATTTTAAAAAATCCATACTTAAGAATTTCAGTAAAAGACACATCCGATAAAGTATTTAAAAAAATAATTTTCTCAGATTCAAAAAATTTCAATAGTGTAAATCCTAACAGTTCCTTTACAGTAAAATTTAATGTAACCAATGATATTGATTTTACCAAGGTTGGAAAAATAAAATTTTTCTTATCATGGACAAACTCCAAAAACAAAACATCGGTAAGAAGAACAATCCGCTATTTCTAACTTCAATTCATCTTATAGTCCTGTTTCCTTTACTAAAGTTGCTTCATCTATTTCCCCATCATGCGTCCAAACAACTTTACCCTCTTTGTATAATTGCAAAACAGGTAAAGCTTGTATGTTATTTTCCTTCAGCAAATTTTTATTTTCATCTGCATCTATTTTAATAAAATCCATTTTGTCTTTTCGTTTTTCATAAAACGCTTGTAACATAGGGGCCATTTTAATACAAGGTTTACACCATTTAGCATTGTAATCTATAAGCACATATTTTGAAGTGCTTACCAGCTTAGTAAACTCATCTTTTGTCATGCCCGCAGATACAGGTTGAGCAGTTCCATCATCAAGCGGCTTATTTGACCCCGACCATTTCATTATACCGCCCTGCATATTGTAAACTTCAACAAATCCCTTATCTGCCATTACAGATGCTGCCGAGGAACTTCTTCCACCTGATAAACAATACACTAAAACTGGTTTTGTTTTATCCAATTTAGCTAATTGACTTTCAAATTCAGACGAATTAATATTATAATTTAAAGCGCCCTTTAAATGCCCTTGACTAAACTCATCGGGTGTTCTTACATCTATTAATTGTACGGCAGGTAACTCCGCAATTTTTTTCTCAAAATCATCAACAGATAGTGTTGTATTTATTTGAGTTCCACCTTTACTTTGATTGGAAGCATTTTGGCAAGAAGAAACACTTGCTGCCAAACACAACACAGTTGCATAAAATATATTTTTCATTTTAATTTTTAATTTTTAATTTTTTACAATTAGCACAAGCAATTTACATCTAACCAAGATCCACCATTTACACAATCAATACCATGTTGCTTTAAATAAACAGTTGCTTGAGCACTTCTTCCACCCGATGCACAACATAATACAATGTGTTTCATGCTATTAAATTCTTGCAAGCGTTGTGGTATTTCTTGTAAAGGAATATTTACACTTCCTACTACATGACCACCCATAAATTCGCTTGGTGTTCTTACATCAATAATGGTTGCTTTTCCAGCTTTTACTAATTCTTCAATGTTTTGCATAATCTATTTTTTATTTTGTTTCTGTATCTGAGCCGGTTTTAGACTCATTGTTTTCTTTTCTAAAAATTCCAAATCCTATTGCTCCAAGTAAAACGCCATAAATGGTACTATTAATAGGGCTTGAAGTAATTGCGCATGTGCCTGAAGCACAACCAACAAAATACCAATAACACCACCCTGCTACTGCTCCCACTAGTGCTCCAATAAGCTCTAATTTATATTTACCAATTAATTGTTTCATAGTGCAAAAGTAAATATCAAAAACACAATACTATGTAACAAGTGTTGCATAAGTAATTTCCATAAAAAAAGCTCGTTCCATTATTGAAACAAGCTTTTTATTTTATTTATATAGTTTTACTTATTGAGAAATTTTTTCAATTAACTCAGTACTAATACCAGTAGAACTATATCCACCATCATGATACAAGTTTTGCATTGTAACCATACGTGTTAAATCCGAAAATAAACTAACAGTATAAGCAGCACAATCATCTGCACTTGCATTACCTAATGGCGATTGCAAATCGGCAAACGTATAAAAATCAGAGAACCCTTTAATACCACCACCAGCAGTTGTTTTTGTTGGTGATTGTGAAATTGTATTAATACGCACTTTCTTTTGTTTACCATAGTGGTATCCAAATGTACGAGCAATACTTTCTAACATAGCTTTAATGTCAGCCATATCAGTATAAAATGGATACGTACGTTGTGCAGCTATATAAGATAATGCAACAACTGAAGCATGTTCGTTTAATGCATCTAATTTGTGAGCTGCAGCCAATAATTTATGGAAAGATAATGCAGAAACATCAATTCCTTTTTGATAGTAATCGTAATTTAATTCGGTATAAGGAATGTTTTTACGAATATTTACACTCATACCAATTGAATGTAAAACAAAATCAATTTTACCTCCTAATACATCCATCGAGTCAGTATACAATTTTGTAACCTCCTCCATGTTAGTTGCATCTGCTGGAATAATTTTTGAACCAGTTTCTTCAGCCAATTTATTTATTTCTCCCATACGCATAGCAATTGGAGCATTGGTTAGTGTAAATGTTGCACCTTCTTCATGGCATTTTTGAGCCACTTTCCATGCAATTGAATTTTCATCTAAAGCACCAGTAATGATACCTCTTTTTCCTTTTAATAAATTATAAGCCATGAGTTTAGTTTTTTAATTTTTAATGGGGCAAATATACAAAGAAACTATCAAAAAATAAGCACTCTCAATTACAGACTCAAAGGCTTAATAATTTCATCTTCGGTAAAAAAATACTGTGGTTTTGTTGACTTTCTTAATGATAAATAATTATTATAAGATTCAGAAAACTGTTTACGTTGAGTGATTACTTCTTCGTAATTACCATTTAATCCAATGAGCAACTCACAAGCTTCTCTCACTGCAAACTGCCCACATTGAGAACCAGTAATATAATCAGCTAACTTATGTTTAATAACGTATTGATTTAATAAAGGATTTGCATTGCGAGGTATGAAAATTCTTACTCCACAAACTTCTGCTAAACTTAAATCCAAAACATCATCAAACACAAAACAAATTTCATTTGGTTCAATATTAAATTCTTTACATAAATGTTCTGTTGCCGTTAATTTATTGGCACATTTACTATACGATAAATGAAAACGCTCTCTGTGCACAAAAGTAAATGCAGCCTTATTGTTTTCGCCCGAAATAATTGCAGTAACAGGAATATCTTTATTATTTAAAAAATACGAAAACCTCAATAAGTTACTTCCCATACTATCCGCTTCATTAAACTCACTTTGCAAATTAGCATCTTTTGATGCATTTGTAAATACTCCGTCCCAATCAAACACAAAGGCTTTTACGTGCTTCAGTTTTTCAATAATAGTAGCTTCTGGACTAATAAATTGCCCTCCAATCTCACTAAATAATTGTGTAAAATGCGACATATAATTACTATTAAGCGTTAACTAAAACGCGGCTAAACCACATTTTCTTTACATCATTTTGTATTGCTTCATCTACTTCAATTCCATTTTGATGAACTACACTATCATAAGGTTCTTTTAAATTCATCTTATATGGGTCAACTTGAAGTGTTAAACTTGTATCATTAACTTTATGACTTATTAATCTAAACATTTCTGCCGCTACTTTTTCTAATAACACCATGTTTTCTGCAACCTTTGTTACTATTTGACTAGCAGTATGTGACGTGTCAATTCCTTGTTGGAATTTTTTCAAGTAATCCAAATCCAACGGATCAATATATTTATGAGAATATACGCCGTGCTCATTTGGTAACCAATCTAAAAACATATCTTGAACTGATTTGTTCAATTTACCAAATTTTCTACCTAAACTATTTTCAGAAACAAATAACTCTTTTAATACTTTTAAATCAGTAAATCCTTTATTTGTAAATAACATACATGGAACAGACCAATAAATTGCCCAATCCCAAAATATTTTAAATACCATTATCTGAGAACTTCCCATTAACTTATATTTATCTTGGTAAATTGGCAACCAATCTTTAAACCATGATAAATGTGTTTGCTCATAAATTTGTGCACGCACAGTAATATCTTCACCACGTGCATCCCTTAAAATTAAATCGCTCAACCAAGTGTTATTTAAAGAAATAAAATCGCTACCAGGTGAATAAAATGGATCTAAAAATAAACCTGCTTCGCCAGTAACTGCCCACCTATCTGATGAATACACTCTATTGCTATCATGCGCAAAATGTTTTAATATTCTAAAATCTAATAAATCATCTTTTGGAGGGCAAACATATTTAGCGGCCTGTGGTTCATGTTTCTTAATCCACTCTACTGCTTTTTCGTAAGTATTAATTGTTTCAAATGGATGTATATCTTCATCTGCAACAATACCTATACTAGTATTTTTAGAACCCAATGGAATTACCCATAACCAATATCCTTTATCAATAAAATGTACAGTACTTAAATACCTTAACTTTGGCGCTAAAAACGTTTTCCATTTTTCGTTTGTGCTCCATTCATCAATATCAACAACTCCTTTTACTCTAAACCATGCCGAATTTACGTTATGTGGGCACTCTTTTTGAAACCCTAATTTTCTTTTTAATAAACTAATCCTACTTGTAGCATCTACAAACCATTTAGTTTTAACTGTTTTATCTTGGCGTTCATGTGCATAAATAACTTCATGTTCCTCTTTACCAAAAACCACATCTTTAGCTCTTGCAGCCAATATAAAATCTGTACCTAATTCTTTAGTGTACTTTTCTAAATAATTTTCAAATGTTCCTCTATCAAGCTGATGACTTGGCGTTGGTAATTTTAGGCGTGGCCCTAATTCTACTCTGTTTGACAATTCTGTTTTATCACCATCCGTAAAAAAGAATCGCAACCCATGCTTAGGCAACTCAAACTCTTCTAAATAATCTTTTAACCCCAAAACCTCTCGGTAATAATGGGTTGCTAACTCAACAGTTGATTCACCCACTTTATGAGCTGCAATTGCTGCTGCTTTATCTCTACTTTCTAAAATTAAGATAGAAAGATTAGGATTGGCTTGTTTTAATTGTATTGACAAGGTTAAACCAGCAAGGCCACCACCAGCTATAACTACATCATATTGATTTTGCATATTGTATTTGCTTTGTATACAAAAATACAAAGTTTTAGTATAAAAACTAATTGATTAATCACTAAATCAATGCCTTGCAGATCTTAACAATTGAACAAACTAATTCTCTCCTACCCTTTTATTTGCAAATTTAGGAGTTGCATTATTTAATAATTTCTTTCAACTCATTATTACAAACTTTAAAAAAAACATTCCTTTTGAAAATTTTGACAAATCCATTACAGAATGAAATATGTCTAATAAAAAAACCTTTAGCTGCAATAAACAACTAAAGGTTTAATCAAATTTATATTTTAATTAATAATTAATCTACAATTACTTTTTGAATGTTACTGCCTCTTTTTGTAGTAAGCTTAACAAAATACAAACCACTTGTAAAACCACTTAAATCAATTTCTTTTGAGTTAGATCCAACCTCAACATTTAAACTAATTGTTTTTACATTTTCACCTAATGCATTCACAATAGTTGCAGTTACGTTTTCGGAAATAGGTGAATCGAAATTAATAATTGTATTGCTAGTTGTTGGATTTGGATATAATGTAAACTGTAATTTGTTTAATTCTTTTTCAGTCACACCAACATAAGAAATTTTATTTATTTGTACATTTTTGTCATAACTAGTTGTAACCCCATCACTACTAATATCGTTTGTTACAGTTAAAAGAGGAAACTTACTCATTGCGTTTAACCATGAATAGCTAGTGCTAGTTGTTGTTTGTGATCCAAAGCCACCAAAATTGATAACCACATCTTGTACAATTTTTACTTTTAAAACATTATTGAAGGAAAGCCCGCTTGGCAAATTTAATGTTCCTGTGCCTACGCCTGTTGCAGTAATTGTTCCTGTGATATCAACAGTTATACCAGAAAATGTACTAGTTGAAGAAAATGTATCAGCACTTGAACTTCCAAAACTAAAAGGAATTGTATATAATGTTGCAGGATTAGAAAAATTAATAATGTTAGTTCCTGAGCTCGAGCCTAATAAATTTGCGCTAGAAGCTGAATAATTAAAATAATTATAATCACCAGGAGTAGTAGATACCGATGAGGCAATTGTAGCCGATGGAAAAGAACCACCATATGGTGTAGATGACGGAGTAACATAGCTTTCAGTAGTTAATGTAGGAGTGCTTACATTTAAACTCGTGTAATTCCAAAGTTGGCCAGCTCCATTTGTACCAATACCAACACCAGTTGTATCAATTAAGTAATATTCATTTTTATCTCCTGCAACAGGATTATTTGTAGCTGTTATAGTAAATTGAGCATTTACAGATGCCAAAAACATTATTGAAATTGCCGTTAAGTATATTTTCTTCATAGTATTTTTTCTTTCAAATATACTATCTTTTACTATTTTTTAAAAGCAAACTATTTGTTAAAAATCATTAACTTCACGCCACAAAATTCTACAAATATGACACGCACAAAAATTAAAGACATTTTAAAAGGAACACAAATTAACCAAACAGTTAATGTAAAAGGTTGGGTAAGAAATTTTCGTAATAATTCTTTTATTGCATTAAACGATGGTTCTAGTATTAATAATTTACAAGCTGTTGTTGATTTTGAAAAAACTAACGATTCTATTTTAAAACGTATAACTCCTGGCGCGTGTATTAGTGTTACTGGTACTTTGGTTGAATCTCAAGGCAAAGGACAAAGTGTAGAAATTAAAGTGAGCGACATTGAAATTTATGGAGATAGTGAATCGGATGTTTTAAAACCAAATGCTTATCCATTACAACCAAAAGCACACTCATTAGAATATTTAAGAGAGATTGCTCATTTACGTTTCCGTACTAATACCTTTGGTGCTGTTTTTAGAGTGCGCCACACATTAGCATACGCAATACACAAGTTTTTTAATGATAAAGGATTTGTGTATTTACATACACCAATTATTACCAGTAGCGATGCCGAAGGTGCTGGAGAAATGTTTAGAGTAACAACTTTAGACCCTAAAAATCCACCGTTATCAGAAGCTAACGAAGTTGATTTTAAACAAGATTTTTTTGGAAAAGCTACAAACCTTACCGTTTCTGGTCAATTAGAAGGGGAACTTGGCGCCATGGCTTTTAGTGATGTATATACATTTGGTCCAACTTTTAGAGCAGAAAACTCAAACACCACTCGCCATTTAGCTGAGTTTTGGATGATAGAACCAGAAATGGCATTTTATGATTTAAAAGATAATATGGCTTTAGCAGAAGAAATGCTGAAATACGTTATTACTTATGCTTTAGAAAACAATAAAGAAGATATAGAATTTTTATCGCAACGTTTATTAGACGAAGAAAAAAATAAGCCTCAAGCAGATAGAAGTGAATTATCTCTTTTAGAAAAATTAAACTTTTGTTTAGGTAATGAGTTTGCAAAAATAACATATACCGAAGCCATTGATATTTTAAGAGAAAGCAATCACAATAAGAAAAAGAAATTTCAATATATTATTGATGGTTGGGGTGCAGATTTACAAAGTGAACACGAGCGTTACTTAGTTGAAAAACATTTTAAGAAACCAGTAATTTTAACGGATTATCCAAAAGACATCAAATCGTTTTACATGCGCCAAAATGAAGATGGAAAAACAGTTGCTGCTATGGATATTTTATTCCCTGGTATTGGCGAAATTATTGGTGGCTCACAACGTGAAGAACGATTAGAGAAATTAGAAAACCGCATGAATGAAATGCACATACCAACGCACGATTTACAATGGTATTTAGATACCCGCCGTTTTGGAACATGCCCGCATGCAGGCTTTGGCTTAGGCTTTGAGCGTTTGGTATTATTTGTAACAGGTATGACAAATATTAGAGACGTAATTGCTTTCCCAAGAACGCCTAATAATTGTGAGTTTTAGAGATTTGTTTGGTTGTTGGTGAAAACACAAACAATGGCATTGAAAAAAAGTAGTGTCGAAAGAAAGCTATTTACAGTTATTAGAATAGGTGAAAAATAAATTAAAATGAGTAGTTTTTATATAAAAATAGAAATGTTAAAATCACCTCAATATCCTATATTTTGTTCTCTTGGTGTGATAAAATCACCTCAATAAGTAAGTTAGCTGTAAGCCAAGACAAAAATGAAATTTTTAACATCAATTATATTAATATTAAGTTTCTCATGCCAGGACAAGAAACTTTTAACTCACTTAGATTGTGAAAATGACACTAAGGCGATTATCAACTATGTGAAAGCAGGTGAATATGACAAATTACATATGGTAATTTCAAAGTATGAAAATCTTAAAAAACGAAATGTTACAGAACAAGATTTAATTGCTGAGTTTAGTTCTCTTAAACAATGGCTAAAGGAAAATTCAGGTGAATTGACTTTTAAAACTTATGAAGAGAAGTCTGTTCAAGAAAGCAATTGGGGTTCTTGTTTTGTTCGAGTATATTCAGACTCTATCATAATTTATGAGGGCAAATATACTAAGCAGTATTCGGACAATTTTCAGCTAGACCAATTCAATAATGAAATCAAACCCAATATAAGAAAAAAGGCATCAGACTTGCCTGCTCCACCGAAAAAGTAATTGGCCAACAGCTAACAGCACCTAAAACTTATGCGGGCGACATCAAAGCATTTGCAAATTCAAGGTCGCTCCGCGAAACATATTTTCATTTTGCAAATGCATAGAAACATAGTATCTTTATTTAAACGTTTCGGTAGACAGTGTTTCAAATCCGCACAAGTTCTAGCTGCAAAACGTTAGCAACAATACCATATGCTCTCAGCCATTATTAATGTTATCACCAACAATAATTCCCTTAATAATGCAAATAATGTTAAGTCAACTAAGCAAATGAAAATCCTATGCCTAAAAGTTTTATTTTTATAAATAAACTAATAGCACATTTTTATGAAATCAACCATCCTGTTTTTAACGCTCTTATTTAGTTTATCATTCAATAGTTTTGTTGCACAAACAGAACTACCAGCACTCAATAAAAAAACAGTAGAATTTTGTACAAAATCAATGGGCAAAAAAGTTGATAGAGGCGAGTGCTGGGATTTAGCAAAGTTTGCATTAGATTATGCAGGCGCAACCTGGGAAGCTCCCTTTGATTTTGGAAAAATTGTAAATCCAAAAAAAGACACCATTTTGGAAGGTGACATCATTCAATTTGAAAAAGTAAAATTAAGTAACGGCACAAGTTTTCCGCATCATACAGCCATTGTATATAAAGTTTTAAGTTCTGGTAAATACTTAATAGCTCACCAAAATTTTAATAATGCAAAAAAAGTAAGCACACTAGAATTAGATTTAAGTTTATTAACAAAGGGCTCTATCACATTTTTTAGACCTAAATAACTATGATTTATTTTATGTCAACTAAACCAATATATTATTTACTATTTATTTCAGTTGTGTTTAGTTCTTGCAATGGTCAAGAAAAACCAAGACAATTAACTGATAACATAGATAAATCAATTCCTCAAAAAACAGGTTACCCTAAAATTATAATTGATAAAACTACAAGCGAATACCGTAGCGTGTATTGTAGTTTACAAGACAAGGCTGGTAATATTTGGTTTGGCACTACGGGCTACGGCGTATATTGTTTTGACGGGAAATTATTTACTCAATATACTGTGAAAGATGGCTTAAGTCATAATAACGTTTATAGCATATTAGAAGATAAAGCAGGCAACATTTGGTTCGGTACAACAGATGGTATTAGTATTTACAACCGTAAAAAAATTACTCAAGTTAAACTTCCCGAAAACTTTACACCAAGTTCAAGCAACGATTGGTATGGCAACGAAAACTCTACCAAAAAAACCGTTTGGAGTTTATTTCAAGATAAAAAAGGAATAATTTGGATAGGCTCAGGAGATGGCGTGTTTTGTTATGATCCTTCGGCAGGGCTCAGTACAAGTTCCAAAAATTACACTCGTTTTTTAGACAATTATTTACTAGTTAATAAAGAAAATCTTCACCTTAAAATGGTTGATTGTATATTAGAAGATAAAAGTGGTAATATTTGGTTTGGCTCTGGGATGCCTCCAGGTATGGAAGGTATTTGCAAATATGATGGGAAAACCCTTGTTAGTTTTAAACCCGAAAATGAAGGTTGGATACGTAACATCATAGAAACAAAAAACGGAGACCTTTTATTTACAACACGTCGCAAAGGCATTTGCCGATACGATGGAAAAAACTTCACTTATGTTACTCATCCAAAAGGAATAATACCAAGTTCTATGATGAGTTGTTTAGAAGATACAAAAGGCAACACTTGGTATACCTCAGATTATGGAAAGCAAATAAACGATACGCTTGGCGGCATATGGAAATATGATGGGAAAATATTTACCAAATATTCTACTAAAGAAGGTTTAACAAACAATTCCGTTTTTATGGTTTTTGAAGATAGAAATGGAAATATTTGGGTTGGCACCCGTAATATGGGGTTGTATAAATTTGATGGAAAAACATTTACAAGTTTTACTGAATAGATATTCCAGTAAAGCTAATTAGCAAAACATTATTATATTGTATTTTCTTAATTTCTGAAACCATCAAAATGACAACTACCTTTTTTGAAACACAAACAAAATTTAGAGAATGGTTAGAAAAACACCACAATAAGGAATCAGAACTTATTGTTGGTTACTACAAAGTAGCAAGTGGCAAGCCATCAATAACATGGTCAGAATCTGTTGATCAAGCTCTTTGTTTTGGTTGGATTGATGGAGTTAGAAGATCCATTGATAATGAAAGTTATTGCATTCGTTTTACACCACGAAGAAATAATAGTATTTGGAGTGATATTAATATCAAAAAAATTGAAGCTTTAACTAAATCTGGACTTATGAAACCTGAAGGACTTCATGCCTTTAATTTAAGAACAGAAAATAAATCTAGAATTTATTCTCACGAAAAAGAAGTTGCAATTCTAGAAGTCAATTACGAAAAGTTATTTAAAAAAAACGAACTAGCTTGGAACTATTTTAATGAACAAACATCATCATACAAAAAGGTAATAGTACATTGGATAATGAGTGCCAAACAAGAAAAAACTAAACTATCACGACTCGAAAAAATTATTAAAATAAGTAGCGAACAAAAACGAATGAAGTAAATAATAATAATTTATTTTCCCAGCATCTTTGCAACGTACTTCCCAACAATATCAAATTCCAAATTTACAGCATCACCCATTTTTAAAGTTTTAAAAACTGTATTTTCATATGTGTAAGGAATAATACAAACAGAAAATGAGTTTTCCTGAGAATTTACAACCGTTAAACTAGTTCCATTAATTGTAATAGAACCCTTTTCAACCGTTAAATTATTTGATGCATTATTATATGTAATTGTGTAAGTCCAACTTCCATTATTATCAATAATATTTGTAACAGTTCCTGTTTCATCAACATGCCCTTGCACAATATGCCCATCAAATCTGCCATTAGCAGGCATGCAACGTTCTAAGTTTACACTATCACCAACATTCAAATTTCCTAAATTTGTTTTTTGCAAGGTTTCTTCAATTGCTGTAACTGTATATTGCTTATTATCAATACTTACTACTGTAAGACAAACGCCATTATGCGCAACACTTTGGTCAATTTTTAACTCATGAGTAATTGCTGAACTAAATGTGAAATGCACATTAGATTGCTCTTTTGCAATACCTTCAACTTTAGCTAAAGTTTCTATAATTCCTGTAAACATAAGGTAAATTTAAATATTTTTTTAAACCTAGAGCCTAATTAAATTTATATTGTTTTTTTAATAATAATCAAAAAGCTCTAGCTACATTTGTCATTATAAGTTAAACAATACATTAAAAATTATTACAAATATGTTTACAGTTCAACAAATACAAAATGCACATTTAAAAGTAAAATCTGGTTCCGATTTCCCAAGTTATATAAAAGAAATTAAATCCTTTGGCGTATTAGGTTTTAAAACTTGGGTAACTAATAGCGTAACAGAATATTTTGGAGCAAATAATTTCACAACCAATTCACTGCCTAAATATGAAAGCTTGGTAATTTCTGATGTTTGTAATCCTACAACATTTATTCAAAACTTAAAAGCTCACCAAAAAGGAGAAACAGACTATTACACATTTTGCACTCACTGTGCTGAAACTGGTATTGAATATTGGATAGTAGACCTCAACAAAATGACTTGCACCTATTACAACAAATCACAACAAGAAGTACTTGTAGAAAAAATCCCTGAATAAATTATTTAGGCATCCCTCAAATAATCTAATGATTAAAAAATCGGTGGTTTAATTTTAGTGAGGTGCGGTTGGCTCTGGCAAAACGGTGCGAAATCCTAGTTTTTCAGGTGGAGCTGAAGCAGAGGAAGTGCGATGAAAAACGGATTTGGCGTTTTGCCTAGATTTTTTTGTTTCTTTTTTCATCATGGAAAAAAGAAAAATAAAA